>JBMNPE010000057.1:0-9710 GCA_050943435.1 Oscillospiraceae bacterium | reverse complement strand
AATTTCAGGTGCTCTTCGTGCCCCGGGGCATTCTGCGCAGGAGCTTTCATAGCCTGCGGGGTTATGGCGGACCCCTCGAAGGAGTATATTCTCGAGTTCACATGCCCGAGGAAGAACCTCACCTACGACCTGGTGGAGCTCTTTTACGAGGCCGGGGTGCAGATGAAGATAAGGAACCGCGGAAACAGGTACATAGCCTACATCAAGGACAGCGAGTCCATAGTGGACGCTCTCACGTTCATGGGGGCCTCGAACAGCGCGATGGACCTCATGAACCTCAAGATCTACAAGAGCTTAAGGAACGACACAAACAGGAGAGTGAACTTCGAGAGCGCAAACATAGACAAGACCGTAAACGCCGCCCAGGATGACATAGACGCAATAAGGTACATCGAGGAAAATGCGGGACTCGAGGTCCTCTCCGAAGAACTGAGGGAGATAGCGGGGCTCAGGGTGGAAAACCCGGAGCTGTCGCTCACTGAACTAGGCGCAAAGACCGGCAGGGGGCTCACAAAATCTGGGGTTTCGCACAGGCTCTCAAAAATAAGGAGCATAGCAGCAGAGCTCAGGGAGGGAACAAATGGACAGAAGTGACTTCGTGCACCTGCACCTGCACACGGAATACAGCCTCCTTGACGGGGCCTGCCGCATCGACAGGCTGATGGACAAAATAGCGGAGCTGGGGCAGACTGCCGTGGCCATTACGGACCACGGTGTCATGTACGGCTGCGTAGAGTTCTACAAGGCCGCTAAGAAAAAGGGCATAAAGCCTATAATCGGCTGCGAGGTCTACGTGGCGCGCAGGACCAGGAAGGACAGGGTCCCGAGGCTCGATTCTTCCCCTTACCACCTGATACTGCTCGTCAAGAACGAAACGGGATACCAGAACCTCATCAAGCTCGTGTCGCTCTCAAACATAGAGGGATTCTACTCAAAGCCGAGGATTGACAGGGAGCTGCTCACAAAATACCACGAGGGGCTCGTCTGCCTCTCCGCCTGCCTTGCAGGCGAGATTCCGCAGGCGCTGCTCGCCGGCGACTACGAGGCCGCGAAGGAGGCGGCGCTCTTCTACAAGGGCCTGTTCGGCGAAGACTACTACCTGGAGCTGCAGGACCACGGGATCCCCGAGCAGAAGAGGATAATCCCGGAGATAATAAAGCTCTCGAAGGAGCTCGGGATAGAGCTTGCAGCGACAAACGACTGCCACTACATAGAGAAGCAGGATTTCGAGATGCAGCACGCACTAATCTGCATCCAGACGAACCACACGATGGAGGACTCGGTCCTAGAGTTCACGACGGACAACTTCTACGTGAGATCCACCGGGGAGATGGCGGAGCTCTTCAAATACGTACCGGAAGCCGTCACGAATACGAAGAAGATAGCGGACAAGTGCAATTACGACTTCCAGTTCGGGGTCACGAAGCTCCCGCATTTCTCGACGCCGGACGGATCCCCCAACGAGGAGTTCTTCTTAAAACTCTGCAGGGACGGCTTAAAGGAAAAATACGGCGAAAATCCCTCGAAAGAGGTGACCGACAGGCTCGAGTACGAGATTTCGGTCATCAGGAAGATGGGATACATAGACTACTACCTGATTGTCTGGGATTTCGTCCACTACGCAAAGACGCACGACATTCCGGTGGGGCCCGGAAGGGGCTCCGGGGCCGGAAGCCTCGCTGCGTACTGCATGGGGATAACGGGAATCGACCCGATGAGGTACAACCTGCTGTTCGAGAGGTTCCTAAACCCCGAGAGGGTCACGATGCCGGACTTCGACATAGACTTCTGCTTCGAAAAGAGGCAGCAGGTAATAGACTACGTCACGAGGAAGTACACCCCTTCACACGTGGCCCAGATAGTGACCTTCGGCACCCTCAAGGCGAGGCAGGCCGTGAGGGACATAGGCCGCGTCATGGGAATGAGCTACGGCAGGGTCGACGCAGTCGCCAAGACGATACCGCAGCAGCTGGGGATGACGCTCAGCAAGGCGATGGAGATTTCCCCCGATTTAAAGCGCATGTGCGATGAGGACCCGCAGGTCGCTAAACTCATAGACCTGGCTTCCAGGGTAGAGGGTATGCCGAGGCACGCCTCGACCCATGCGGCAGGAGTCGTCATAACAAGGGACGAGGTCATGAGCTACGTCCCGCTCGCGGTCAACGACGGCCAGTCCGTCACGGAGTACACTATGACGGCCCTCGAGGAGCTGGGGCTCCTCAAGATGGACTTCCTGGGCCTCAAGACCCTCACGGTGATAAGCGACACGGAAAAGGACGTAAAGAGGAAAAATCCGGAGTTTTCGGTGTCTTCCATACCGATGGACGACCCGGAGACCTTTAAGATGCTCGCCAGGGGCGATACCGTCGGAGTATTCCAGTTCGAATCATCGGGAATGACGCAGGTGCTCACGCAGCTCGTTCCGGAGACAATCGAGGACCTGATAGCCGTGGTTTCCCTCTACAGGCCGGGCCCTATGGATTCGATACCCACCTACATAGAGAACCGCCACCATCCCGAGAACATAAAGTACAAGGACCCGAGGCTAAAGCCCATACTCGAGGTCACCTACGGGTGCATAGTCTACCAGGAGCAGGTCATGCAGATATTCAGGGCACTCGCAGGGTTCAGCTACGGGCAGGCCGACCTCGTGAGGAGGGCGATGGCCAAAAAGAAGAAGGCCGTAATGGAGGAGGCCGGCGAGAGGTTCATATTCGGGAGCACGGAGCCCGGCAAGGAGTGCCCCGGATGCATCAAGAACGGCATAAGCGAGGAAACCGCGAGGGAGATATACGGCGAGATGGCGAACTTCGCCTCGTATGCCTTCAACAAGTCCCACGCAGCTGCATACGCCTGCGTGGCGTATGAGACCGCATACTTAAAATGCCATTACCCGGCTGAATTCATGGCCGCGCTTCTCACCTCGGTTATCGACGTGACGGACGACGTCATAAAGTACATTACAGAGTGCAGGAGGCTCGGGATAAAGATACTGCCGCCTGACATAAACAGGAGCGTGAGCGGATTCACCTGCGAGGACGGGGCCGTAAGGTTCGGGCTCTGCGCCGTAAAGGGCGTGGGCAGGAGCCAGATAGACTCCATCGTAAAGGAGCGCGAAAGCGGGGATTTCAAAAGCTTCATGGATTTCCTGAGGAGGACCGGCGGGACCGAACTCAACAGGAGGGCCCTCGAAAACCTCATTATGTGCGGTGCGTTCGACTGCTTCGGGCTCCCGAGGCTCGGGCTCATACAGGGCCTCGACAGGATCCTGGACGACCTCGAGGAGGACCGCAAGCGCAACGTGGACGGGCAGACATCCCTTTTTGAGAGCAGCCTGCAGGATTCGGGAGCTTCGGACGAGGTAAGGATAAACACCGATGCCGAGTACGACAGGGCCGACAAGCTGAGGCTCGAAAAGGAGACGACCGGGCTCTACCTCTCGGGACACCCCCTCGAGGACTACGCGGAGGCCGCCGGGAAGATAAGCACGTGCACTGTAGCGGATATGAGGAGCCAGGAATACGCTGTATCGCACGACAACGAGAACGTCGTCTTGCTGTGCTCTATAACCTCAGTCAACATAAAGGTCACAAAAAAGAACACAATGATAGCCTATGTGACAGTGGAGGACTTAACCGGGTCCATTGAGATGCTGGTGTTCCAGAACGTGCTCGACGAGGTGAGGGGCCTCCTCGTCCCCGCATCAGTAGCAGTCGTGGAGGCGAGGCTCTCCGTGAGGGAGGACGAGCCCGCAAAGCTCATCTGCTCAGCAGTCTCAAGCGTGGACGACTACATGAGTGCCCATCCCGGGGCAGGAAAGCCCTCAAATCCCCCGAAAAAGGCCCGGAAGAGGAAAAGATTATTCATAAAAGTTCCAAACATGACAGGAGATGTTTATAATAAAATAATATGCGCGGTGAGGATTTTCAGCGGAGACACGCCTCTCGTGCTCTATAATGAGTCAGACGGTAAATATTATTCCGCCCCCGCGAGCCTCGGCGTCTGCCAGGACAGCGACCTCATGTGGTACCTGGAGAAGACGGCAGGAAGCGGAAACGTGGTCGTCAGGTGAAAGGTGAGAGACAGGAAATGGAAAAGAAGGAAATCAAGTCCATCGGCATCCTAACAAGCGGCGGAGACGCGCCGGGAATGAACGCAGCCATAAGGGCAGTCGTCAGGAGCGCCATATTCAACGGACTGAGGGTGTTCGGAATCGAGCGCGGATATACCGGCCTGCTGAACGAGAACATATACGAAATGAACATAAGGTCGGTGTCTTCGATACTCCAGAGGGGAGGCACGATGCTCTACACCTCGAGATGCCCCGAGTTCATGAAGCCGGAGGGCGTCAAGAAGGGAGCGGAAGTCTGCCGCAAGTACAACCTCGACGCGCTCGTGTGCATAGGCGGAGACGGAACATACAGGGGGGCCAGGGACCTCTCTAAGTACGGAATCGGGATAATTGGCCTACCCGGCACAATAGACAACGACATAGCGTGCACGGACTACACTATAGGGTACGACACGGCCATGAACACCGCTATGGAGGCAATAGACAAGCTGCGCGACACCACGCAGTCCCACGACCGCTGCAGCGTCGTCCAGGTCATGGGCCACAAGGCGGGGTATCTAGCGCTCAACACCGGCCTCGCCTGCGGCGCAATGGCGATACTCGTGCCGGAGATACCGTTTGACCTGCAGAAGGACGTCATCGACAGGATGCACCGCACTCAGCTCACGGGCAAGAGGCACTTCATAGTCCTCAACGCCGAAGGGTGCGGAAACGCCCTCGACATAGCGGCGTACATCCAGGAGAGGTTCCCGGACATCGAGACGAGGGCCACGATCCTCGGGTACGTGCAGAGGGGCGGGTCTCCGTCCGTAAGGGACAGGATAACCGCCACGAAGATGGGCGTGCACGCGGTCGACCTACTCTCCCAGGGCATAACCGGAAGGATAGTAGCCGAGAGGGACGGCAAAATCACTGACGTCGACATCGACGAGGCCCTCGCCATGAAGAAGACCTTCGACAGGGAGACCTACGACATGGCGCTCAAGATCTCGATCTGAATACGCATCCATTTTTGTATGCTATAATAAATATTCAGTTTTTATGCATATTTTAAATCGGGGAAGATCAGTCATATGAACATTGACCGCAGCACAACTCAAAAGGAAAATACGCCGGCGAGCGGAAGCCTCAAGATCTCAACGGACGTGATAGCGTCCATAGCGCAGATCGCGGCGAGGGAAGTCAAGGGAGTCGCGTACGTGTCCGACATAGTGTCGAACTCGATACAGACCGCGAAGAACGACACCCGCAGCCTCATGCACCCGCTCAAGGTCAAGCTCAAGGGGAACACCCTCGACATAGAGCTCAGCGTGATCCTCAGGCACGGGGCCAAGATACCCGACGTGTACAAGGACCTCCAGCATTCCCTCAAGAACGCGGTAGAGGGGATGACGGGGCTCACCGTCAGGAACATCGACATATACTTCGTCGGAATTGAGGAAGAGGAGCCCCAGGAGAGGTCATGAGCAGGAGGAAGGCCAGGGAGTCAGCTTTCAAGATCGTGTTCTCCCACGAACTCAACGGGGATTCCTCCCCGGAAGAGGTGTACGAGCTGGAGGACGAGGGGGACCTGGAGCACAGCGAATTCTGCACGAGCCTCGTTGAAAAGACCCTCGGAAACCTCGACGAGATCGACGCGCTGATTGTCCCGAACCTCAAGAACTGGAAGCTCGAGAGGCTTCCGAAAACTACGCTGGCCATACTGAGGATCAGCACGGCCCAGCTTCTTTATTTTGATGACATCCCGAAAGGGGTCGTAATAAACGAGGCGGTTGAGCTCGCCAAGAAGTACGGCGGAGAAGGCGATTATTCGTTCGTAAACGGGATGCTCAGGAACATAAGCGGATCAATCGGGGAGAAAGCCCCGGTGGAGTCCGAGGGAAAGGAATAAACCGGCTCCCGGCCCAAAAAGCCGGGGACAAGTGCAACCGGGGTGCGACTGTGAAGGCTGTAAGCGTTTCCTCTCTGAACAGGTACGTCAAGGGCGTCCTCGACAAGGATCCCGTGGTGCAGGATCTCTGCGTCGCGGGCGAGATTTCCGACTTCACAAGGGCCCGCGGGTCCGGACACATATATTTCACGCTGTCGGACAGGTACGCGTCCGTGAGGGCGGTGATGTTCAACTCATACGCGTCTACCCTCAAGTTCGACCCTGCCGACGGGGACAGCGTGACAGTCAGGTGCTCCGCCACCCTCTACGAGAAGCGGGGAGCCTTCCAGCTCTATGTCTATTCGATGGCAAAGGAAGGGGAGGGCGACCAGCTTGCGAGGCTCGAAAAGCTCATCCAGAAGCTCAAGGACGAGGGGCTCTTCGCAGTCGAGAGGAAGAGGCCGCTGCCCCAGTTCCCGAAGACGATAGGCGTCGTGACTTCCCCTGACGCTGCGGCATTCCAGGACATCCTCAACGTGGTTTCAAGGCGGTATCCGTTCGTAAACATAAAGCTCTTCCCGGCCTCTGTGCAGGGGGTGCTCGCAGAGGGCGAGCTCGTGCATGCTATAGAGAGGGCTTCAAGGGACAAAAATCTCGACGTCGTGATAATTGCAAGGGGCGGAGGAAGCTCCGAGGACCTGTCGGCATTCAACTCGGAAAAGGTCGCGAGGGCAGCCGCAGCGCTGCCGGTGCCTTTCATATCGGCCGTGGGCCACGAGACGGACACCACTATAATCGACTACATTGCGGACATGAGGGCCCCTACGCCTTCCGCAGCCGCCGAGCTGGCGGTCCCGGACGAAAAGAAGCTCATGAGGGATATGGCCTCGAGGGTCGAGAGGATGACAGCGGGACTGCAGAAATCCGTAAACGACAGGGAGAGGATGGCTGTCCTCACTTTTTCGGATATAGACACCAGGATGACGGCCCTCATGAGGGAGAGGACATCAAGGATAAGGGAGTTCAGAAATTCCGCGGACCTGCGGGTCGATTCCAGGCTGTCAAAGGCGCAGTTCTCGCTGAGGGAGGCTGCTGCCGGAATCGACGCGGTAAGCCCCGTGGCGGCCCTCTCGAGGGGATACGTTATAGCGGAGAAGGACGGAAGGCGCATAAGGAGCGCCGGTTCTGTGGAGATAGGAGACAGGCTTGACCTCCTTATGAGGGACGGCACGGTAGGCGTGGAGGCTGTGAGCAGGGATGAGCGAAAAGTCATTTGAGGAATGCATGGCGAGAATCGAGGAGATCGACAGTGAGCTCTCCGATGAGAACATCGAGCTCGACAAGTCCGTGGCGCTCTACAAGGAGGCCGTGGACCTGCTCGAATCGTGCCAGAAGAAAATAGAGGAGGCCAGGACCTCCATAGAAAAATTCAGAGAGGAGCACGTGACGAGAGATGAATGATGCCTGTCAGTCAAGAGCGGACGAATACATTGTAGCCGTGGAGAACGAGCTGAGAACCGTATTTGACGGCTATCCCGCTGAAAGCGGCGTCTCCGACGCCATGCAGTACAGCCTGTTCGGTGGAGGCAAGAGGGTCAGGGCGATGCTCGCGCTCGCCTCCTGCGAGGCGGTCGGGAGCTCATACGACGATGCGCTTCCATGCGCTGCCGCGGTAGAGCTCATGCACTGCTACTCTCTCATACACGACGACCTGCCGTGCATGGACAACGACGACCTCAGAAGGGGCCAGCCGTCGTGCCACGTCGCATACGGGGAAGCCACAGCGCTCCTCGCGGGCGACGCTCTGCAGACCGCTGCCTTCGAGGAGCTCGGGACTATTCCAGACCCGGAGGTCGTAAAGGAATGCGTTGTCATACTGGCCAAGGCCGCAGGGGCGGCCGGAATGGTCTACGGGCAGGAGCTCGACACCCTCAATGAGGGAAACGACAGCGTAACGAGGGAGGAGCTCGACCTCATTGACACCAACAAGACCTGCAGGATGATAGAGGCTGCGTGCCTGATGGGGGCATGCGCCGGAAAGGCCGGAAAAGAGGCCAAAAAGGCCCTCTCGGAATACGCCCTGAGGGTCGGAATGGCATTCCAGATTATGGACGACATCCTCGACGTTGTATCTTCGAGCGACAAACTCGGCAAGAGCGTCGGGGCGGACGCGGCACTCGGAAAGACGACATATGCGTCTCTGTTCGGGGTGGAAAAGGCCCAGAAGATATGCCGCGAGCTCACGGATGAGGCAGTGAGCGTCATTAATGCGCAGTTCGGCAGGATGAGAGGGGAATTCCTCTCCGAGCTGGCCCTGGATCTTGCCGGAAGGAGCATGTGAAGCTGGAAAATGGGCAGAATTCTGGATGACAACTTCGATTTAGCCAAACTCAAGGCCCTTGACAGCTCCAGGCTCCCGCAGCTCTGCCGGGAGATCCGCCAGGAGCTCATTGAGGTGGTCTCGAGAAACGGAGGCCATCTGGCCTCCAATCTCGGAAGCGTGGAGATATGTGTCGCCGCGGACAGGGTCTTTGACTCGCCGCGCGACACTATAATTTTCGACGTCGGTCACCAGAGTTATACCCACAAGCTGCTGACAGGAAGATACAAGGATTTCAGGACCCTCAGGAAGGAAGGGGGACTCTCCGGCTTCCCCAAGCCGTGCGAGAGCGAGCACGATCCATTTGTTGAGGGTCACAGCGGACCTGCGCTCTCCGAGGGGCTCGGAGTTGCGAGGGCAAGGCAGCAGACCGGAAAGCCCGGGAAGACCGTCGTCGTGATAGGAGACGGGTCATTCACCAACGGGATGGTCTACGAGGCCATAAACAACCTGTCCTCCGACCTCGACGACCTGATTGTGATTCTCAACGACAACAGCATGTCGATATCGAAATCGGTAGGGGCTATGGCCAGGTACCTGCTGATGCTGAGGTCAGGCTCCGGATACGCCAACTTCAAGAGCGGCGTCAAAAACGCACTAGAGAAGGTCCCGGTATTCGGCAAGCCGATTTCAAAGCTGCTAGTCGACACAAAGACCTCCATAAGGAGGACGATATATGACGGGACACTCTTCGAGGAGCTCGGATTCAGGTACATAGGACCGGTGGACGGCAACGACATCCACGAGATGTGCTATATCCTCTCGAACCTCAAGGAGACAAAAGGCCCCATTCTCCTGCACGCAATAACCTCAAAGGGCAAGGGATACAGGCCCGCCGAGGAAAACCCGGGGGCATACCACGGTATAGACGGCTCCGTGTCGGCGGTTGACGTCACGGGCGACGCAGAAAAGGAGACCTATTCCACTGTATTTGGAAAAACCCTGTCGATGCTCGCAGACGAGGACGACAGGATCTGCGCGGTCACTGCCGCCATGAAATACGGGACGGGGCTCAATTTCTTCGCCCATGCACACAGGAACAGGTTCTATGACACCGGGATAACGGAGGAGCACGCAGCGGCATTCTGCGCCGGACTCGCGAAGGAGGGCAGAAAGCCCGTTTTCGCCGTCTACTCCACTTTCATGCAGAGGTGCTACGACCAGATGTTCCAGGAGCTCGTGCTCAACGACGCCGACGTGCTTCTCGCAGTTGACAGGGCCGGATTTGTGGGCCAGGACGGGGAAACTCACAACGGACTTCTGGACCCTGCGATGCTGAGCTCACTCGGAAGGATATACACTGTGTCCCCGGCATCGTTCTCCGAGCTAAAGTACTGGCTCGAAAGACTTATAGACAGGAAGGGCCCCAAGGCCATAAGGTACCCCAA
>JBMNPE010000056.1:0-9793 GCA_050943435.1 Oscillospiraceae bacterium | reverse complement strand
CCGGAAGAATTGGACAGCCCGGTTTCACAGGAGGAGGGCACCGTGAGAGAAAGATATGAGACGGACGGCGGGGAGGCTGGATATATTTTCCTTCCCCGGTTATATCCGGAGAGCGGCAGGAAATACCCCCTTGTCATCATGATGAACGGAACTGCCCAGGACCCGATTCATGATGCGGAAGGGACCGGATGGGTTGACCTTGCGGGACGGGAGGGAATAATCCTTCTGGTTCCGGAATATGACGACTACGCGACATACAGCAATGTCGATTCCCTCATCTCGGTGCTAGACTTCATCGAGGCATCCTATCAGGTTGACGAAACGAGGGTATATTCTACCGGTTTTTCCAACGGCGGGGCCATGTCAGTGGCACTTGCCTCCACGCATCCCGAGCGTTTTGCCGCCATCTCGGCATACGGATGGATGGTGGACATGCGGTGCGGGGATTCTCTCGCAGACAGGTACGATATGCCCTTTCAGGTGCTGCAGGGAACCCGGGAGTATACCGGGACGGATTCCGGTGGCAATCCGGCTGTCATGCAGGACGAACAGGAGGCAATCCGTTCGCTGTTCCTGTTTAATGAAATGATTTCGGAGGAAACAAGGGCTGATTACGGGGCTGCACTGTACTGGGGATATGAGCCCTCTTCTGTTGAGGAAATGGAAGAGGAAGGAACACTGATCACGATAAGCTCTTACCAGAAGGAGGGATTTGAGAACCCCTTCGCCCAGCTGGTCCTGATCGACGGGGGAATCCACAGGGTTCATCCCTATGATGCCGGGCTCGCATGGAGCTTCATGAAGAAGTTCCGGAGAAACGAAGACGGCAGCCTTTCCGAATTGACAGATTGATTCACCATATACGCGGTTCCAGGGCGGACTCCCGGCACGGAATGCACAGGGGACCACAGTTTTCAATTTATGTGGCATAAGCCCCAGATATCCGCGGTCTGATGTTAAGCAGTCCCCGGGGATTTTCTACAATGAATCCAGAAACAGTTCTGCAGGATATCGGAGGAGTAAAAATGAACCAGACGTATGTGACCCTGAATGATGGAAACAGAATTCCGCAGTTTGGACTTGGAGTATACATGGTTCCGGAAGGACCGGAAACAGAAAATGCTGTTGCCGAGGCACTGAAGCTGGGAATCCGCCACATTGATACTGCCCATGCGTACCAGAACGAGCGCAGCGTGGGCATGGCAGTAAAAAAGAGCGGCATCCCGAGGGATGAGATATGGATTACAACTAAGCTCTGGCCAAGCGAATACGGCGAAGGAAGGACGATGGCTGCTATCGAAAAGATGCTGCAGAGGCTGGATACAGACCACATCGACCTGCTTCTCCTGCACCAGCAGTTCGGCGATTATCTCGGAGCCTGGAAGGATATGGAGAAGGCAGTGTCGCAGGGAAAGGTGAGATCCATAGGGATTTCAAATTTCGAATCATCCCGCCTGGAGGAAATCTGCGAGGCTGCCGGAATCAAGCCGGCTGTCAACCAGGTGGAGTGCCATCCGTACTGGCAGCAGACAGATTTAAAAAAGAGAATGTCAAAGTACGGCACAGCCGTCGAAAGCTGGTATCCGCTGGGCCACGGCGACAAAGGCCTCATTGATGAGCCTATTTTCGCAGAACTCGGCAGAAAGTACGGAAAGACCAGCGTGCAGATCATTCTCAGGTGGCACATTCAGGAGGGCAATATCATTTTCCCAAAGACAACAAACCCGGAGCATATGAAGGACAACTTCGATATCTTCGATTTCTCTCTTACCAGTGAAGAGATGGATGAAATACACAGAATGGACGGAACGAAGAGGTTCTACAATGTGTCGCTGGAAGACCAGGAGAGAACCCTCAGCCAGTTTACGCCGGCAGACTGACAGGAGGCGGAGAAATGGCTGAATCTGCTGGAGCCCGTCCGGGAAAAGGACAGACAATGAAGGAAAGACCTTATATTTTCTGCCACATGGGAACGTCCATCGACGGGAAAATCATGGGCAGGTATATGGAGACGGAGGCGTGCGAAGGCGCCGGGAAGGCTTTTTACAGAATTGCCTTCGGAAAAGACCGCTTTTACAGGCACCAGGGCTGGCTGTCAGGCCGCGTGACGACGGATGACAATTTTACGAACTATGAGAAGCCCGAACTGATACCGGGTTCGCCGAAGGTCCCTGAGGGAGACTACATAGCCAGGAAGTCGGATATGTACTATGTGTCGATAGACCCGTCCGGGAAGCTCGGATGGAAGGACCATGTCCTGCATTACGGCGACACATCCGCGGATGTGATCGAAGTGCTTACGGAGAGGGCCTCCAACGACTACAGGGCATTCCTGCGCAGGCTGGGCATTTCGTACATCATTGCAGGGAAGGAAACATATGACTACGACGGGATGCTCAGGAAGCTGAAGGAAGAATTCGGCATAGAGATGCTGATGCTAGGAGGAGGGGCGGTTCTCAACTGGTCGTTTATCCAGAAGGGGTACTGCGACGAGGTCAGCATCGTCATAAGCCCGGCTGCCGACGGATCTGTAAAGACCCAGACGCTGTTTATGGAAAAGGAGGGGCTCAGCGATGACACTCCTGTCACCTTCAGGCTGCTGGACGTGAAGAGGACAGAGGGGGATTCCGTCTGGCTCCGCTACAAGGTAAATAATGAGAAGTGAAGTGGAACAGAATACCAGGCCGAGGCTCCTGTATCAGGGGCAGGCAAGCATCCGGATCGTCACGCAGGACAGGAAAGTCATATACATTGATCCGTATGCGGGGGCAGGCTATGACCTGCCGGCCGATCTCATCCTCATGACACACGGCCACTTCGACCACTGCTGCACTGACAAAATCCGTGAGAAGAACCCCGGATGCGTGACAATTTCCTGGAAGGAAGCCCTTGCAGGGGGAAGGCACAACAGCTTTGACCTCGGATTTGTGAGGGTTGAGTCGGTGGAGGCGGGAGGAAATCCCCTGCACAGCAGGCTCAAGTGCGTCGGATACATCCTGGCACTTCCATGCATGGACAGGGACATTAAAGTCTACGTCTCCGGCGATACTTCCAGGGTGCCCCAGATGAAGCAGCTGTCTTCAAGGCACATCGACTACGCCTTTTTCTGCTGCGACGGCGTGTACAACATGGGACTTGAGGAAGCGGCTGAATGTGCCGCGGAGGTCGGTGCGGGGCACAACATTCCGTACCACATGTCAGTGAAACGCATATTTGACATGGATACTGCAGAGAGATTTCCGGCTCCGAACCGCCTGATTATCGAGGCGGGAAGAGAAATTGAACTGGAACCGGCACAAAAATAACAGGGTCTTATTGAGACCGGAAGGGAGAAAAATGAAAAAACTCGGATTCGGATGCATGCGCCTTCCCGTAAGCGGAGACGGCAGCATCAAAATGGACGTCCTGGACAGAATGGTGGACACCTTTCTGGAAAAGGGATTTACGTACTTTGACACCTCATATGTGTATCACGGCGGAAACAGTGAAAAGGTCCTGAAAGAGGCCCTTGTGAAGAGATATCCGAGGGATTCCTTCACCATTACGACCAAGTCCCCGGTGTTCATGATCGAGAGCCAGCAGCAGTTCTTTGACATCTTCCAGGAGCAGCTGGACAGGCTCGGAACTGATCATGTGGATTATTACTGGCTCCACGCGATAAACCGCAACGAGTATAAAAAGGTCCAGAAGTATGACCTGGTCGGTGCCCTCAGGAAGCTCAAGGAGGAGGGAAGGACCAGGCACATCGGAATGTCGTATCACGACAGTCCCGAGCTTCTTGACCAGATCCTGACTGAACATCCAGAACTTGAGTTTGTACAGCTGCAGCTCAACTATTTCGACTGGGATTCCCCGTTCATTGCATCAAGGGAAAACTACGAGGTGTGCAAAAAGCACGGCAAGCAAGTTGTGGTGATGGAGCCTGTAAAAGGAGGGAACCTGGCCAGCCTTCCACAGGATCTTGCTGAAAAAATGAAGGCCGTGGATCCAGACAAATCCATTGCATCGTGGGGGATACGCTTTGCGGCGAGCCTGGACAATGTATACATGGTTTTGTCCGGAATGTCAGACGAAGCCCAGATGAACGACAACACCTCCTACATGGAGAACTTTGAACCGCTTAGTGAAAAGGAGCAGGAAATCATCCGCGAGGTACAGCGCGGACTTAGGGCATCGATGCCGTACAATCCTGAGGAGTTCAGGAAGGCGGAGGAAATATGCCCTCAGAACATCGGCATTGTGAGAATTGTGCAGATGCTCAATGAACGCAAGGCCTCAGTCAATGACGGAAAGGTTATCAACACGCCTATCTATTACGACCTTTTCCTCGAGGGGTACGGCAAGGCTGCAGACTGCAGCCGCTGCGGGAAATGCAAAGGCCTTGTGAAAGACGTCGACATCCCCAAACTCCTTGAAGAGGCGGACAAGCGGCTTAGAAACTGGTAGTACATGCAGAACGGCAGTACAGCAGAACAGCTCCGGACCAAAATCCGGAGCTGTTTGTTATTAGCATATTGCGCAGGCATTGCCTGGATGCCCTGCTGTTTCTGTGTTACTGGTACTGGAATCCAGGGAAGGGCTCTGCAAACACCTGGGCCCTGTAAACGGCGGATTTTCCGGTTTCCATGTCTGCGGTGCACATATAGGCCTCCGTTGTGCCGGGCCGGATCTGGATGTGCGTGGACTTGAGCATTCTGCCATCGTCCCTTCCCGGGATCAGGATCTGGCCGATCGGAACCCCGAAGTGGCTGAAGACCAGAAATCTTCCCTGGCCGCACATGGCCACATAGAGGTTTTCGTCCCTGTCCATGCAGAGGGAATCCGGCCCTTCATATCCTGTGAAGTGGTAGAGGACATTCGTCTCGCAGGGGGCCGGAGACAGGCCGTCCTCAGAGAGCCCGATGCGGTGCAGCAGGGCCCTGCTGAATTCAGTCACATATAGATTCCTTCCATCGAGGCTCAAGCCGATGCCGTTGGTTGCCGCCATGCCGGAAGCTATGACAGGATGGACTGTCTTCTCATCCGGCTCGATATAGAAGATGCCGGCGCACGGATCTGCAGCCGTCCCCTCGAGGTCTGTACAGTAGAACCCGCCCTTTGGATCAAATACCATGTCGTCGATCATGTGGCCGTTGTCTTCCCATATGCGTCCTATGATCTCAGCATTGTCCGGATCCAGGACAATAATCATTGAACCGTGGTCTGAGGCTGCGACTGTTGCAAAGATCCTCCCGTCCTTGTGAATCTTTACGGCGCTCGGGGCCATGTGCTCAGGAAGCTGCCTGAATAGATGCACGGATCCCTCCTGCATGTCGATCTTGTATATTCTTCCCATCGGGCAGTTTACAAGATACATGTCGCCCCTGCGGTCGAAGCAGATGCCTTCGAGGATATTGAGCCCCGGCCTGACTCCGTCCATAGGTATTTCGGCAAACAGCTCAGCTGTCACTGAGGGCAGGCCTTTTTCGCTTTCGGGGACAGGGTATGCAGACCTGTTTTTGGGATATACAAGTTTTTCCATATCTGCACGCTTCCTTTCAGTCGTGGACCTTGAAGGCCTTGAGAAGCATTTCCCCCATGCCGGGCTTGTCAGAGTCGTGGCTCCCCTTTCCCTTGTCAAGCTTTCGTATCTCATTCAGTTCATCATCAGAAAGCCTGAAATCAAAGATATCCAGGTTGCCCGCCATATGGGCCGGATTTGTCGACTTGGGGAGGACTGCGACGCCTTCCTGTATTTCAAAGCGCAGTATCACCTGCACAGGGGTCTTGCCGTACTTCTGTCCAAGTGTTTTGAACAGCGGATGGTGCAGGAGATCGCTGTTCCCGTGGCCGAGAGGATAATATGCCTCCGTGCGGATGTTGTCCCGGCTCATGAGCTTCCTCAGCTCCTTCTGCTGGAAGAAGGGATTGAATTCCACCTGGTTTACAGCAGGCTTGACAGAGAACTGGGGAATGAATTTCTGGAAGAGTCTGGGCGACATATTGCTCACCCCGATAGAACGCAGCTTTCCTGCGGCCTTCGCTTCCTCCAGCGCCTTCCAGGCTCCAAGTACATCGAAATAGGGCTGGTGCAGCAGGTAGAGGTCGATATAGTCCGTGCCGAGCTTTCTGAGTGAGGCGTCAATGCCTTTCAATGCTGCTTCGTAGCCGTAATCCTGCAGCCACAGCTTGCTGGTTATGAAGATTTCACTGCGTGGGATTCCCGAATATCGGACGGCCCTGCCCACTTCCTCCTCATTGAAATATGCAGCTGCGGTGTCGATATGACGGTAGCCGGCCTTAAGGGCATCCGATACCGCCTTATAGGTGGAACCGTCGTTAGGTATCATGAATACTCCGAATCCGACAGCAGGAATCCTGTTTCCGTCATTTAGAGAAAAGTATTCCATATAAATCCTCCGCATCGTTTTACAGCCTGGCCGTACTTTATTAGCCGGCCAGCATTATTTCCCTAAATGCATCATACTTTTCCCGATAAGCCGAAAACACCACAAAATCGGGGAGTCTGTGGCATATTACCCATTACATGCTGCCGTGATGTCGTCCTGGCATGCTGCCGCGGCTAATATTCATCATGTAGGCAGCATGGCTCTGCTATCTCAGGCAGACCGAAAATATCAAGTGTTTCAGAGGCAGATATATGTTCAAGGAAGAAAAATTAAACCTGACGGAAGAATGGGACAAGACTTTCCCAAAGAGCGGGAAAGTCGACCACAGGAAGGTGACGTTCCACAACAGATACGGGATCACACTTGCCGCAGACCTGTACACCCCTAAACAGTACAGCGCCAGGCTCGCTGCGATAGCGCTTTGCGGCCCGTTCGGGGCCGTGAAGGAGCAGGCGTCCGGATTCTACGCGCAGACGCTCGCCGAGAGGGGATTCCTGACAATGGCATTTGATCCGTCCTTCACAGGCGAGAGCGGAGGAAAAGTGAGAAATGTCATGTCTGCGGATCTTTCCACGGAAGATTTTCAGGCGGCTGTGGATTTTCTGTCGGTCCAGGACAATGCGGATCCCGGGAAAATCGGAATCCTCGGAATCTGCGGATGGGGAGGAATGGCCCTCAATGCGGCGGCCCTTGATACGAGAATCAGGGCGACTGTTGTATCCACAATGTACGATATGACAAGGCTTACGAGAAACGGATATTTTGACAGCGAGAATACGCCGGAGCAGCGCTACGAAAAGAAGAAGGTTCTCAATGCACAGCGCACGGAGGACTATCGCAGCGGCACGTATGCCAGAAACGGAGGCCTGCCTGACAAGGCCCCTGATGATGCGCCGCAGTTTCTGAAGGACTACGTCGAATACTACCGCGGACGCGGCTACAATCCACGTGCCGTAAATCCAAACGGAGGGTGGAACACCACATCTGATCTGGGCCTTCTGTCCATGCCGATCCTGCAGTACAGCGATGAAATCCGGAGTGCTGTCCTCATGATCCATGGCGAAAAGGCTCATTCCCTCTATTTCGGGAAAGAGGCCTTCTCCCATCTCAGGGGTGACAACAAGGAATTTCTGCTGATACCCGGCGCCTCACATACGGATCTGTATGATACCGGCAAAATACCCTTTGACAAAATTGAGGAGTTCTACAGAAAATATCTCGCCTGAATCTCTGCAGACATAATTCGACGGCCGCGTCCCACAGCTCGGGACACGGCCGCTTTCAGTCTTGTGCAGTACTCCTGGTCAGGAGTGTGATTTCCCCTCCTGCCTGAGCCACGCGTCAAGCCCATTGCATACCAGCGTGATAGTGATTTGAATGATGTCTTCAAGGGGGATTCGCTTCTTGTCGGCGACCCACTGCCGGTAGACTGCAAGGGTGGACTGGGACACATAGGCCATGACAATATTCTGAATATATTGATTCTCCGCCCTGGAATTTTCAGCTTTCCAGGTGTTTCTCATGATATTGGCAACCATGCGCCGGTTGATGTACTGGTAATTGCCGCTGCATGCGAGGCGCTCCCCGAACCTGCCCGATTCCTCCATGCTGAGAAAAAAGGCACGGGTTATCTTGTCCATGTCGTAGGGCGGCTTGAGGTCCTTTATGCGGTCCATGAAGCGTGAGCTCATTTCGTTCTGCATTTCCCTGAGCAGGTCGTCCAGGGAATCATAGTGCAGGTAGAACGTCTTGCGGTTTACCCCGGCCCTCTCTGTGAGCTCCTTGATTGTGATCTGCTCATAGTCCATTTCGCAGATCATATCTGTAAATGCGCTGCGTATGGCCTTTTTAGTCCTGGTGATGCGCATGTCAGTGCGCTTCTGACTGCCTGTGGAGCCGGTTTTATCAGGTGCATTTGATGCGGCCATGGGAGACCTCCTGCGTGTAATCGTTACATTCAATCCACAACAAGATATTACCACGTGGGAATTAATTGACACAAGGGAATAAACAGACACTGAAATGACCTTCCGGCAGGGTATTCTGCCTGCAGGGACGGCCTGGGAGGATTAGAGCACATAGTGCACCTGCAGCTTTCATCAGAAGGTCATTAAAAATCTGCGGCGCATCTCCGCCATAAAAAGTCTCAGCCTGCCCGGCAGGATGATGCACACTGCCCAAAAAGCTCCTGCCCTATCTTTCAGAACAGGCTGCTCTAAATGAAAGCACAAGCTTTGCGATTCAATTTAACAGGGAACAATCACGCATCTTTCCAGACTTCTTCGGCAGTTTCTTTTACAAGCGATATTTTTGCCCACTGCTGTTCTTCTGTAAGCTTATTGCCGATTTCACACGAGGCAAATCCGCACTGAGGTGATAAATACAGCTGATCGAGCGGCACGTACTGCGCGGCATCCTGAATGCGCTTCTTAAGTACTTCCTTATCTTCCAGAACAGGAGACTTCGTGGTGACCAGGCCGAGGACAACCTTTTTGCCCGGTGCCAGGCCCCTCAGTGCATTAAAGCTGCCGGAACGCTCATCATCAAATTCCAGATAGAAGGCATTCACATTTTCCTTTGCCAGAAGATACCCGGCAACCCTGTTGTAGGGACCGCGGTTTGCATACGTGGAATGGTAGTTGCCGCGGCATACGTGGGTATTGACGACAAGATCCTCCGGCAGACCGTCCAGAACGGCATTATTCAGCAGCAGATGAGTGCGCTTTACCTCTTCCAGGCCCCTGACATCCGTTCCGAAGAACTTCGGCGCAGCGTCATCTACAAGCATGCCCCAGGTGCAGTCATCAATCTGCAGATTGCGGCAGCCGGCATCGTAGACTTCCTGGATAAATGCCTTGTAGGCACTTACAAGATCTTCCCTGAGCAGAGAAAGATCTGAATAGACCTTCTTTGTATTGGCCAGAGCAAACGGCATCGCCATCTGGGCATAGAACTGGGCCGGTGCCGGTATGGTAAGCTTTGCCACGGTATTCTCATCTTCAAACTGCTTTACAAACCGGAAATGATCTACGAATGGATGGTGGGCACGAGGCCTTATGCGGCCCACCAGATAGGTGTCATCAATCATGGCCTGCTCACCGTGGAATGGAAGGCCGGTCTTGGTCGGAGTGTGTGCAACGCCTTCAAAGCCCCACATGAAATCCAGATGCCATGCCTGCCGGCGGAACTCTCCGTCCGTAATCGCGTGCAGACCAATTTCCTTTTCTTTCCTTATCAGGCGGACAATACACCTGTCTTCAATCTCTTTTAATTCATCAATGGAAATTGCGCCGGACCCATATTCCGCCCTCGCATCCTTCAGCTCCTGCGGCCTAAGAAAACTTCCTACAATATCATAGCGGAAAGGTGCCCTTAAATTATTTTTTTCCATCCTTAAAATCCTC
>JBMNPE010000055.1:0-9801 GCA_050943435.1 Oscillospiraceae bacterium | reverse complement strand
TGTATCCGAAATGCATGGAGCACAGCGGCATGTCATACAAGGACCTGATCACCGGCCTCATCGACGCCGCTGCCACGGACTGACAGGCATGACGGTAGGCATTTTTGATTCCGGGTCCGGAGGGCTCACGGTCGTAAGGGCTTTCGACAGGCTGATGCCCGATGCGGACATAGTCTATTTCGGTGATACGGGGCGGGTCCCGTACGGAACCAGGTCCGAAGCCCAGCTGAGGCGCTTTGCAGGAGAGGATTTCGAGCTCCTCAAGGCCCTCGGGGCAGACAGGGCCGTCGTGGCATGCGGGACAATCTCCACCCTCCTCTGCAGGAAGGGGTACCCAAAGATGCCCCTCGAATACAGCGCAGTGATAGAAGGAGCGGCAAAAAAGGCAGCTTCTGTCTCAAAAACAGGCCGGATAGCAGTTCTCGGCACTGAATCCACAGTAAGGAACCGCGGGTTTGAATCCTCCATACTGAGGATAAGGCCTGACGCTTCCGTCATTTTTGCAAAATGTCAGGAGTTCGTGACGCTTTGCGAGGAGGGCAGGACTTCGGAAGACGACCCGGAGGTGGCGGAATGCGCCGAGAGGCTTCTCGCACCTATAAGGGGAAAATGCGACACCGTGATCCTCGGATGCACGCACTTCCCTCTCCTGAGAGGCGCCATCAGCAGGGTTCTTCCAGGCCAGGAGCTGATTGACTGCTCATACGAGGCGGTCGCAGATTCTCTTGAGCTCATTCGACCCGGAAGCGGAACCAGGAAGTTCTATGTTTCCGGCAGTGCCCACGCATTCCGGAAAAACGCCGGGACATTTCTGGGATATTCCCCCGAAGTAGGGTTTGCGAGAGCAGGTGAAATATGATGAAACGCTCATTCAACGAAAACAGATACATCATCTCCATCGACGGAATTCAGATTATTGACGGTGACACTGACACTATCAACCTTTCCACCATCGGAACCTACCGGAGGGAAGGCAGGAAATACGTGATAAGCTATGAGGAGTCGGAGGCGACGGGAATGCCTGGCAACACCACATTCCTAACCGCCGACGGGAACAGGTGCGTCACCATGACGAGAAAGGGCCCTGAGTCCTCCCAGCTCATAATAGAGCTCGGAAAAAAACACATGTGCCATTACGAGACGGGCTACGGCCCCCTGGCGATAGGCGTATACACCGAAAGCATCACCAACAAGCTGTCCCCCTCAGGGGGAGAGCTCCACGTGAGGTACAGGCTGGATATAAATTCGACGAGCCTCGTCACAAACGAACTGAAAATCACTGTCAAGGAGAAATGATATGTTCGACCCTTCCAAGAGCGCCATGGAAAGCGCAAAAAAACTGATTGACTCTGCAATCCGCGAATGCATCGCTGCGGGAGAGCTTCGGGACTGTCCTCCGTACGAATACGGTATTGAGATCCCAGCCGATCCCTCCCACGGCGACATATCATCAAATGCCGCCCTCGCCGGAGCCAGGTATTTCAGGACGTCTCCGCGGGATATCGCAGAAGCAGTATGCAGAAGGATCAACCTGGAAGGCTCCATGTTCGAGAAATGCGAGCCTGCAGGCGCGGGTTTCATCAATTTCTTCCTGAGCCCTTCTTACTACGCTTCAGTAGTGGAAGGGATACTGAAGGAAGGCAGCAGCTACGGAAGGACCGACCTCGGGAAGGGAAAGAAGCTGATGGTCGAGTTCGTGTCGGCCAATCCGACAGGCCCCATGCACCTGGGAAACGCACGCGGCGGGGCTCTGGGAGACTGCCTTGCCAGCGTACTTTCCATGGCTGGCTATGATGTCTGGCGGGAATTCTATGTAAACGACACGGGAAACCAGATCAACAACTTCGGGCTCTCACTCGAGGCCAGATATATGCAGGTATACGACCCTTCATTCCCGTTCCCCGAGGACGGCTACCACGGCGAGGACATCACCGGCAGGGCGAGGGAATTCGCCGACATACACGGCGACAGCTATGTGTCAAAGTCCCCGGAGGAGAGGCAGAAGGCTCTCATTGACTATGCCCTTCCGCTCAATATACAGGGGCTCAGGGACGACCTGTTGAAATACCGGATCTCCTATGACGAGTGGTTCCTCGAGAGCAGCCTCTACAAGACCGGAACGGCCCAGAAGGTCCTGGGAATTCTAAAGGACAGGGGCCTCACATACGAAAAAGACGGGGCCGTATGGTACAGGGCAACCGAATTCGGAGGTGAGAAGGACGAGGTCCTCGTGAGGGCAAACGGATTCCCGACGTATTTTGCGAGCGACATAGCATACCACTACAACAAATTCGTGATACGCGGATTCGACAGGGTCGTGAACGTCTGGGGAGCAGACCACCACGGCCACGTTGCAAGGCTCAAGGGCTCCATGGACGCCCTCGGGATCGACTCAAAGAGGCTCGACATCGTGCTGATGCAGCTTGTCGAGACAATCCAGGGCGGCGAAAAGGTCAGGATGAGCAAGAGGACCGGAAAGGCAATAACCCTGTCCACCCTGCTTGACGACATTTCCGTCGACGCCGCGAGGTTCTTCTTCAACCTGCGCGAGCCGTCCACTCATATGGAATTCGACCTCGACCTCGCAACAAGACAGGATTCCGACAACCCCGTCTACTACGTCCAGTACGCACACGCGAGGATAAAAAGCATTCTCAAATCCCTCGAGGCCTCCGGCGCAGACCTCTCAAAGTGCCGCAGCTGCGACTGTTCAGTGCTCACGGCCAAGGAGGAAAAGGCCCTCATCCAGCACCTGTCATACTTCCCGTCGCAGATCAACCTGTCCGCCGAGAAGCTCGACCCGTCCATAATCACCAAGTACACCATGGACGTGGCCTCTCTCTTCCACAAGTTCTACACAGCCTGCAGGGTGAAGGGCGAGCCCGACGAGATCATGTATCCGAGGGCGGCGCTCTGCATGGCGACGATGCAGACGCTGGAAAACTGCCTTGGAATCATGAAGGTTACGGCACCGGACTCAATGTGACCATTGTGCTGTGATAGGCCAGAAAAACGGAGGTGGCTATAATGCTTCATTTTGACTGCGACTACATGGAAGGCACCCATCCGAGAGTGCTGAAGCGCCTTGAAGAAACAAACCTGGAGCAGACTCCGGGCTATGGATATGATTCATATACCGCTTCCGCCAAGGAAAGGATCCGCAGGGCCTGCGGATGTCCCGGAGCCGGAGTGGAGTTCCTCATTGGGGGAACACAGGTAAATGCAGTGATGATTAAGTCCCTCCTAGACGTGACGGAGGGAGCTGTCTGCGCGGACACCGGCCATATCGGAGTCCACGAGGCCGGGGCCATAGAGTTCACAGGACACAAGGTGATCACCCTGCCCTCATCCGACGGCAAAATTTCTGCTGAACAGCTGAGCAGCTATCTGGACGGATTCTATTCCGATCCCACATACCCGCACATGGTCCAGCCGGGGATGGTATACGTGACGCACCCGACAGAGCTCGGCACGACGTATTCCAGAAAGGAGCTCGAGGACATCTCATCAGTGTGCAGGAGCCGCTCACTCAGGCTGTATCTGGACGGCGCCAGGCTGGGCTACGGCCTTGCGGCTTACGGCTCTGACCTCACCCTCCCTGACATTGCCCGCCTCTGCGATGCGTTCTACATCGGCGGAACCAAGGTCGGAGCGCTCTTCGGTGAGGCCGTCGTCGTCCCGGACCCAGGGATAATAAAGAACTTCTTCACGTCAATAAAGCAGAGCGGTGCCCTTCTCGCCAAGGGAAGGATTCTCGGCATACAGTTCGACGAGCTCTTCACTGACGGGCTCTATTTTGAAATTTCCAGGCACGCCGTTGACATGGCCATGAAGCTGCGCGCGGGATTTAAAAAGCGCGGATACGAGTTCTTTATTGACTCTCCCACAAACCAGCAGTTCCTTCTCCTCGCAGACGAACAGGAGAAAAAGATCTCAGAGATAGCTACTTTCGATGTCTGGGGAAGAGCGCCTTCCGGGAAGACGATAAGCCGCTTTGCAACGAGCTGGGCTACGAGGGAGAGCGATGTCGACGCACTGATTGCCGGAATCTGAGACAGTTTCACAGGGACAGAAAAAAAGTGCCGGGGAAAACCCCGGCACTTTTGCTGTGCCATTCAAAATCACCAGGTGATTCCACCGATTTCCACTCCGGTGTAGTAGTGCTTGAGGATCTGGTCGTACGTCATGCCTTCCTTGGTGGCATAGTAGTTGGCGCCCCACTGGCTCATGCCGACTCCGTGTCCGTACCCTTCGGTGATGATGCTGAACGAGGACGTCGTCTCGTCATACTGCACGGTGAAGGCGGCGGACCTTATGTGCATGCAGTTTGCCCTGAAATTCTCGCCTGTCGTGGTGTACTGGCCGTCTATCGAGAGAGTGCCCACATATCCACCAGAAGTGTAGCTTATTATCTGGATCCAGTTGGTCGGATCATCGGAAAGTGTTATGCCGTAGTACTGCTCGAGTGTGGACTTCATGGCATCCTTCGAATAGTTGTAGGTGCGGCTGTAGCCGGTGGTCATGTAGTCGTATGCGCTTTCCACGGACTGCAGGTACGGCAGGTTCTGGGACCATATGTCCCCGCTGGAATTGGTTCTCCCTGCCACGGATGAACAGTACGTGGCGAGTATTATCTTCCCGTTGTAGTAGATTCCCTGGTTGATCACCTGCTTGACGCAGTCTATGACCGTCTGCGAGGCCGTCTTCATGGGCACGGAAGGCGCCGACTCAGTCATGTACATGTATTTGAGATATGTCTGGGTTGCGACAGCCTGCGCCTTTATGGCCTCGACATGCATCGAGGACCCGATTTCAGCCTCAACTATCTGGCTCACTATGTCTACGGGCGTGCCGCTCACAACTTCGCCCGTGGAGGCGTTGGTCACCGTTATCGTCGTTGTGGTGTCCTCTGCAGCGCTCGTGTCGGTCTCCACTGCAGGAGTCTCCTCCTGGACGCTGTAGTCTATCGTCATGTTGGCGGTCGGATCGGAGGCGGTGTCATCGCTGAGAGGCCAGCTCACTTCCTCCATCGTGACCCCGGAGATCTCGTTTGTGGCGAGCGTCGAATCGCATCCTATGAGCCAGCTCTTCCACTTTTCCACGAGAGTGTCAGTATCCGGCTTCTCCATGCTGTTGAGGTCGTACCAGTGCTCAGGATAGAGAGCCGATGCGTTGATTATGATCTTGTCCGGATCGAGTGAGGTGTCCTCATCTGCACGAACTGCCCTTCCGACGACCACAAGTTCGCACCCGTTCCAGAGGCTCGATTTGGTGACGAGAGTCACGAATCTGTCTCCGCTCTGAACGTCGACGGGTATCGAGTATATGGATCTCATCTTAGCGTCAACGACGAAATCTATGAACTCCTGGGTGTCGGAAAAAGTGACCGTCGCCGCAGGGTCCTGCGTATCCCCGTAATCCGGGTTGCTGTTCGCATAATATACAGAAATTATCCTGTACTCTGTCTTCCCGGTTTCAGTCTCGAGCGTGAATGTCTGGGCAGCCTTTATTCCTGAAAGGTCAGTCAGCTGCTCCAGGGGCCCCAGCATCTCCTTTGGGGAGCTGCTTGAACCGCGTATAACTGCGTTGTCGCAGTATGTGACTCCTCCGGCCTCCTGGACCGCAGGGTCAAAATACAGGCACCCCAGCTTGCTGGAGTTTCCATAGAAATCATGGGTCAGATAATAGTCGTCCGAATCGGTCAGAACGACCACACCGTCTATTCCGAGCTCATCGCTCGAAAGCCACTCGGCAGCACTGGAATTCTCGAGGGAAAGCTCCTCGAGCCCCGCCCCGTCGGTTCCCTTTTCGGAAGCCGCATTGACATATTCTGTCTTTATCTTGCTGTATGTGCTCTGGGTGACTGTGTTCTCAAGAAGCCCGAGGCCGGCGTAGACCGCGACCCCTGCTATCAGGATGCCGATAGCAGTGGCAACATTCCTCTTTCTGAAGAGAGAATCCTTCTTTTTCGGGACTTCCGCACCGAGGTCGGCAATCTCGTGCCTGTCGAAAGTCCTCGCGTCCGGAATGTCCTCGCCGAGCGCCATCCTCCTCGCCATGTCGAGTGCAGTCTTGGCGGCGTATTCCCTCAGCATGTCGCGGGACCTGGAGCCGAAGTGGCACTCCCTGACGGATGTCTTGTCCTTGTCAGCCGCAGCCACATATACGAGTCCTATCTCGTCCTTTTCAGTAGGAGCTTCCTTCTCCTCGCCCACGATTCCCATGACTGCGACGGCAATGTCGGCTTTCCCGTTTCTCAGGGCTCCCCTTGCCATCTCAGCGGTTGCAGGTGCGCTGACTGCTGAATACTTGTTGATTATCGTCCTGTCGACGGACAGCTCGTGCTTCTTGACCCAGTCTGCATAGCACGTTATGCCGTAGTCGAACACATCCGAGGATCCCTCCACGGAAGTTATCTTGGACGATATGAGCCCTCCCGTGCAGCTCTCTGCGACAGCGAGCTTCAGGGCCTTGTCCTTGTATATCTCGACGACCTTCTCCTCGAGGGATTTGTCGTCATCCGAGAACACAAAGCTTCCGAGCCTCTCCTCGACCTTCTCGGAGAGGTCGTCCACCAGCTTCTGGGCTTCCTCTTCCGTTTCGCCCTCGGCGTATATCTTGACCTTTACCTCGCCGGAATTGACATACAGGGCTGCATTGGGGTTCTCCTTGTACAGGAGATCCTTGAGCTCCTTTTCAACCTCTGGTTCTCCGAGTCCGAAGGTCCTAATAGTCTTTGTAACGCAGCTTTTTCCGCTGAACTTGCTGAGCACCGGAACCGCATACTTGTCGAACATCGGCTGGAGCTCATTGGGCGGGCCGGGAAGCATTATGATTATCTGCTTGCCCTTTCTCAGCATCATGCCCGGAGCTGTGCCGTTCTCGTTTTTGAGAATATCGGCTCCTTCAATGACCATGGCCTGCTTCATGATGCTCTCATTGGGCTCCATCCCGACCTTGTCGAGATATTCCTCAATGTTCTTCACCGTCTCGTCGTCTCTCACGAGGGTGAGGTTCATTGACTTGGCTATGGTCTCTTTCGTCTTGTCATGCTCCGTGGGGCCGAGGCCTCCGCAGAGTATGATCACGTTGGATCTCTTTGCAGCTGTGATAAGTGCCTCAAGAATGTCCTGTGGGGAATCGGGCACCACAGTCTGATGTTTCAGTTCATAACCCAGATCCGCAAGTCGCTGTGCCAGAAAAGCCGCATTCGTGTTGACAATGAAACCGCGAAGAATCTCATCACCGACCGTAATTATCTCTGCACTGACTATGATATTTCTCCCCTTTCGAATTGGGCTGAGAGAAAACGACAGAATAAACTGCCCCTTTTACATTACAGAAATAAAATTATATTTGGGGAATATAAAAAAGTCAAACACCGGAGTGTATCAGTATACCTTGTCGTAGAAGTGAAGCACCTGCACCTGGCGTGCCTCAAATGCCTTCTTTTCGAGCTCCGCCAGATCTGCCCTCTCCTCGGCAGCACGGACCGAGGAAAGCCTCGGCTTTATCGCAGGATGCCTCGGGGTGAATACAGTGCAGCAGTCTTCATAGGGGAGGATTGAAGTTTCGTACGTGCCTATCCTCCTGGCAGTGTCGATTATCTCGACCTTGTCCATGCCTATGAGCGGTCTCAAAACGGGGTATTCTGCTGAATCATCGGTGCACGAGATAGCAGGCAGGGTCTGGGAAGCCACCTGTCCAAGGCTTTCCCCGGTGACCATTGCGCCGCACTTCTCATATCCGCACACCATGTTGGTTATCCTCACCATGGACCTGCGCATGAGCACAGTGAAGAGCTCCTCAGGGCACTTTTTCTTTAACTCAAGCTGGACATCGGTGAATGGCACGCAGATGAGCGGGATGCTGCCCACCCAGCCGCTCAGTATTGAGCAGAGTTTTACAACCTTGTCCCTTGCCCTCTCGCTTGTATACGGAGGTGCCATGAAATGCACGGCGGCGAGGCTCAGCCCCCTCTTAGCCATCATGAATGCCGCCACAGGGGAATCGATACCGCCGGACATCATCACGGCAGCCCTGCCAGATGTCCCAGTAGGTATCCCTCCGGCAGCCCTGTCGCCGTCCCCGTGGACATAAGCTGCCCTGTCCCTGACTTCGCACCTCACGACGACGTCGGGATCGTCCATCTTTGCCCTGAGAGAAGGATGGCGTTCCAGAATATATGCCCCGACCCTGGAAGAAATCTCCATGGAATTCATAGGAAAGCTCTTGTCCGAGCGCTTGCAGGCGACCTTGAAGGTCGAAGCCCGGTCGAGCTTCTTCCCCATGTACTCGTCAGCCGTCCTGCAGATTGCATCTATGTCCTTCAGGCAAACCGCAGCCCTGTCTATTGTGGAGAATCCGAAAATCATGGAGAGGCGCTTCTCAGCGAGGTCGATGTCAGCGCCTTCGCACGGTTCCACATAAAGCACGGATTCGGACCTCCTCAGGCTGAAGCTGCCCGCATCCTGGAGGCGCCTTCTCACCGTCTTTTCGAGCTGTTCCTCGAATGTATGGCGGTTGAGCCCCTTGAGGACCACCTCGCCGTATTTCGCAAGAAGTATTTCCTTCATGTCACCTAGCCCTGACCAGAATTTCAGACGCCTCCCTGAGTCCGCTCAGGAGTGCGTCAACGTCGTCTTCAGTGTTCTGAAGCCCGAAGCTCACCCTCACTGCGCTGTCCACGGCAGCGTCAGGGAGCTTCATCGCCTCGAGAGTGTGGCTCTTTTCGCCCTTTGAGCACGCAGAGCCGCTCGAAACATATACATTCCTCTCCTCAAGGAAGTGGAGGACCGTCTCGGATCTGTATCCGAGGAATGAAAAGTTGAGGACGTACGGGGACGCATCCGCGGGTGAATTTATCCTCACGTTCTCAAAGCTTTTGAGCCCTTCGGCGAGCCTGTCACGCAGTTTTTTTATCTTCCCGAGGTTCCCGTCTATATCCGAGTGTTCCTTCACTGCCTCAGCAAGTGCGCAAGCGAAGGCTACGTTCTCCGTTCCGGACCTGAGCCCGCGCTCCTGTCCGCCGCCGAACTGAACCCTTTCGAGGTTGAATCCCCTGCGGACGTAGAGCAGGCCCACGCCCTTAGGGGCATTTATCTTGTGTCCGCTTGCAGAAGCGGTATCAACGCTTCCGAATGAGAATTTCTGCTTCATGAACCCCTGCACGCAGTCGCAGTGCACAGCAGTGCGCCTGTTTATCTTCTTTACTTCCTCTGCAAGGGAGGGTACATCGATCATTGCCCCGGTCTCGTTGTTTACATACATTGCTGCAACGAGAGCAGTGTCGGGGCCGACTTCTGCGAGGATCCGCGAAGGATCCACCTTCCCGTCCTCGGGCATGACCTCCGTGACCTCGAACCCCTCGTTTCTGAGGGAATTCACTGTATTCTGCACGCTCGGATGCTCGTAACCTGTGACCACAATCTTCCTGCCCCAGTGCTTTCTGGCCCTGGCAGCCCCGATGATGGCGAGATTGTTGCTCTCAGTCCCGCATCCCGTGAAATACAGTTCCTCCGGCAGGCATCCCATCTCTTCGGCAATTTCCGCCCTCGCCTTTTCAAGCCTTTTTGAAGCGGATATTCCAAGGCCGTATAGAGAACTCGGGTTCCCGAATTCCTGGGCAAGTATCTCCTGTGCCGCCGCAGCGCTCTTTCTGGAAACCGGAGTCGTGGCGGCATTGTCCAGGTAATGAATTCCTTCCGTCATTCCGCAGTCTTTTCCCGGACCTCGTCCTCGCAGCTTCTCATGGCCTCGATGGTCTTCTCGAAAAGGGTGTCGAGATCCCATCCGAGCATT
>JBMNPE010000054.1:0-10573 GCA_050943435.1 Oscillospiraceae bacterium | reverse complement strand
CCTGCGGAAACCGTGTCGCCGACGCTCACATATATTTCCCCTAGCGTCTTTCCGGAATCCAGGTTTATATCCTTGGATTCCTGGGGCTCAACGACTCCGGAGAACCTGTTTGAGCTGATACCGGAATAACCGCTGCTCGATACAGTGCTGACCTGCACGACATATGCCTTGCCGGAGGATCCTCCGTCCCCGAAGGGCCAGAGGTTCGGGAATATCAAGAAAAAGACGGCGGCCGCAGCCACGACCCCGCCGATTATGGCAGGGATCAGCCACTTCTTCCTGCCTTTCTTTTTTTTGCCACTTCCGCTCTGGGAAATCTGGGCAGAGGCGTCCATGCCAGAACTGCTGTTATCCATATCTACCTCTCTCATTTAAGCCGCCCGGAAGCATCCGGGAGAATAATCACGTTCCAATTACTAAGGTACCATATTAGAAATTTAATTTGTTAACGCGAGGCTAACTTAAAAAACAGTTTTGTGCATAAATGTATGATAAGTGTATATTTATCGCAAATCAATAAATAATTAATAAAATACAATAAAAAATATTTTTTTCGTTTTAAGGTTGATTTAAAGAACGGCCTCTACAATCTAAATCAGAACAGAACAGGAGAAGGAGATGATCGATGGGTAGACGGAGATTCAGGACAGGCAGGATCCTTTGATCGAAAGACTGCACACAATAGACTTTTTCATATTTTCCCTCTCTCTTTTGACGGCAGGCATCACTGCCGTCATATTTTATTGTTTGTTGAAATTGAAACATATTGCCTATAAAATATGGGGACAGCATTAAAATAGAGAAAGTGCTGCATGGTCCCACAGAAAGAACCGGGGAGAGAAAATTGATTTACAGAAGACAGGATTACATTGACGGCTCTGAAAAGCCGTCTTCAGATAAAAAGGGCAAAGCCCAGGAAGAGAAGACCCGCATGGTATTCCATGCGGACGGTGGAGTGACGGGAATAGCAGAGGAAGCCAAAAAAGCTGAAGAAGCCCCCGAAGCTGAAAAGGAAGAGAAGAAGGACCCGGAAGAGAATTCTGCACAGGATGCAGGGCCCGAAGCCGTTGAGGCTGATTCAGAAGATATTGATTCAGCAGATAAGGATAAAGAAAAAGATAAAAAGAGCAGGAAGAAAAGCGGGAAGCGCAGATCCAGCGCAGTCCTGACCGTCCTTCTCGTAGTGTGCATAGGAGTATTCTGCTATTCCGGATACAGGCTCATTTCATGGTATGTGAATTCCCAGAAGGAGAAGGCCGGATACGAGGACCTGAGAAACGAAATCACGGTCACGACCGGTGACAGCGGGGACACGACGCAGACCTCCTACGAAAAGTACCAGCGCCTGTTCGACGCCAACGAGGACATGTGCGGATGGCTCAGGATAGACGGGACCAACATTGACTATCCTGTCATGTACACCCCGTCCAACCCTGAAAAATACCTCAGGATGAGCTTCTATGGTGAATACGCACTCGGCGGGACGCTGTTCGTGGGGGCCGGATGCACGATCAGCCCGAGATCAGACAACGTGATAATTTACGGCCACAACATGACCGACGACACGATGTTCCACGAGCTCGTCTATTATGAGGACCCGGAATTCCTCGCTGAGAACCCGTACGTAGAGTTCGACACAAAGGAAGAATTCGGGACATACCAGATAATATATGCCATTAAGACCGTAGTCTACACTAGTGACGACTGGGAGTACTACAACTTCATCAATGCCGACAGCGAGGAAGAATTCAACAGCTTCATCCAGAGCTGCGAAGCGAGGGAGCTGTATGATTCTGGATATACTGCTGAGTACGGGGATGAGCTCCTCACTCTTTCCACATGCGAATACTCCCAGGAGAACGGCCGAATGGTAATCATTGCAAAGAAAATATCCAGCTCCGAGACCATAAGCACCTCGGATTCACAATCGTAAATATTATTGTATTTATTATTGTCATAAAAAATGGAGCCGCCAAAAACTGGCGGCTCCGTTTCTGTGCTGATTCCTATGAGAGAAAATCCGGCCCGAAGCTGTCGGGCAGGAGTTCGCCGAGGGTGCACACTTTGTAATCCTCAGGCGTCCTGGCGAGGATGATTATGAAATCATCCCTGCAGAATTCCCTCATGACCTGTCTGCAGACGCCGCACGGGGGACAGAAGCCTTCCGGATCCTTTCCCTCCTGCCCGCCTGCTATCGCGATCGCGGTGAACTTCATCTCGCCTTCGCTGACCGCCTTGAAGAATGCGGTTCTCTCGGCACATGAAGTCGCTGTGAAGCCGGCGTTCTCGATGTTGCATCCGCAGTAGACTTTCCCGGATTCAGTCAAAAGCGCCGCCCCGACCGTGAAATGAGAATACGGCGTGTAGGATCTTGCCCTCATTCCGAGGGCGAGCTCTGCAAGCCTGCTGTAGCGGGAGTCGGACATATCTGCCTCCTGTCAGGACTTCATGTTTTCCTCAATCATCATTCTGATGGCTTCCACAGCTGTCTTTATGGCTGCCTCGGTGTCGTGCTCCTGGGGATTCGGAAGCCCTCTCTTGGCCCTCTCCTGGTTTGCGACTGTCAGGAGTACCGTGCCTGCGTGTACGTGAAGTGTGCTGGCTACTACATAGAGCGCGGCGGATTCCATTTCGGAGCCGAGAGTGCCGAGCTGTATCCATGCGTTCCACTTGTTGAGAAGCTCATATCCGACCGGCTTCTTCTCTGGCTCATGCTGGCCGAAGTATGAGTCCTTGCACTCTACTACGCCGGTGTGGTACCTGTACCCGAGCTTCTTTGCAGATTCGGCGAGCTTGTTTACGATATTGAGATCAGGAACTGCAGGGAATTCTATCGGTGCGTATTCCTTGGTGGTGCCCTCCATCCTTATGGCACCGGTCGGGATGATGAGATCGCCGCCCATGACATCGATCTGCATGCCTCCGCATGTCCCGACGCGGACGAATGTGTCAGCACCGCAGTGCACCAGCTCCTCCACGGCAATTGAAGCGGAGGGCCCGCCGATCCCGGTGGAAGTTACGCTTACCTTCTCTCCGGAAAGGAACCCTGTATAGGTGACATATTCCCTGTTGTCGGCCACGAGCTTCGGGTCGTCAAAGAATTTTGCTATTTTAGCACAGCGCTTTGGATCTCCTGGAAGGATCACGTATTTTCCGACGAGATCCTTGTTTAGATGGGTGTGGTACTCAACCCCTGCGCCTTCGGTGTAATCTACCATAATAGACCTCCAAAACTTATGTTCATGTATTTACATGGGACACAATGTGCCCAATTACATTTTATCATGTGCAGGCCCCGGAAACATCCAGAAAAACGCCGCGGGGGATTATGCACTCTGCACGGTGGCTTTTGTCTTTTTGATTCCCTTGTGATATGTTGGTTTCAATATGCGGCATGAAGATGCCGGATGACTTCCCCGGGGGGCAGATGTGCGCGTGAATAGACTCTATAAAGGAATTACAGCACTTTTTATGGTCTGCCTCATAGTGCTGGCATCATCCGGATGCAGCGTCGAAGGAGGGGAAATTTTTGCGGGATCTTCTTCTGAAAAATCTTCCTCATCTTCTAGCCAGGACAGCAGTGAACCGGATGCCCCTGAAAGCCAGGGGGAATCATCAGATTCAGAGGATTCATCAGAATCCTCGCAGGCGGAAACCATGATGGCAGCATCTGTTGAGGAGGCCGACTGGAGGCTTATCCTTGTAAACCCATGGAACAGCCTTCCGGAAAACTACTACATACCTCTCGCCCAGAGCCCCAGAAGCGACCTCATGATCGATTCGAGGATAAACGACGACCTCAATGCCATGCTGGACGACTGCAGGGCTGCAGGATATTCCCCGTATATCTGCTCCGCCTACAGGGACTGGGATACCCAGGTGTACCTGTACGAGAAGCAGGTGGAAATCTGGGAGAGCAGGGGATACAGCGAGGAAGAGGCCGAGGCCGGTGCAGCCACCGAAGTCGCGGTGCCCGGGACCAGCGAGCACCAGCTGGGACTGGCGCTGGACATCGTGGACTCCAATATGATGATTCTCGATGACTCCCAGGCCGATACCCCTACTCAGCAGTGGCTGATGGAGCACTGCTGGGAATACGGCTTCATATTGAGGTACCCGGAGGGAAAAGAAGACATTACCGGAATAAACTACGAGCCGTGGCATTACAGGTATGTGGGAAGGGAAGCTGCACAGTATATAACAGAGAACGGGATAACCCTGGAGGAATATCTGGGGAAATCTGCCGACAACCACTGAAGTTTCATTATGTAATTTATCTGTCAGGAGGCAGTATATGGAGAGAATACCCGTGATATTGGATACCGATCCAGGCGTCGATGACTTCTTTGCATGGATGCTTCTGAATTCATGCGGGGACTATGACTTAAGGGCTGTGTGCACGGTCCCGGGGAACAACACGCTTGAGACCGTGACCCAGAACGCCAGGGGAATCTACAAGCTCTTCCGCATGAAGGGCACAAGGCTCGCAGCCGGGGCTGAAACCCACATGATAAAGCCTGTGGACGTGCCAAAGGGGGCACACGGCCCCACAGGGCTCGGAACCGTCAGGCTCGACCCTTCCGGCGTAGAACTTGATCCCAAAAAAGCCTGGGATGTGATCTACGAGGAAGCCGTAAAGGCCGGTGGGAAGCTCGAAATAATAGCTGTAGGGCCCCTTACAAACCTGGGAATAGCTTTCTTCAAGTATCCGGAGCTGAGATCCATGATACACAGGATAGTTGTCATGGGAGGTTCGACGACCTCGGGGAACATGTCACCTTTCGGGGAAGCTAATATCGCACATGATCCCCACGCGGCAAGGATTGTCTTTGACAGCGGAGTGCCGATAGTCATGGTCGGGCTCAATGCCCTTCCTCCGTGCGCCATGACAGCAGGCCAGTGCGAGGAGCTGATGCCGGAAGGACTCAACAGCGAGATACGGAAGGTCGTCCTCCAGCTCATGGAATTCAGGAATGGATTCCCGCTCTGCGATGCAGTTACAGTGGCATCAGTGATGGATGAGAGCTTTGCCGAATGGGCGGAGTGCACTGTGGACGTCGAGACAAGATCACCGCTGACAGCAGGAATGACTGTATGCGACCTCAAGAACTCCAAAAAGTTCTTCGGAGGCAGCGGTTCAAAGGCCAAATGCAGGGTTGCAATCACAACAGACGGGAAGAAATTCTTTGAAATGTTCAGGAAAATGTTCCTGAGCTACTGCTGGGACTGAATTGGAGGTTTGAATGCCGTGCCGGGGACGGCACAGCGTGAAAGGTGCAATATGGACAGGATACCTGTAATAATCGATACCGATCCCGGTCATGACGACGTATTTGCGATCATGACCGCCCTTGCCAGCGACAGGATAGATATAAAGGCCATTACAACGGTATGCGGAAACTCCACGGTTGAAAATACAACCAGGAATGCCCTCAATGTCCTCAATTACTTCGGCAGGGGAGACATCCCGGTCGCCATGGGGTGCTCGAGGCCGATGATGCACGAGCTCGACAGGAGCGGAGGGATCAAGGTGCACGGGGAAAGCGGGCTCGACGGCCCGGTGTTTCCCGAGCACAATCTGAAGCCCGTCGACATGAAGGCCGTGGACCTCATCGCAAAGGTGCTGAGGGAGAGCAGCGAAAAAGTCGTCATAGCCCCGCTCGGACCGCTGTGCAATATCGCCCTGCTGATGCTCACCTATCCGGAGCTCAAGGAGAAAATCGCCTACATCACCCTGATGGGCGGCAACACATACAACGGAAACGTGACCCCTGCGGCCGAATACAATATCTACGTCGACCCCGAGAGCGCGTATGTGGTGTTCGAGAGCGGAGTCCCGATAGTGATGCACAGCATAAATTCCACATTCGCGGCTGCGGTGACTTTCGACAGGCTCGAGGCCTGGAAGCACATAGACACCCGAGGGGGAAGGCTTGCATCCGACCTCATAGATTTCTATGTCATTGCTAGCAGGAAGCGCGGATTCGACAGGATCAATATCTGCGACGCAAATGCCGTTGCCTATATAGTGGACCCGTCTTTATACGAGACATTCGACACTGACGTCACGGTTGACCTCACCGGGGAGTTCACCAGGGGCCAGACCGTGGTCGAATTCCGCTCCAGGGCCAACGGAGGCGGGGATCTCGACGAGTACTATGTGAGCAAGCTTCACAGGCATTTCCGCAGGAACTGCAGCGTCGTGGTAAGGAGCGACGCGGACGGGTTCTACAAACTGCTCACGGAGAGCCTCAGAAAGCTCGCCTGAATCTTGGAGGAAAACGGGATGGAGCTATACGACATTTCCCAGGAGAGCCTTGCATGCAGGGGATTCAAGGGCATGGTCCCCGCCAGGATGGATACCCTCGAAAAGATATCAAAAGGTGATTCGTGCAACTACTCTGTGCTGTCGCAGTCTGCCCACAACGGCACTCACTGCGACGCCCCGTGCCATTTCATAGAGGGCGGAAAATCCATTGACGAGCTGCCTCTCGAGCGCTTTGTCGGAAAGTGCATCCTCATCGAGAGGAGCGGCGAAATAACTGCCTCAGATGCAGAGCACGATTCCGGGCTGGGATACGAGCGGATACTCTACAAGGGCGATGTCACTGTGACAAGGGAGGCTGCCATGGTATTCGCCGGGTCAGGGGTCAGGCTCATTGGAAACGAGTCGCCGACGGTAGGACCGGAGGATGCTCCGCAGGAGGTGCACAGGATACTTCTCGGGGCCGGGATAATACTGCTTGAGGGAATACGACCGGAAAAGGCCCCGGCAGGGGAGTACATTCTCAGCGCAGCACCTGTGGTCTACAGAGGCTGCGACGGCGGGCCCTGCAGGGCATACCTGATGAAGCTGTGATTTTCATCGCCCTGGGGGGAGGTATAATTTCCGTTCAATGTGGTAATATATAAAAGACATATTATCCAATAGAAACCCGCGGCGCGTCTTGACAGCTGCGGTTCCTGAGGTGAGACAATGAATTATACGAGTACATATCCTTCCAAATCGGATGCAGATGTAATACTGAAGTGGGCCGGAGACATGAATCCCGGGGCCTGGGTCGATCATTCCAGGAATACCGCCAGGGCGGCCGAGAAGATCGCCTCGATGTGCGGACTGGATTCTGAGAAGGCATATTCACTGGGGATGCTGCACGAAGTAGGACGCTATGAGAGCCGCAGGGACCTCCACCATGTCATTGCCGGATACAAGATGCTCAGAGACAACTATTCGGATGCAGCCAGGATATGCGTGACTTCTGCTTTTGTTGTCCCGGACATCAACAACAGGACCGAGAGGAATGACTGCACATCTGAAGAGACGCAGTTCATAAGGTCGTTCCTCAAGAGCGTGGAATATGACGACTACGACAGGCTGATCCAGCTGTGCACTGTCATGGCTTCTTCCGACGGAGTCGGAATGCTCGAGAAGAAGCTTTCGGACGAGGCACTGAAAAACGGGCTCAACACATACTCCCTTGAAAACTGGAGGAAGCTGTTTGAGATAAAGAAGGGCTTCGATGACAAATGCGGCGGAATCTATGACCTGTTCAGGGACGAGATAATCAAGACAAGCATAGGCATTCAGGGATGAATTAAGGCGGGCGGATCTGATCCGCCCGCTTGTTGTTTCCCTGCATCGGGTGAAACATTTGTTGCACCTGCATGCCCGCTGATGTTATAATTCCCACGGCTGATTACTGTCCGCAGAGAGCGGACGGATATGCCTGAAAAATGATTGGAGGATATGGCAACATGCTGAAGAACGTAACGATCGTAGGCGGAGGAGTACTTGGAACCCAGATAGGCCTGATGGCAGCCTATACCGGACATGAGGTGACCTTCTGGCTGAGGAGCGAGGGATCGATAGGACGCACCCGTCCGAAGATTGAACTCTACAGCAAGATGATGCTTGAGGACCTCGAGAAGTCGAAGGCACTCATAGGAAATCCGATGGGGGCTTATGTTTATCCCCGCGGACTCATAAGGGACTGGAAGAGTGTAACGGCAGAGAAGATTGATGAGCTCGAAGCAGGAGCCAGGGATGCTTTTGCAAACCATGTGCACATCACCCTCGACCTCGCAGAGGCCCTCAAGGATGCCGATATCGTAATCGAGGCCATGGCCGAGGACCCGAAGCAGAAGACAGAGATGTTCAAGAAGATGGCAGGCCTTCTCCCCGAGAAGACGATCCTCTGCACAAACTCCTCGACTCTGCTGCCGAGCCAGTTCGCAGAATACACCGGACGTCCGGAAAAGTTCCTCGCACTGCACTTCGCGAACACCATATGGAAGAACAACACAGCCGAAGTAATGGGACATCCCGGAACCGACCCCGAGATATACAAGAAGGTCGTAGCCTTCGCCGATGAGATCAACATGGTCCCGCTGCAGCTGCACAAGGAGCAGCCCGGATATATCCTCAATTCGATGCTTGTCCCGTTCCTCGACGCCGCAATGATGCTCTGGGCAAAGGAAGTTGCCGATCCGCAGACGATAGACCTCACGTGGAAGCTCGCCACGAGCGCACCGGCAGGCCCGTTCCAGATACTCGACATCGTCGGAGTCCAGACTGCATACAATATCGCGATAATGAATCCCAAGGCATCTGACCCGAACAGCGTAGAGGCAAAGATCGTCTCAAAGCTCAAGGAAATGATCGACAAGGGAGAGACCGGAATCAACGCAGGAAAGGGATTCTACGACTATTCCAAGAAGTAATGCCCTCAAGGCATGACATGAGAAGATGCCCTTCGGAATTCCGAAGGGCATCTTTCTGTCTCTTTAAAATCCTGGTGCCGGTGGCGGGGGTCGAACCCGCACGGTATTGCTACCACGGGATTTTGAGTCCCGCACGTCTGCCAATTCCATCACACCGGCCTGACCGCGGGAATGAGGATTTTCAGGTGAATTTCATTATATTCAATGGGACATTGCCTTGCAAGGAACACGGGCAGCCAGAAAGAGCGGCAATATTCATTTGTAATGATGAAATTTTCTATATTTTGTACGAAATGTATGCTCAAAAAAGGCCTGATATGGTGAATTTTGCCTTGACAAAACATGAGGCCATTTGTAGAATTTATTTCTGTGAAAGTGACGAATAAAGCATACGGAGCCGCTGGAGTTCCTGCAGAAAGCGTCTCCTTTGATGATGCTGTCGAGATTTGCGGAGATGACGTGAAGGCCATGGCCCGCAGGTACGGGAACAGCGAAAGCGATCCCGAAGACCTCTTCCAGGAGGGTCTGATAGCTCTTGAGAGGGCATGCAGGACGTATGACGGCAGTTCCAGGGCGTCATTCCGGACTTATGCCATGAAATGCGTCAGGAACGCAATGCTCGACGTCGTTTCCAGGCAGTCCGCAAAGAAGGCAATTCCGAGGAACATGCTCACAGAGCTCGATGACGAGAGCGGGGAAGGCTGGCTTCAGGACAGCAGCGCTGATTCCGGCATCGATCTTTCCGGGATTCTGAACGGTCTTTCGGATCTCGAGAAGAAGACGATCGGGCTTTACATCGCAGGCTACAAGCCGAGGGAAATAGCGGAGATGACAGGCCGGCCGGTAAAGTCAGTTGAGAACGCACTTTCGAGGGCGAGATCAAAGATCCAGTCAAATATGCCCAGATAGCTCAATGGTAGAGCGGTTTTCAGACGGCGGTCCGATTCCGCCGAGGGCAGAAATCTTTTTTTTCCAAGGGAGTTAGAGGAGAAAATCATGTACGAAGACAAGACACTGGTGTGCAAGGAATGCGGCAAGGAATTCGTCTGGACTGCCGGCGAGCAGGAATTCTATGCAGCTCACGGCTTTGAGAACGAGCCCCAGAGATGCAAGGAGTGCCGCGCAAAGCGCAAGAGCGAGAGAGGGGCAAACCGCGTTATGTATGACGCGATCTGTGCCAACTGCGGAAAGCCCTGCAAGGTTCCTTTCCAGCCGAGAGAGGACCGTCCTGTTTACTGCAGCGAATGCTTCGCCAAGATGAGAGAGAACGCCTGAGCACACAGTAGATATAGTCTGGGAGAACGGGCGCCGTAAAACGGCGCTCGTTTTTTTGTACATGACATCCTCCGTGCCGCTATAGTATTATAATTACCTTTAAACAATCAGCTCAGCTGAGCCTGTGTCACATAAGGGGTGTTATTTTATGAAGACAATCAGTCCGGAAGAAGCATATGAACTCGTAAAGAAATACAACAGCGAGCCTTTCCACAGGCAGCACGCTCTCACTGTGGGAAAGGTCATGCGCTGGTATGCAAACGACCTTGGATACGGAGACGATGCCGACTACTGGGAGACAGTCGGGACGCTTCACGACATAGATTTTGAACAGTGGCCCGACCAGCACTGCGTAAAATGCGTGGAAATACTGCGCAATGAAGGGCTCTCCGATGATGTGATTCATTCTGTCTGCAGCCACGGATACGGGCTGGTTTCGGATGTAAAGCCGGAGCACGAGATGGAAAAGGTCCTGTTCGCTGTCGACGAGCTCACCGGGCTCATCGGGGCTGCTGCAAAGATGAGGCCTTCAAAGAGCTGCAAGGACATGGAGGTCTCCAGCCTAAGGAAGAAGTTC
>JBMNPE010000053.1:0-10682 GCA_050943435.1 Oscillospiraceae bacterium | reverse complement strand
TACGCTCTGCGAGCGCCATCCTGAGTGCGCATTCCTCGCATTCACCAACAGCACGCTCATCGACGAGGAGTTCGCCCAGGAGATGGAGAGGGTCGGGAACTTCGTTCCTGCCATCAGCGTCGAGGGATTCGAGAAGGACACCGACTTCCGCCGTGGAGAAGGGACATTCAAGGCCGTCATGAAGGCAATGGAGATACTCAGGAAGCACAAACTCCTGTTTGGAATCTCCTGCTGCTACACTTCCAAGAATGCAGAGTTCATCGGATCGGAAGAGTACTTCGATGCCATGGTCAACTGGGGTGCGAAGTTCTGCTGGTTCTTCACCTACATGCCGATCGGCGCGGCTGCTGTGCCTGAACTGATGGCCAACGCCGAGCAGCGCAAGATGATGTACTATCAGGTCAGGAAGTTCAGAGAAAGCAAGCCGATCTTCACAATAGACTTCTGGAATGACGGCGAATATGTCGGAGGCTGCATCGCAGGAGGCAGAAGCTATCTGCACATCAATGCAAACGGCGACATAGAGCCCTGCGGATTCATTCATTACGCAGATTCCAACATCAGGACCGACAGGCTCATAGATGCCTTCCAGAAACCGATGTTCATGGCATATCACGAGAACCAGCCGTTCAACAAGAACATGCTGAGGCCTTGCCCGGTGCTCGACAACCCAGGAAGACTCACTGCAATGGTGAGGCAGGCTGGAGCAAAGTCCACCGATATGCTCGCACCGGAGGATCCGAAGGATTACTCCGACAGGTGCGTCGACGAAGCCAAGCAGTGGGCTGTCGTCGCAGACCAGCTCTGGTCCGACACCCTCAAGAGGAAGGAAGAGAAGAAGGCTGCTGCTGAGGCAGCTGCCAAGACCGGAGACTGATATCCAATATCTTTAATGGCGGATCCGCTTGATTATCCGTCGGCCGGAGGCGTCAAGCCAATCTTTTCCTCCTGGCGGGATGCAGCCGGTTCGACGGGCAGTCAGGATTAAAGAGAATTTCCCGCTCCGAAAGGGGCGGGAAATTTTTTTGTTTCAGCACAATGTGAGAATGAGCACTGCAGTTGTGACGGCTGAGATCGATGCTCCCAACACGAGCTCCAGGAGCTTGTGCCGCTTCATCCTCAGCCGGGCCCAGAAGACAAGCGGTATGAAGATAAGCATGAGCCAGCCCCATCCGCCGATAAAGTAGCCGCAGAAAACGCACTGTCCGGCAACTCCGCATGCGTGGCCGCTTGCCTTGATGTGCAGAAGGTTGAATATCGAGAGGACCACCCCAGAAATGAAATATGACATGAATATCGCGAGGTATTCGACCGGAGAATGGAGGATGAGGGAAGCCGCAAGCCCCAGAGTATACCCGCAGAGTGCAAAAATGAATGCCAGCCTTCTCTGGCCGTCTCGGCCCTTGTCCCTGTATTTCGGGAAGAACTTCTGGAGTGGATATGCCAGGATGGGCATGACCGACAGGCAGAACACATACAGGACTGCAGACGGGACGTTTCTGAACGAATGAGGTCCCCATATGAGCAGCAGGATCAGCGACAGCAGGGCTATGCAGGGGACCAGCGTCACAATACTGATTATTTTTGCCAGCTTATCAAGCTTCCTGTCCAATTTGGCATATCTCCATGGGAAAATCACCATCTGGTGTACTGTATCAGATTATATCATATGTAATATCGCGTCAAGCGTGATATTATTATGTAAACTACTGGGGAGGAGCTGGTTCCGAGTGCCTGAACTGGAAGACAATATTGAGAAGAGAATACTGGAGTGGGGAGACGGCCTGGAAAAATTCAGCCTCCCCGGCTGGGACGATATCCCCGATTTCGGGCTCTATATGGAGCAGGTGATCGCGGTGATGACGAAGTACCTGGAATTCTTTTCCGATCCGGATGCCGGTACTCAGCCGGTCACTGCAGCTGCTGTAAACAATTATGTCAGGGCAAAGTTAATGCCCAAGCCTGAAGGCAAGAAATATTACAGACGGCATATAGTATATCTGATAATGATCTGCGTCCTCAAGCAGAACATGAGCATGTCATCCATAGAGAGGCTGCTTCCGGGAGAGTACTCAGAAGAAGAGCTCAAGGAGCAGTACTCGGAGTTCACCGAGCTTTTTTCCACTGCAAGGGAATATTTTGTTGAGCACATTAAACAGTCCGTCTCGGACCGCCGCGCAGCAGGAGGGAGACTTACGGGGGTTAGATACGTAAAGATCATGTCCATACTCGGTGGAATGTCCGGGAGGATGGTGAGCTGGCTCATGGGAGGAGCCGATGTCGCGAAAGCCGACAGTGAAGACTGACCTCGCAAAAAAAGGACCGGCTTTTAAGCCGGTCCTTTTCTGTTTCGGATATGCTGTCCTGAAATCACATGATATCGCGGAATTTTGCCTCGATGGGTTCGATGTCAGCAGCATGCTTGCTGATGTAGATCCCTGAGTAGATGTTCTGGATCCCGTCGATGATGAATGTGACTCCTATGAAGATCGCAAGGGCCTTGCTGGTGGAGAAGGGGTCGAAGATGAGCAGGACGCCGAGCACCATGGATATGATAGAGAGGACCATCATGAGGCCTCCGCTGAGTCCGGGGATGTGCCTCACTTCGATTGAAGACTGAAGCTTGATGACGCTGTCAATAATGATATAGAACCCGAGGATGATGTTGAAGATTGAAACAACGGCCTTCGGGTGGCTCACGAGAACAATCCCCAGCAGAATGCTTATTATGCCGGTTGACAGTGCCAGCCTGAAAATTACAAGTCCGTTTGCGAAATACCTGTAGAGCATGTAGATCCCGAAAACGATGCATGCTATTCCGAGTATTATGCAGATAGTGCTCACCGACTGGCCCGGCCATATAATCAGGCACAGGCCGAATATCAGATAGAAGATTCCGAGAAGGATGAAGAATGTCTTTTCCTTTTTAATGTTTTCCATGTTATTGCACCTTCCTTTGTTGTCAGCCGTTGAGGTATTCTCTCAGCCTGTCGGCAATGTCGGTCTTTTCCAATGGCATGTCGAGTGCATTCTCACCGAAATGTCCGTAGCTGGAGAGTCTGGTATATATGGGGGCTCTCAGTCCGAAATTCTCTATGATGGCTCCTGGCCTGAGATCGACCTTCTCAGAGAGGACCCTCGCAATCTTTGCGTCAGGGACCTTTGAGGTCCCGTATGTTTCGACGTTTACGGAAACGGGCTTTGCCACGCCTATGGCATATCCGAGCTGTATTTCGCAGCGGTCTGCTATTCCGGATGCCACGACGTTCTTTGCGAGATATCTGGCCATATATGTTGCGCTGCGGTCCACCTTGGAAGGATCCTTTCCCGAAAATGCCCCGCCGCCGTGCCTCGCGGAACCGCCGTATGTATCTACTATGATCTTTCTTCCTGTGAGTCCGGAGTCCCCTGCAGGACCTCCGACAACGAATCTCCCCGTCGGGTTGACAAGGAATTTTGTGGACGAATCAATCAGGTCCTCCGGCAGTGCCTTCTTTATGACCTTTTCGATCATGTCTTCCCTGAGCTGCTCTATTGACACGGTGCTGCGGTGCTGCGTGGAGAGGACTACGGTGTCAAGGGATACAGGAGCTCCGTTTTTATATTTTACCGTGACCTGGGCTTTCCCGTCTGGAAGAAGATAAGGAATGCTGCCGTTTTTTCTGGACTGGGCGAGATATCTGCACAGCCTGTGGGCCATTGTGATCGGCATCGGCATAAGGCAGTCTGTTTCCCTGCATGCATAGCCGAACATCATCCCCTGGTCTCCGGCGCCGCTGTCAAGCAGCGTTTCCTTGTTGACTCCCATCGCTATGTCGGGGGACTGTTCGTGGATGTCTACCTTTATGGAGCATGTGTCGGCATCGAAGCCGTGCCCCTTCTCGGTGTATCCGATTTCGCGGATAGCCTTTCTCGCTATGTCCTCGTAGTTAACCCTTGCCGAAGACGTGATCTCTCCGAAGATGTGCATGCTGTCCGTTGTTGCGGTGACTTCGCATGCGACGTGGGATGAATGGTCCTCTGAGAGAATAGCATCAAGTATGCTGTCTGCGACCCTGTCGCAGACCTTGTCAGGATGACCCTCAGTTACGCTCTCTGAAGAAAATAGAGTGATTTCGTCCATTAAATTTATCTCCAATCTTTGAAAATCCTAGACCTAGAATTGACTCGAGTCGGCTCGTCTTTATGCTGAACTTGTTCCACTTGGTGTATTTTGAGGGGATTACATTGCCAAGCCTGTCAACGCGGAGGATGTCCAGGTCGTCAGCGCGTTCGGCAAGCTGCCCAATGCGCATCACGCCGAATGGTATCTTCTCCCTGTCAAGCCTCGCCGCAGTTCCCCCGAAGGACTCTGAATCCGTGCTGCTGTCTGACAGTCCGAATTCCTCCACAAGAGGCACAATATTCCTTATTCTCTTGAGATCTGACACGATCTGGTCAGTTATCCCGCTCTTTCCGGCAAGGATAAAGAATATCGAACCCTGGTGTTCGTTGCACAGCGCGAGGACGTCTTTTGCGCCGAGAATGTCCCCGGGGCCTTCCAGCACAAAGTGGAAAATATTGAGGTTCTCCGCCTGATAGACAAAATCATCCCAGACGTCAAAATCACCGAGAGCCCCTTCCGCGGTTCCCCCGGATGAATCCGGGCATATGCCCGTGAGATCCATCATCACCGCGAATGGTATCCTGTTAACAATTTCGCTGTAAAAATCACTCAGCATCTCAATATCCCTTGCAGTTCCAATGTTGCACTTTAATTTTATGTAACTGCCAGATCAATTGATATAGACAAAAAAACTGCACTGTATGGAATGTGGGCCATGCAGTGCGCGGTTTTCCGGCAGTTTTCGTGATGTGCTCAGGTTCCTGACAGCTTCTTGAGGGATTCGGTGACTCCGGCAGATAGTATGGCGAGGAACTTGTCCCTGTCAATTTCGTAGTCCATCTTCATCTTGTTGTCCAGCCACTGCATGATTATCCCGATGAACCCGTATGTGTAGGTAATGGCTATGATGTTGATGTTTTCATCGCTCACATTCATGCCTTCTGCCTGCTGGGCGACCATATTCCTGATGCTTGGATAGGATATATTCTCCAGGTATTTGCTCAGCTCGGAGCGGCTCAGGGAATTGTAGATGTTGAGGACCATTGTTTTGTTTGCCAGGAGATATTCGTAGACCTTTACTGTGTAGTCGCCGATGTTGTCCATCGTTATGGATTGGTCGACGAGCTTCCCGGCGTCGGTTTTGAACATCCAGTCCAGAAGGTCATATATGTCCTGGAAATGATAATAGAAGGTCTGCCTGTTTACATTGCAGTCCTCCACTATGTCTTTTACTGTGATCTTTTCCAGCGGCTTCCTGCTTGCCAGCTTCTTGAGGGAATCGGCGAGAGCCTGTTTCGTGGAATCGGACATATCCGTACCTCCCGGTCTCCTAGAAATTATATGTTACAGGAAGCAAAAAAACAAATTCAGTAGGTATAGACAGAACTCCCGGTGAGCTTGTCGCCGTCGTATTCGAGCTTCAGGGAAAACAGGGGTGAATTTTCCTCCAGCAGACGCAGGAATATCCTGTCCCCCTCCCACAGATTGAGACCAAGTATGTCCCCGCGGGGAATCCATTTGAGTATGCCCTCGCTGCATTCTTTCTGGCTGCCGGAAAAAGAGGAAGATGTGTAGAGATAAATATATTCCGGCTCATATTTGGTATTTGAGAAGGTCACGATTCCCCTGAGCCGGAAACTGTCCAGCGCATATCCTGTCTCCTCGCGGACTTCCCTCACGAGGCATTCCTCGGGGGATTCGCCGTATTCGAATTTTCCTCCTACGCCGACCCATTTGCCTTCGTTCATGTCGTTTTTCTTGAGCACCCTGTGGAGCATGAGCACGCGGCCGTCCCTTTCAAGATAGCAGAGAGTTGTGTTTTTCATTGCACCAAGGCCTCCCAAAGTGATAGATTGTCACCTAGATGGATTATAGTTGAGCCATGAAAAATGTGCCATTGTCCTGAGGAAAGCAGGGAGAAAAATGAGGATAGTTCACATATATCACAGCGGGTTCCTTGTGGAGCTCGAATCAGACGCACTCGTATTCGACTGGTACCATGGAAAGCTTCCGGAAATAAGGAAAGGAAGAAAGACGACGGTATTCGTCTCACATTCCCACGGAGACCACTATGGCAGGTGCATATGGAAGCTGGCGGAGAAGGACCCTGGGACCGAATATGTCCTGGACAGTTCCATAACCCCGAAAGGAGGCACAAGGACAACCCTGGTGAAGCCTGAAATGGAATACTGCATCGGGGATCTCAGGGTGAGAACTTTCGACTCCACTGACGAGGGTGTTGCTTTCCTGGTGGAGGCAGAGGGAAAGCTCATTTTCCATTCCGGGGACCTTAATCTCTGGTACTGGGAAGGCGAGCCGGACGAGGACAACAGGAGCCAGATTGCCAGGTATCATGCAGAAATAGACAAGCTCAGTGAAGTCCTCGCTGGGAGGACTGTCGACGCCGCCTTCATCCCGGTGGACCCGAGGCTCGAAGGCCATGCCTGCGACGGCCTCAGGGTATTCCTCGATAAGATACCGTGCAGGGAAGTGTTTCCCATGCACTACTGGGACCGCAGGAGAGAGGCAGAGGAACTCTTTAGGAAATCCGGGATAAAAGGGACCACTGTGTCGTTCGAGGACGAGGCAGAGCTCGGCTGACCGCACATCCGGTCACCCCGGGGTCGAGTTCAATTGAAGCGCAAAATATGATATTATCTTTACAATGTTTTTTTGTTTTTTTTTGATGTCTACGGAGGCGGTTTGGTATGCCCAGAAATGACGGTCTCATAAAAACCGCCGGAATCCTTTCCCTGATATTGTGCGTGAGCTCAGCAATCTGCGCTGTCACAAATTTCATGTGGGGCTTCAGCATATATCAGACTGCGAAGGAAACCGGCAGCGCGGACTCCGGAGAGCTCACCATGCTGATTGCCTGCTTTGTGATAGGCATCTTGATTACCGCATATCAGTTCTGGTGCGGCCTCATAGCAGTAAAGAGGGAATTCACAAAAAAATCACTTCCGGCAGGAATAGTGCTCCTCGTCCTCGAGGTGCTGTATTTCGTACTCATGCTGTTCAGGACTGTCATGATGAGGGTGGAGGTGTCTGCGGCACTGTCCGCTGCTGTTGCAGTGCTCTACATCATCGGAAGCAGGAAAAAGACTGCGGAAGCAGAGGACATGGAAAAATAACAAAGATGCCCCTGCAGGGGCTTGGGAGTGAAAATGGGCTGTCTGCTTACTTATTCAGGGATTTCCTTTGATCCCTTTTCCTATACACCCGACCAGATAAGGATCGGGGACATCGCCCACTCCCTCTCACATCAGTGCAGGGCGATGGGCCATTCCAGGATATTCTATTCGGTGGCCCAGCACAGCCTTGCGTGTGCATTTGAGGCTTCATGCCGCGGGCTTTCCGACAGGATAGCCCTGGGATGCCTGCTCCACGACGGCAGCGAGGCATACCTCTCTGACATTGTGAGGCCAATAAAGCCGATCCTTTCCGAGTATGAACCTCGGGAAAGGGAGATACAGCTCGACATCTGGAAGAAGTTCATGGGTTCCGTGCCGACTCCCGAGGAGGAAAAGCTGATCTTCGGGATAGATGATGACATGCTTGCATTCGAGTTCCATTCCTTCATGGCACATGAGCTCGACGGCGGTGAATATGTGAGAAAAGTGTCTGAAAAGATAGTCTGCAGGGTAGAGGACTTCGACGAAGTGGCCGACAGGTTCACAGCCGAAGCAGGGAGACTCGGCAGAAATTTGAAATAGAGGTTACTGGGGGAGGATTTGATGACAGAGATAGGGTTTGACAACGACTTGTACATCCAGAAACAGTCTGAAAAGATCATGGAGAGGATCAATCAGCTCGGAGGGAAACTCTATCTCGAATTCGGCGGCAAGCTGTTCGACGACTATCATGCCTCCAGGGTTCTGCCCGGCTTCAGGCCGGACTCCAAGATCACCATGCTCAAGAAGCTCCGCGACAGAACGGAGATAGTCATAGCAATAAAGGCGGGGGACATAGAAAAAAACAAGGTCCGGGGCGACATAGGGATAACTTACGACATGGACCTGCTGAGGCTCGTTGACGCCTTCACAAACAACGGGCTTTTTGTGGGCAGCGTAGTCCTCACCCAGTTCTGCCACCAGCCCGCCGCTATCGCATACGAAGAAAAGCTCAAGGCCCTGGGGCTCAAGGTTTACAGGCATTATGTAATTCCGGGATATCCTGCCGACATCAGCAGGATAGTCAGCGATGAAGGCCTCGGGCAGAATCAGTATATAGAGACTTCCAGACCTCTCGTGGTCGTGACCGCCCCGGGACCGGGAAGCGGAAAACTGGCCACATGCCTGTCACAGCTCTATCATGACCACAAGAGGGGAATTGATTCCGGATATGCGAAATTCGAGACTTTCCCGATATGGAACCTGCCGATAGACCACCCTGTGAACCTGGCGTATGAGGCCGCGACAGCGGATCTGGACGATGTCAACATCGTGGACCAGTTCCACCTGAGCGCATGCGGGATCACTGCCGTCAACTACAACAGGGACATAGAGGCCTTCCCGATACTTAAGGAAATACTGGAAAGCATAAGCGGCAGGTGCATATACAGGTCCCCGACTGACATGGGGGTCAACATGGCCGGGTTCTGCATAACCGATGACGAGGTATGCAGGAAGGCAGCCAAGCAGGAGATCATCAGGAGATATTACGAGGCCCTATGCAACATGAGGAAGGGCGATGCCGGCGACAGGCCGGTAAAAAAGATAGAAAAGCTCATGGAAAAGGCCGGGATATCAAAGGCCGACAGACCTGTTGTGGCCGCCGCGAACATAAGGAGCTCAGAGACCGGAGGACCCGCGGCAGCCGTCGAGATGGAGGACGGCACAATAATTACCGGCAAGACATCTGCGCTTCTGGGGGCTTCATCTGCAATGATCCTGAATGCCCTCAAGTACATTGCCGGAATCGATGACTCAATAAAGCTCATCTCCCCTGAGATCATCGAGCCGATAATGGACCTCAAGGTGAGGTATCTCGGCAACCACAACCCCCTGCTCCACATCGACGAGATACTGATAGCCCTCTCGATCTCTGCGATAAGCAACGAATACGCAAGAAAGGCGTACACGCAGCTTCCCAAGCTGGCGGGGCTGGAGGTCCACTCGTCGGTCATACTCTCACAGGTTGATTCCAGGACATTCAAGAAGCTCGGGATGAACCTCACCTGTGAACCCAAATACCAGAGCAAGAAGCTGTTCCACACATGATGGTTTCAGTGGATAAAGGACAGTGACGGTGTATGAGCGCTGACAAAGCTTTTAAACCAGAGATACTGGCCCCCGCAGGCTCATGGGACTGCCTGCGGGCGGCCGTTTCTTTCGGGGCTGATGCAGTATATCTCGCAGGCGGGTCATATGGAATGAGGGCTAAGGCCAGGAATTTCGAAGGGGACAGCCTGGCAAAGGCCATAGAGTATGCCCACGAGAACGGCGTGAAAGTGCATGTGACTGTCAATATCGTCGCTCATGAGTATGACATGGAGGGGCTCAGGAATTATTTGTCGTTCCTGCATGAAGCCGGTCCTGATGCCCTGATAATCTCCGATCCGGGAGTGTTCTCCCTTGCAGGGGAGATATGCCCCGGCATAGAGAGGCATGTGAGCACCCAGGCCAGCACCGCAAACAGCATGTCGTGCAGGTTCTGGCACGATCTCGGTGCCTCGAGGATAGTGCTCGCGAGGGAATTGTCACTTGCAGAAATAGCGGAAATCAGGAGGAACATTCCGGGCGATCTCCGCCTCGAAGCTTTTGTGCACGGGGCAATGTGCATGTCTTATTCCGGAAGATGCCTGCTTTCAAGCTTTCTCACCGGGAGGGACGCAAACAGGGGAGAATGCGCTCACCCGTGCAGGTGGAAGTATGTGCTCGAGGAGGAAAAGAGACCCGGGCAGTACATGCCTGTCGTCGAGGGCGACAGGGGCACTTACATACTGAATTCCAGGGACCTGTGCATGATAGACCACATCCCTGAGCTCGCCTCAGCTGGAATAGACAGCTTCAAGATAGAGGGGAGGATGAAAAATGCCCTCTATGTCGCAACTGTCACGAGGGCATACAGGGCTGCAGTGGACGAGTGGGCCGAGGACCACGAAAGATACCTTGCTGACAGGGAAAAGTTTCTTACGATGGTGAAGGAATGCACCTACCGCCCGTTCTGCACGGGATTTTATTTTGGAAAGCCGGACGAAAATTCACAGCTGTACGAGACTGCAGACTACATTTCCGGCAGCGTTTATCTCGGGATCTGCGAGGGCATGGCACCGCACGGCAGGATAAGAACTACCCAGAAGAACAAGTACTCCGAGGGAGACAGGATAGTCGTCATGAAGCCTGACGGATGCGATGTCGAGACCGAAGTCCTCGGAATATGGGACTCCGACGGGGTGAGGATGGCATCTGCCTGCCACCCACAGCAGGAGCTCGAGGTCGAACTCGGGGTCACCCCTCAGCCGGGAGACATTTTGAAGACCCCGTACAAGGCCGATGCAGCTGACAGTGCGGAATAATATTGTCTTAGCGATAATCTGCTGTAAACTTTACACAGTTCTGTTATAATTCTCTTT
>JBMNPE010000052.1:0-10798 GCA_050943435.1 Oscillospiraceae bacterium | reverse complement strand
GGAAGACGTTGATTGACCTCCTGTCCGAGTCCCTGTCAGTGGCTAGGCTCGCCATGCTGTTGTATGGTATTGCGATGAATGTGTTGAACAGCTCAAACACAAAGTAGATGATGAGCGAGAGCACCGCCGCCATGCGCTTGGAAGTCCCGAAATCCGTGAACAGCAGTATTACCGTGATCCCCCAGGGGACTGCGGAATACAGAGCAAACGGCCTGCACCTCTCGCCGGACTTGAACTTGTGGTTTACCGACCAGTATCCAATGAGAGGGTCGTTGACGGCATCCCAGATTGTTCCTATGGTGAGTATCAGGCCTGCTGTCTTGACGTTTATATTCAGGACGTTTGTGAGGAAGAACAGGTAGTATATGCTCTTGAACTCATAGACTATGTTGGAAGCAGACGAGAAGGAAAAGAATCCGAATTTTTCACTGAACTTGAGTTTCGGAATCCGGGATTCACTTGAATCCATATACAACACCTCCGGATGGCGGAGTTTTTCCCGCCTGATTTTCTATAGTTTAGCATCATGGTAAAGTACCTGCAATTATATTAATTTCGGATAAATAATTATGCACAAACGGGCCGGAAGATCCTAAAATGTATGTATTGCATGAAACAGCTGACATCCTGCCTGAATTTTTTACTTGCGGCTTGAAAAAGAATATCTGAAAAGAAAAAAATTCATTTCTAATAATTTTTATTATAAAACATGACAGGATGCAGAATGGCACCCAGCATAAGATTGATTTTTAATCGGGAGAAACAGCATGGAAGACGGCAAAAAGAAGGCAAATTATGCACTGGTCAGCTCAATGCTCATGATGCTGTTTCTGGGAATCATCTACCTGTGGAGCATATTCAAGGACCCGGTAGTCGAATACTATGGCTGGACTCAGGAGGGGTCCTCGGCAGTCTTTTCCATAATGTTCCCGCTCAACATATTCGGTGTCATTGCCGGGGGATTCCTGATCGACAGAAAAGGAATGAGATTCACCCTGCTGCTGGGATTCTGGCTCACTTTCCTGGGCCTGGTTCTCACATCCTTTGTCCCTGGAGAATATCCGTGGCTCATTTATATTACCTATGCGGCAATGGTTGGCTTCGGAGCGGGGCTTTTCTCAAACTGCTGCCTGTCCTGCGTACAGAAGTGGTGGTATGACAGGAAGGGGCTTGCAGTGGGGCTCGTGAACTGCAGCTATGCGATATCTTCTGTGGTCTTTGCACCGCTCATTAATATGCTTCTCAAGACCAGGCTCAGCGTCCCGGGGACATTCCGCGTCCTGGGGGCAGGATTCTTGATCATCTTTCTCCTGACATTCAGAAGCATATCCTTCCCGCCGGAAGGATGGATAAAGGCCACAGAACAAGACGGGACACAGTATACATCTGCACAAAAGCAGTACAAACCCGGGGAAGTGCTCCGCTCGGCGAGGTACTACCTGTTTATGCTGTGCAATATCTGCGTAATGTCCGGATATCTGATGCTCAATTCGATGTTCAAGTCGTTTGCAATCTCCAAGGGGCTCAGCGAGGCTCTCGCTGTCACCTGCGTCATGCTGTCGGGGATAGGATCGGCGGCTGGACGGCTCTTTGTAAGCTGGCTCACTGACAGGATAGCCAGCATCAAGGTCATGATGGGGGTGTTCGTTGTGCTTTTCCTGAGCCTTGGTGCAACGTTTTTGTCAGGCAGCGCAGTATTTATAATCGCCATATCGGGCGTATCGCTCTGCTTTGGTGCTTCCGCAAGCCTCTCAAGCGTGCTCAACGTGGAGAACTTCGGCACAAAATACCTGAGTTCAAACTACAGCATCATTTCATTTGGAGCTTTTGTGGCAGGACTCGTATCCCCGAACCTTGGGATTGCACTCAGCAGCGGCGGCGTGCCTACGGCTGAGGCGATAATAGTCGCAATGGTGCTTGCCGCAGTCGGCTTCTTTGCCGCCATGGTCCTCGGACGCCTCATGAGGAAGCAGCTGAAGCAGGCATCCTGATTTGTAAACATTCTGTGAATTTTTGCGCAGAAGGTGGGAAAAGACTCCTTTATGGGAGTCTTTTTTTCATATTTAGGTGCAGAAGAAAAATTATGCACCTTGAAAACTGAATGTCCTCGCCCGGAGGGACGAAAGGACCTGCAGGCCATTTACTTCCTGCAGTCCGACAATGATACTTCCGCCCAGCCACAGTCTCAAGCAATGGGGGCGGCTCGGAGAGAACCTCGGAGGGGAGAGAATCCCATGACGCGCTTTACTGCGCGACCCGCCGCGGCGGCACAAAGGACAATACGAATAAAAGGGGGCAGAAGCCCTTGACCAATTCGGAAAAGACAAATTTTGACCTGAGGATGAGCGTAATAAGGAAGCTTAAAAGCCTCGGGGTAAGTACGGAGAAGGACCTGCAGGTGACGACCCTGGAAAAGCTGCTCATGAGCAATAACTTTACTATAGCCGAGCTCAAGACGTTTCTTCTCCTGAAGAAATACCAGAGGGACCACAAGCTGTTTTCGTTCTTCTCGGGGAGCCTCGACCCGGCTCCCCGGAAGGATGGGGAAGGGGCAGGATGACGGAGAGGTTCGAGCCCGGCGGCATGAAGCTCTCCGAGATACTCGAGAAACTGGATGAGGGCATGAGGGAATACATGGCAACTGACAAGTACAGGCAGTACCTCAAGGCCATGGCAGTGTTCCACGACTACAGCGCAAGGAACGTGACCCTGATCCTCATGCAGAAGCCGGACGCCACGCAGGTCGCAGGCTACAGGACGTGGCTCTCAAAGTTCGAGAGGCATGTGATTAAGGGCGAAAAGGGAATCAGGATTATAGCCCCTATGCCTTGCGAGGTTGTCGTCGAGAGGGAGAGGATAGACCCGGCGACGAGGCTTGCTGTCAAGGGACCCGACGGAAAGAGCGTCATGGACAGGATAGTAAAGAAGGTGCCGAGGTTCAGGATGGTTTCCGTATTCGACGTGTCCCAGACGGAGGGAAAGCCTGTCCCGCAGATAGAAACCCCTGACCTCGAGGGCGACGTTCTCGACTACTACTCGTTCCTCGAGGCTGCGAGGAGGATTTCCCCGGCTTCCATAAGGATCGGGGAGATACACGGCACCGCCAGGGGATACTTCGACCCGCACGGGATGGAGATAGCGGTCGCCTCCGGGATGAGCCAGAGGCAGACAGTGAAGACCCTCGTGCACGAGCTCGCACATTCGGTTCTTCACGGGGCAAAGACCCCGGGCCCTGACACAAAGACCAGGGAGATAGAGGCCGAAAGCGTGGCGTACGCAGTCTGCTCGCACTTCGGGATAGACACGTCGGGGTATTCGTTCCCGTACATAGCCGCATGGGCAGACGGCATGAAGCTCGACGAGCTCAGGAGCTCGATGGACCGGATAAGCGGGGCATCGTCCAGGATAATCGGAGGACTTGAGGCCGAGATGGCCTCCATAGACAGGGAGGGGGATGCAGGGGAGCTCTCCCTCTCGATTAAAAGATGGTTCGAGGAATGCGGCATGACAGGACCCGGGGACGGGCTCTCCGACCCCGAAAGGCTCAAGGCAATGCTGCTGGGCGGCGACACCTCCGGGATTGAAGCGAGGATCGACACGATACTCAGGGAAAACAGCGGCGACTCGGCAGTGCTGCAGAGGGCTGACGAGGTGCTGGAGGAGATATCCACATTCGCCGCGAGGAGCCGCAGTTCACTGGAAAGGGGAATAGAAGCTGTATGAGGGCTTCCTTTACAGAAGAGGAGAAGATGCTTATAGGCGGATTCGGCGCGAGGACAAGGAGGGAGACGGTCAGGAACCTCGTCCTCATAGCCTCGGGAGGCGACGACCCGGAGATGGCGTCGCTCGCGAGGAGCGCAGTGTCAAAGCTTATGCGGATGTCGGACCGCGAATTCCTGGAGGCCGATCTCGATTCGGCGATACTCTGACGATGTCCCCGCTTGCCCTGCAAATGATGAAGAACTTCCCTCCCGGGACGGAGATCGAACTCATAAAGTCGAGATCGTCGTATTTACTTACCTCTGGACTAAGGGGAAGGGTGAAGGCGGTGAGGGAAGACGGGACAGCGGAGATGATCTGGGAAAACGGGTCGAGACTGGCCCTCGACCCGCTGAGGGACGAATTCAGGAAGGCGGATCCCCCGGGAAAGATAAGGGTGGTGCTGCTGGCCCCGGGAAAAGAGGCGGGGCTCGCGGAGATAGAGGACTCCCTTGACGGGATAAGGAAGACCGTCGGAGGCGAGCCCGAGGAATACATGCCATATAAGGACGATGTAGCACTCGTCTGCTGCAGCCTCGGGAAATACCTGGGACTCGCACCCAACAGGGCTGTCGTCACTGAGGACGGAAGGATTCTCGACATTGTTCGCGGGACTTTCTTCCTTGCCTATTCGCCGGGTTCCAGCCCAAGGTACCTGTCAATGCCCGGTAAGCTTTCCGGGAAATACATGAAGCTTCTGAGACATCCTCTTTCCCCTAATAATTCAGCTGACTTGAGCATTACTGCATATGGAAAAGAAGGAGAGGCCTCCCCGCAGGTATTTGTCGATATCGTTTGACGAGGAGCACTACCGGGACCTCATGAGGAAGTCAGAGCTCACCGGTTTTAAACCAACGGAGCTCGTAAGGGTTCTCATCATGGGATATGAGCCGAGGGAAAAGCCGGGACCCGAATTCTATGAGGCCCTGGACAGGGCCTGCGCTGCTGCAGATGAGCTCAAAAAGGCTTCCAAAACAGATTCCGGAGAAGAACTCCCGGAACTCTCAAAAAAATTTAAGGACACGATAAAGTCCCTTGAGGAGAAATTCCTGATGCCGCCGGAAAGGAGGATGCCGTGGCGCTAGTAAAGATCACTTCTATGAAGGGCTCTGCAGCGGCGGCAAAGGCCATAAGCTACGCAGTAAACCCTCACAAGACGGATATGAGCCTGTATTCCCTGAGGACAGGGAGGACTCCTACTGGTGCTGAGTCAGGATATGCAGTGAGGGGAAGGCTCTGCAGCCCGCACCTCGCCGCAGATGAGTTCCGCATGGAGGAAGCGATGAGAGGGCCCGGAAGCAGTGCGGCTTACGGGAGAATCATGCTCATGCTGAACGGGTTTTCCACAGAACCCGGGGAGCTTCTCGAAATAGCGAACGAGATTGCTGCTGAGCAGTTTCCCGGAAAGCAGTGTGTCATGGCTGTCCACATGAACACTCGCGACATCCACTGCCACATGGTGGTGAGCGGAATCCCCTACATGGGAGGGGAAGCGCTCACGGAGAAGGATTTCCGGTCAATGGGGATCAGGAGGTCCATTTATTCCATTCTCGCAAGACATGGAAAGACGCGCGGCAGGGGAACCTATGAGAACAGGGATTCGTCCCACGGAGCCAACGCCAGCGTGAGGGCACTGACCGCCGCAGGCTGCGGGTCGGAGTACAACATAGCGAGGCTAGCCCTCAGAAAGGCAGCGGAGGCATCCTCGACAAAAGAGGAATTTCTCAAGAACCTTAAGCTTCTAGGCTACGGGATCATGAGGAAATACCAGGGCGGAATCGTGGTGAAAGCGCTCTATTCCGGAACAGTGCTCAAGATGAGCGACGACATTAACGACTTCGGCACAGAAGAAATAGAGAAGGAAATAGAGAAATTCAAGCCGGATGCCGGCAGGGCTGCATATGAGATAAGGCACAGGGACAGGCTGCAGTACAGCATGCCTGTGAGGCAGGACAGGCTGAGGGGAAAGACGGACCTTATTTCGAGATACAGCCTGTGCCTCGAGGAACTCGGCATGATACCGTGCTACCAGAGATACGACTACCTGAGGGTTCCGATACAGATGAGAAGGGCTATCGTCCGCAGTGACAGGCTTTCAGAGCAGCTGGAGACCATGGAGAAGCTCGGAATCAGGGACCTCGGCGAAGCCCGGGAAAGGTTCGGGTCAGCGCAGGAGGAGCTCAAGGAAGTGAGAAGGGAGATAGGAAGGCTCAGGTCGAGGATACAGTATCGCGGCAGGGATGAGGATCCTGAAGACATAAAGAAGGTGGAAAGCCTTGTTGAAAAGAGAAACGGACTGAGCCTCGTTGAAAAGAGGCTCTCCGGGGTCATAAAATCCGCGCCTGAGGTGGAAAGGTCACTGTCGGAACTGGAAATAGCGAGGAAGCAGAGAGAAATGGACAGATCCAGGGAGGAGGAGCTGTGAGCATAAGCGGTGACGAGGCCTCGGCAGTAGCGAGGTTTGCGATAGACGGAACCCGGAAGGCCGTGAGAATAACGGGAAAGGCCGCAGCGAGGACTGCGGCCCTCATTGTGTCGGGCCTCTCCAGGAGGAACATGCCAGTCTCGAGGAGGCTCTCGATGATGATGAGGTCCCCGGACGGGCTTGTAGTAAAGGAACTGAGCCCAAAGGAGAAGGCGGTATTCGTAAAGGAGGCGAGGAGGGAAGGCCTCCAGTACGCCGTCATGAGGGAGAAAGGCGCCGACTCATATATCCTTGTGGCACATGAGGAGGATTCCTCGAGGATAGCCTCGATACTGACTTCCAGGAGAAAGGCACCGGAGAGGGAGGCAGGCTCCGGATCACATGCATCCCTCATGAGAAGGCTCGAAGCAGTCTCGAGGGGAGCATATGCGAGGAGCGGGCCGGATGTGGAGCCCGAACCCGACCTTGAGGACGGTTCGGGAAGCAATGATGGGAGAAAGATACAGGAATGAATTTCATACCGAAGAAGAACATGGAGGAGGCCGCGAGGATGATGGCCCCCGACTGGGGAAGCAGGAAGGACGAGGAGAGGCGCGAGGTTTTCGAACTGCTCGATTCCTGCACGAGGGCGGCGGCAAAATCGCCTGAGAGGCTGGAAAAATACATTGATGTTCAGGCGAGGTTCGACTCGATGTCTGTCTCTAATGCTCTGCTTGTTTCGGAGCAGTGCCCGGAGGCGGTGCAGCTCGGCACCTATGAAGAGTGGAAGAGGGCCGGGACCGCGGTGAGGGCCGGGGAAAAGGCGATACTCACACTCTCTTCCCGGGAATACACAAGGCGCGACGGGACAAGGGGAAGAAAGGCCGAGATAAGAAAAGTCTTTGATATATCGCAGACAGACGCCCCTGCTCCGGAAGCAGCCGGAAGAAAACTGGACCCAGCGTCATTTGCTAGGGAGGTCGTTTCGGCGAGCCCGTGCCCGGTGCTCGTGAGGGACGGGGAGAACGGGAGCATGGCGGAATACGACAGCAATACCGGGACGGTCTTCCTCTCCGGAGGAGCTGCTTCCACAAAGGAGGAGGCATTTGCCACAGCCCTCGGGGTCATGGAAGGCGCCTGCATGAGGAGCGGTTACCACATGGAAACTGCAAAGGAGGCAGCGGACATCGCGGCGTGCATGCTCTGCAGGAGGTTCGGGATTGAGTTCGAGGCTCCTCAGGTGTCTGATCTCGGCGACTACTATAAGCCAAAGGAAATCAGGGGCGTGTTCTCAAGGGCGAGGGACGCATTCCGCTCTGCGGCGAGGGTCATCGAGGATTCCCTCGACCTCACTGTGGAGAGTCCCGTAAAGGAAGCGGGAAGGGAGACGGCATAGCCGGACATCCCGTTGAAAAAGAGATATGCGGCAGCGGCATTCGGGATAATCCCCGCCGCGGCCCTCGGATTCCTGATAGCCCCGTTTGCCGGAAGCGGGCTCTCCGGGATAATGGCAGGACTTGCCGGGATACTTTCGGGATGCATAACACCGTACTGGTGCTGCGCGGCCCCGGCATGCATGGCGGCGTGCGCTGCGGTTTATTCGGCAGTCGCGGCCCTCTTGCTCTCCGACATGCCGGAGACAAGAAGAGGGGAAGAGCGCGGGTCTGCGTCATGGGGGGATCCGGCGTCACTCGGAAGGAAGTATTCGGGAGGCGCTGAGGCCAAGATACTCACAAAGCACGTTTCGATAGGACTCGACACGAAGAGGCACCAGAGGAACCTCAACACCCTGGTGATAGGAGGATCCGGGGCCGGGAAGACGAGGTGCTTCTGCATCCCGAACCTGCTCTCGGCAAGGGAGGAGTCCGTGTTCGTGCTGGACCCCAAGGGGGAGATAGTGAGGGAGACCGGTTCCGTGCTCGAATCGAGGGGATACAAAGTAAAGGTCCTCGACCTCATATCCATGGACAAGAGCGCATGCTACAACCCGTTCCGGTACGTAAGCGACGAAAACGACGTGCAGAGGCTCGTCACAAACCTCATGAGGTCGACGCTTCCCCGGGGCTCGAGGACGAGCGACCCGTTCTGGGACACCTCCGCGGCGATGCTGCTCTCGGCACTCATCTACCTCCTTAAGTCCGAGGCACCTCCCGAGGAGCAGAACTTCGGGAACGTAATGGAACTCCTCAGGAGAGGAGCAATAGAGGACGAGGAGAGGCCCTCCGACACGGATCTCGACAGGCTGTTCTACGACCTCGGCAGGAAGGACCCCGAGAACATTGCGCTCAAATACTACAAGTCGTACCACTCGGGATCGCCAAAGACGCTCAAGTCCATACAGGTGACCCTTATGGCGAGGCTCGAGAAGTTCAACCTCGAGAGCGTGAGGAAGCTCACATCCTCGGACGACCTGGACCTCGGTTCCATGGGGCTCGAGAAGACAGCTCTGTTCGCTGTGATTCCGGACAACGACTCGAGCTTCAACTTCCTCGTGTCGATGCTCTACACCCAGCTCTTCCAGCAGCTATTCAGGATAGCGGACAGACAGTTTTCCGGAAGCCTTCCGGTGCCGGTGCACCTGATTATGGACGAGTTTTCGAACGTCACATTGCCAAGTTCCTTTGACAGGATCCTCTCGGTCATGAGGTCGAGGGGAGTGTTCGTGAGCATCATACTGCAGAACATGTCGCAGCTGAGGGCCCTCTACGAAAAGAACTGGGAGAGCATAGTGGGAAACTGCGACGAGCTCCTCTACATGGGAGGAGGGGAGACTTCCACTCATGAGCTCATGTCAAAGATGCTCGGCGACGAGACCATTGAGGTGAGGAGCTATTCTAAATCCAAAGGGCAGAAGGGCTCGTACGGGGAAAACGATTCGAGCGCAGGCAGGAAGCTGATGTTCCCGGACGAGGTGAGAAGGCTCGACGGAAAGCGGGCCCTGCTCTTTATAAGGGGAGAAAAACCGGTGATAGACGAAAAATACGACATGAAGAGCCACCCCCAGTACGGCATGACATATTCGGGAGGAGGACCAGCGTACAGGTACTGGGACGACCTTGTTCCGGATGCGGTGATAGAGAGCATCTCTGTGGGCGATGACGAAAATCCTGACACTGCAGTGATCCCCGAAATGGAGGCCGAGTGCGACCTCGACCCGCCCGAGGGCCCGGCGGAGCCCGTATACATAAGGATCGAATCCAGAGGGAGGATGAGATGATTTGAAGAGAGGAAAAGCTGTGCTTGCGAGGACGGCAGGGACTGCGGCACTCTGCTGCATGGTTCTGCTGCTCTCGGCTGCAGATTCAGATCCCATAAGGATAGTCAACAACCTGTCCGACTTTATCTTCGGGCTCATCAGGGCTGTCGGGATGATACTGCTGGGACTCGGTATAGTCCAGATAGGGCTGTCGCTCAAGAGCCACGACCCGAGCCAGAGGGCCAACGGGTTCATGACGTTTGCAGGGGGCCTCGTGATAACCTTCGCCAAGGAGATTATGAACCTTATAACCGGAGGCTGAAGCCCGGGAATACTTGCAGAGAAATCCAAAATGAATATCATTACCATATGAGGAAATATCCTGCAGGGGTGAAAGATATGGATGCAAGCAGATTTTTAAAGGTCATGACTCCGGCCACCGGCGACGAGTCGAACATAATGTTCTGGCAGATACTGACGATAGTTGCCGCGGTCCTTGTGCTGGTGATTGTGCTGATTCTTGTGCTGAGAAAGAAAAATAAGAAAAATGACGACAATGCCGATCTGAGCAGCAGGGATGACAATTCCGGAGATGATGACGGGGGAAGCGCTTCCGTCTGACAGATTAGATGCAGCGGGCCGTCCAGGAAGGACGGCCCTTTTCATGTCACGGGACAATAAAATAAAAATATATAAGAAAATTCAAGGCCGCTGGAGCGGCCTTTTCTAATGACCTGAAAGGAAGAAGAATCGGAGGATGGACAATGCCTGGATAGCTGAGAACCTGCAGAATGCCCTCGACACATGGGACGAAAAGCTCACCGAGATATGGCAGCTGCTGACTGTCTCTCCCGCCGAGTTCAGGGACGGCAGGATATGGGAGATAATAAAAAACATCAACGGAATCCTGGCTGCATTCGGGGCAGCGCTCACGGTGCTGTTCTTCTTTTTAGGGGTTTTCAGGACTGCAGGATCCCTTGAGGAGCTGAGGAGGCCTGAAGCCGCTGTAAAGCTGTTTCTGAGGTTCGTCGCAGCCAAAGCGCTCGTGACCCACGGGATGGAGCTCATGAACGCCATGTTCGGGATATTCCAGGGAATGCTCGCAGGAGTCATGGGAACAGCCGCTCCTGGAGGAGGGAAGACTGTCCTCCCTGATGAAATCAAGGCGATGCTCGCTGAGGCGGGAACCTTCAGTTCAATACCGCTCTGGGCTGTTTCACTCATTGGCTGCCTCGCAGTCACCATAGTGTCTTTTATACTGATACTCACTGTCTACGGGAGGATGTTCCGGCTTTACATGTACACAGCCATCTCCCCGATACCGCTCTCCACGATAGCAGGAGAGCCCACTGCAGGAATAGGGTATTCATTCCTAAAGAGCTACTGCGGAGTCCTGTTAGAAGGAGTTGCAATAGCTCTCGCATGCCTCATATTCTCTG
>JBMNPE010000051.1:0-10997 GCA_050943435.1 Oscillospiraceae bacterium | reverse complement strand
TCTGCATATTTTTTGCTCGGCTCGACGAACTGCTCGTGCATCGGCTTGACCGTGGTCAGGTACTGATGGATGACTGATTCTATCGTCCTGCCGCGCTCCCGGATGTCCCTCGTGAGCCTCCTCAGGATTCTCACATCGGCATCGGCATCGACATATACCTTGATGTCGAGGAGATCCCGGAGTTCTTTTGACGTAAAAATGAGGATTCCCTCGACTATTATCACGCCTGTCGGTTCGATCCTGACAGTCCTGTCAGTCCTGTTGTTGACCGAAAAATCGTACACAGGGCAGTCGATGGCTTTCCCCTCCTTGAGGCTTCGTATCTGATCAACCATGAGGTCCATCTCTATTGCATCGGGATGGTCGTAGTTGAGCTTGGCCCTCTCCTCCAGGGACATCTCATCGTTGCGGCGGTAATAGCTGTCCTGGTTGACAACGGAGATGTCGTCAGGAAACCTCCGCTTGAGCTCATTTGTGAGAGTGGTCTTGCCGCTCCCTGTTCCGCCGCAGATTCCGATCGTAAGAATTTCCTGGTTCATTTTGCGTCTGTCTCCTGGTTCCCGGCGGATTCATCCCCGCCGATGTTTTCTTCAGTCTGGGCTTTAAGTTCTTCCTTTTTCTTAAGTCTTCCATAGACGATCTGCTTGAAGATATCGAGGAGCACGCTGAACAGGGGGACTCCTATGAGTGCCCCGAACAGGCCCCAGATCTTTCCGCAGAACAAAACAGAAATGAAGATCCAGAGAGGGGATATGCCGACAGAGTTGCTGAGGATCTTGGGTCCGAGATAGTTGCCGTCGAACTGCTGCAGAATGATTATGAATATTACGAACCACAGTGCCTTGAGAGGATCGATGAGCAGGAGGATGAATGCGCAGGGGATGGTCCCTATGAGCGGCCCTATGGTTGGCACCATGTTGGTAAGGCCGATCACGAATGCAATAAGCCCGGAATATGGATATTTGAAAATGAGCAGGAATGCAAGGGTGATGAGGCCGATTATAAGGGAATCTATCGCTTTTCCGACCAGGAAGCCGCCGAATGCCTTGTGGCTCTTCCTTGCGTAGACGGCGAGCGTTGTGTAGGACTTGTCGGGGAGGAAGGCCCTGAAAGTGGTCTTGACCCTCCTCATGATGTTGTCCCTGTCAGCCAGGACATAGATGGAGATTACAAAGGCTATGAAAAAGTTTACGATGCTCCCGCCTACCTGCTTTGAGTAGTTGAGGATGGAAGGCAGGAGGTCGCTGAGCTTTGAGCTGATGGTTGACATCATCTGGTCCCACGAATCCAGGATGTTGCTGACCTTGTCGCTGTTTATTCCAAGCTTGTCAACCAGATTGACAATGGCTGTATATGCCTGCTCTATATATGAACTCATGTTGCTGACGAGCATTGAGAAGCTGTCGATCAGCTGCGGGATGAGCATGTAGATCAGAGCCGCCAGTACGAGGAGTATGACAAGAATTGTCACGAAGACAGACCAGCCGTGCCTGCGGGATGGCTTCTTTATCCACTTCATGACGTGGTTTTCTATCGGCACGAGCAGGAGATTCAGGAAATATGCAAGCACTATCCCGCCCAGGAACGGGCTTATGACTTTGTAGACGTCTCCGAGGGCAGACCAGACTGTACCGAGGTTGCGGAGTATCAGATATACGGCAGCAATGATCGCGCCGACCAGAACATTTGCCCAGTCTCTCCTGGTGAGGAGACGCTTGCTCTTTTCTGTTTTTTTCTCTGCGTCCTGCAATTCCGGCTCCCCATATAAAAAATTCTTTTTGACATTATATCATATAGGTTTGAAGGCAAAAGTAAAAAGAACGCTGAATCATAAAAATGATCCGACGTTCTCCTGGTGACCCGTACGAGATTCGAACTCATGTTACAGCCGTGAAAGGGCCGTGTCTTAACCACTTGACCAACGGGCCTGTTATGGTAGCGGCAACTGGATTCGAACCGGTGACACTTCGGGTATGAACCGAATGCTCTAGCCAACTGAGCTATGCCGCCACAAGTAAGGCAATTATAATTAAAAGAACCGGCGTTGTCAACACGAATTACAGGCCAGAGACGACACTCTGGAAGGCGTATTTCTAAGGGTCCGGAAAGTCCGCCGCCGCCCCTATGACGGGAGGCGGCGGCGCTGTGTTTTCTATGCTGGAAGCTTATTCTGCCGAAGAGAGGGTGTCGCCCCTTATCACTTTAACTCCGTGCATATACGGGACCAGGACATCAGGGACGGTGATGGAGCCGTCCTCATTCTGGTAGTTCTCCATGATTGCTGCCGTCGTGCGTCCCACGGCAAGGCCCGAACCGTTGAGTGTGTGGACCAGGCGGAGCTTTCCGGTCTTGGAATCGCGGAACTTGATGTCCATCCTCCTCGCCTGGTAGTCTTCGTAGTCAGAGCAGGAGGATATTTCGACATATCTGTCGTAGCTAGGCATCCAGACTTCGATGTCGTAGGTCTTTGCAGCGGAGAAGCCAAGATCCCCTCCGCACAGTGCGACGACTCTGTATGGGAGGCCGAGCCTCTGGAGTGCGTCCTCTGCGTCGTGGGTGAGCTTTTCGAGCTCGTCATAGCTCGTATCCGGATAGGCAAGCTTCACGAGCTCGACCTTGTTGAACTGGTGCTGCCTGATTATTCCGGCGGTGTCCCTCCCTGCAGAGCCCGCCTCTCCGCGGAAGCACGGGGTATAGGCGACATATTTTACGGGGAGCTCGGATTCGTCCAGAACCTCTGCGCGCCGGTAGTTGGTGACCGGAACCTCGGCAGTGGGGACGAGGTAGTAGTCGAGCCCTTCGAGCTTGTACATGTCCTCTGCAAATTTCGGGAGCTGCCCTGTTCCGGTCATGGAATCGCCGTTTGCGATAAACGGGGGCAGGAGCTCGAGGTATCCGTGTTCCTCCGTGTGCAGATCGAGGTAGAAGTTTACCACAGCCCGTTCGAGCTTCGCACCGAGGCCCCTGTAGAAGTGAAATCTTGTGCCGGTGACCTTGGCGGCCCTTTCAGGGTCCAGGATATTGAGGGATTTCCCAAGCTCCCAGTGGGGTTTGTATTCAAAATCGAATTTCCTGGGTGTTCCCCAGCGCCTCTGCTCCACGTTGCAGCTGTCATCCGGGCCGGAAACGACGCTGTCATGGGGAGTATTGGGTATGGACAGCAGGATTTCATGCTGTTTGTCGTTGAGCGTCTTGAGGTCGGCATCGAGTTTCTTTATTTCTTCGGAAAGCTCTTTCATCTCGGCAAGTACGGAGGAAACGTCCTCTCCCTGCTTCTTGAGCTTCGGGATCTCCTTGCTGACGGAATTCTGCTTTGCCCTGAGGGAATCGGTCCTGGCCGTGAGCTCCCTGCGGTCGGCATCGATGGAAAGAAGGCTGTCTATCTTGTCGTCGTAATTCTGTCCCTCTCTCTTGTGGAGCTTTTCCTTGATGGCGTCAGGATCTTGTCTGATCAGCTTGATGTCTAACATATATGTCACCTCTGATTATTGTTGCTCAGTCTGTTGGCGAAATCGTAAAGCTGTTCCTTTGAATAGAAATTGAGCGTCAGCGAACCTTTTCCATGGCGGTATTTTACTGCAACCTCCACTCCTAGGCTGTTCTTAAGGGCAAGTTCAACCTCGGCTGCTTCAGGGGCAGCGGCTTTTGGAGCTTGGGTGCGCGGCTTCTTTGACAGGGAAGCGCAGAGCTTTTCAGCTTCTCGGACGGAGAGCCCCTTTTCGGCTATATCCTTTGCAGCGGCTGATATAAGTTCAGGATCCTTTATTGAAAGAAGAGCCTTCGCATGGCCTGCAGAAAGCTTCCCGTCCTCAATGAGCGTGAGGACGTCATCCGGCAGGGAAAGAATCCTGAGCGAATTTGTGACTGATGGCCTGGAAGTGCCGAGCTTGGATGCGGCTTCTTCCTGGGAGCATCCGTAATCATCGATGAGCTTCTTGATCCCTCGGGCTTCCTCGACTGGATTCAGATCCTCCCTCTGCAGATTCTCTATGAGTGCAGCCTCTGCCGATTCCCTGTCGGTCATTGACTTCACCACTGCCGGGATTGTCTTCAGTCCGGCTGCCATGGCAGCCCTGAACCTGCGCTCTCCGGCTATGATCTCATATCCTCCGGAGGGGAGGGGCCTCAGCAGTATCGGCTGCAGCACCCCGTGCTGGGATATTGAGTCGGTGAGCTCGGCCATGGAGGCTTCGTCAAATTTTTTCCTTGGCTGGCTCCTGTTGGGCTGTATCTCTGAAACCGGAATCTCGTTTACATCGCCAGACGGTTCGGAGGCATCTGCAAAAAGAGCTTCAAGTCCTCTTCCGAGTCTGTCATTGTCCTTTGGCACCTTAATGTTCCTCCTTTCAGTCGTCCGCCTGGGCCTCTGCCGGCATGTTGTCTGCTATCACTTCGTCTGCGAGAAGATCAAAGGATATGGCACCGCGGGAGGTCGGATCGTAGTACTTTATGGGTTTCCCGTGTCCGGGGGCCTCGGAGACCCTGACATTTCTGGGAATTGCGGTGGAATAAACCTTCTGGGGGAAGAATCTCTTGACTTCCGTCATCACCTGCATCGAGAGGCTCAGCCTAGAATCGAACATCGTGAGAAGGACGCCTTCGAGCTCGAGGCCCGGGTTGTACAGCCTCTTTACCTGCCTCACCGTTGCCATGAGCTGGGCAAGGCCCTCGAGTGCATAGTATTCTGTCTGGATCGGAATCAGGATAGTATCGCAGGCAGTCAGCCCGTTTATCGTGAGAAGACCCAGTGAAGGGGGATTGTCGATCAGTATGAAGTCGTAGGAATCCCTTTTCTCGATGAGTGCGTTTTTGAGCCTGTACTGCCTGTCTTCCATTGAAACGAGCTCTATCTCTGCTCCTGCGAGGTTGATGTCTGAGGGTATCAGCGAAAGACCCTGGTATCTTGTGGCCAGTATTGTGTCGTTTGCGGAACTCAGGCCCATGAGAAGGGTATAGGAGGAGGCCTTGATTGACCTCTTGTTTATCCCAACGCCGCTTGTGGCGTTGCCCTGGGGGTCGATGTCTACCAGAAGAACTGATTTTCCCTTTGCACCGAGAGCTGCAGCCAGATTGACTGCTGTCGTAGTCTTTCCGACTCCGCCTTTCTGGTTTGTAATGGAAATTATCTTACCCAAGTTCTGCCTCTTTCATATAAGAAGTAGTTGGAAATGTTCCACGTGGAACATTTTATCAAAATCTGTGTATCTGCAGATTCTGGAGTGTCTTTAATACTATAACACGATTGATTACCTGCGGTACAGAAAAATAGAAGGCTCTCAAACATTTTCCAAATTGACCGGATAAAGACTGAGTACAGCGCTTAAACAGTGCAAAACATCAAAAAACCTCGGTTTAAAGGCAAAAAACAAGAATGTTCCACGTGGAACATTCTCAGTCTGCCATTTTACATCTCCGGCTGCATAAAAACAGCCTCCCGGATCCGGGAGGCTGTTTAATGGACTTGAAGCCCTGGATTACTTGAGTTCCGCGAAATACTTGATTGTGCGGACCATCTGGCTCGTGTAGGAGTTCTCGTTGTCGTACCAGGACACAACCTGAACTTCATACGTGTTGTCGTCTATCTTCAGAACCTTTGTCTGAGAAGGATCGAAGAGGGAGCCGAACTTCATGCCGATGACGTCGGAAGAAACGATCTCGTCTTCGACATAGCCGAAGGATTCGCTTCTGGCGGCCTTCATGGCTGCATTGATTCCGTCAACCGTGATGTCCTTGCCCTTTACGACTGCGTCGAGGATAGTGGTGGAGCCGGTCGGAACAGGAACTCTCTGGGCTGCTCCGTGGAGCTTTCCGTTGAGCTCAGGAATAACAAGGCCGATTGCCTTTGCTGCGCCGGAAGTAGTAGGGACAATGTTCTGGGCAGCTGCGCGTGAACGGCGGAGATTTCCTTTTCTCTGCGGTCCGTCGAGGATCATCTGATCGCCGGTGTATGCATGAATCGTGGTCATGAAGCCGGACAGGATAGGAGCATAATCATTCAGCGTCTTCGCCATCGGGGCGAGGCAGTTGGTCGTGCAGGAAGCTGCAGAGATGATCTGATCGTCAGGAGTAAGGGTCTTCTCGTTGACGCTGTAAACGATCGTCTTTGTCTGCTCATCTGCAGGAGCGGAAATAACTACTTTCTTGGCTCCGGCCTGAATGTGGGCCATGGCCTTCTCTTTCTTGGTGTAGAAACCTGTGCACTCGAGGACGACGTCGACTCCGAGCTCACCCCAAGGAAGATTTACTGCATCTTTCTCGGCGTAGATCTTGATCTTCTTTCCGTCGACTTCGATGTAATCATCACCGGAAGTGACTGTGTGCTTCTCTTCGCCGATCTTTCCGCAGAAGGATCCCTGTGCAGTGTCATACTTGAGCAGGTAGGCAAGGTGAGCAGGCTTTACGAGGTCGTTGATGGCAACGACTTCATAGCCGTCGGCCTCGAACATCTGCCTGAAAGCAAGACGACCGATGCGTCCAAAACCGTTGATAGCTACTTTGACCATTTTTGCCTCCAAATAAAAATTAATCGCAGATAAAATATAATTATATCGATAATTATACCTTGCATATTATATCTGACCGAGGGGGCAAATACAAGTCACAGAAAGTTAATTTCCGGCTATGTTTAGCGCCTCTCCGCCGCTCGGACGGAACCAGCATCAGGCCGGTGATCCGGACGCCAGGGTTGAAAAAAATGAGAGCATATATTATAGTGAACAAATAATTGGCATACTATACATTATTCTAATTACAGAGGAACAAATAATTGCCGGAATAAGATCTGGCTGAAAAGACATTATATGTTCGGAAAAAGAAAAACAAAAAACATTTGGACTCCTGAAAAATCTGCATCAGCAGGCGAAGAGGAGGCCGTCTCAGGACAGACTCCCGCAGGCGGAGAGGCCGGACAGGCCCAGACAGAGCAGATTCCAAGGAAGCACACAATAGTCTCCGATGAGGAGCTGGACCAGATTCTCGGCTCCATAAATCAGAAAAAGAATGCTGATGCCGCAGAGGCCGGTGACGTGCCAGCCGAAGCGGAGGCCTCGGCAGAGCCAGCTTCTGTGGACTCTGCGGCGGCTGTATCTTCCGGTATGGAGGCAGAAGCAGGGGACAGCGGCCTGGCATCTTATGCAGAAGCATCGGAGGAAAATTTCTCGGACGAAGCTGCTCCTTCTGAAAAACAGAAAATCGAAGAGCCGGCAAAAACGGACAAGAAGCAGAAGAAGCGCAGGCACAGCGGGAAGTTCGACTGGAGGAAACCTGCTGCAGCCGTTCTGGTCTGTGCCATGTGCATTGCCGGCGTCTTTTATTACGGAAATGAAGTCAGGTCCGGGATGACAGACATAACTGTCGGGTCAAAATCGTATCTCGAAGGGCTCACTTCATACAGGAAAACAGATATATCCAATGTTTCGGACAGCGGATCGGAACTCACGGCAGCCCGCACAGTCGTCATGGTCGGCTCTTCCGTTGAGGAGGACATGACGGTAAAGGTTCTCGACAGCCAGGGTGAAAATGTCACCGATGTGCCGTTTGAATTCGTAGTTGAGGGCGAAGACGGCAGCATGCAGTACCCGGTCGACGACGACATGGACGGGGAAATCTATATTGACGGCATTTCGGAAGGCACATATACGGTACAGCTGATCGAGATCGAGGATTATTCCGCAGATCCGATAGAAGTACAGGTGCAGGGAAAAGTGGAAAGGACCGTCATTGAGAACATAAGCGAGAAAATTGTCGACGAGTCGGAGATCAATTCTTCCACAGATGATCCTAACTACAACAACAGGACAACCCAGGAGGAAGAATCAACAGAAGAAGTTGTCATTTCCACTACCGATACAGTGGAATATGTTGAATCGTCCACTGCTCAGGTTGAAGAACAGTATACAGAGACAAAATATATAGGAACCACAGGAACCGCATACGGAGGTCTGCTCCTGCTGGACGGAACTGAATCCACGGTAGTGCCCGAAACAGATGATTCAGGATATCTGACGGGAAATTATTTCGATTACACCGGCGAAATCACTTTCTCATCCACCGGCGGCGGAAACGTGACAGTCACTGCTGACGGCACCGCAGTAACTACAGGTTCATCTGTCAGCGCAGGGCAGACGGTAGTCGTGACGGCAGCTGCCGCAGACGGCTATTACCTCTCGGGATGGACTTTGAGCGGCCTGTCTTCCGATTCAGTCACAACAGGGGAAAATACCATTTCCTTCACGATGCCTTCAAACGCTGTTTCAGTTACAGCCAAGTTCTTAGCAGAGGCAACAGAGTCAGTGACAGTGGATGCCCAGCTTGGGGAAATATACACTGAGTCGTTCAGCGACCTGTCAACTCTCTCCCAGACATATCAGGTTACAGCCACAGACGTCACTTCAACCAGGACCGTGACAGTATATTACGGGTGGCAGGAGATCGACGGCAAGACATATTACTTCGACAAAAACGGCCAGAAGGTCACGGGCACCCAGATAATACAGGGCGTCACTTACATTTTCGGGGACGACGGAGCTCTTGTTGACGGGTCATCATCCGGAGGATATACGCTTGGAATCGATGTCTCCACGTGGCAGGGCGAGATAGACTGGGAAAAGGTCGCGGCCGCAGGAATTAAAAATGTCATCATCAGATGCGGATTCAGAGGGTACGGCAGCGGAAAGATTGTCGAAGACAGCATGTTCATGGAGAACATTGCAGGTGCAAAGGCTGCCGGTCTTAAGGTTGGCGTCTACTTCTTCTCCCAGGCAATCAACACTGCAGAGGCCGTAGAAGAGGCATCCGCCTGCATCAGCCTAATAAGATCTTCCGGGTACAGCATCGATCTTCCGATCACAATCGATGTCGAATTCATTTCATCCAGCGCAAGAGCGAACAACCTGACCGTAAATGAACTCACAAAGGTCTGCTCGGCCTTCTGCGACACATGCAGATCCGCGGGATATTCAGCTATGGTATATGCCAACAAGTATTACCTGGAGAGCAAGCTCGACACGTCAGCCTTCTCCAATTACTACATCTGGCTTGCCCACTACACGGGCGGAACTCCGTCAAGCTACAGCGGAAGGTATGAAATGTGGCAGTATACCTCAATCGGAGTGGTAGACGGGATCAGCGGAAATGTCGACCTGGATTACTGCTACGCCTGGTAATCCCGGGACCGCTAGAAAAAGACTTTATAAAACTGTCTGAACGGGCACAGCTTCATAGCTGTACCCGTTCTCATCTTTACAGAATAATCGGGCATGAAGGTCTGGCCCTCACGCCCGGTATTTATTGTTCCTGCAGAATAATGGTTATTTCTTGTCGTCAGACTGTGCGGCAGCCTTCTCGATCTCGTTCATTTCCTCCGCGGGCTCTTCTTCCTTCTTGTTCTCGCCAGGATTCTCCACTGCTTCGTACCCGTTGTTCTTTATCCTGTTGAGCTGCTCTGTGAGGGTATCTATCTTTTCGAGAGATGCCTTTATGTTGTTGCAGCATACGAGGAATTCGCCTTCGGCCTTGTCGGCCATCACTTCGTAGTACAGCTTTCCGAGGTCCTCATAACTTCTCTTGAGTGCGGCCTTTTCGTTGGACCTGTTTATGCTGAGCCTCGTGGCGTCGCGGATGTTGCGGGCAGTCTGGCCTATATACTTTCCGGCAGTCTCTGCATACTCGAGACCCTTGTTATATACGTTCGTGGCAGTTGCCTTGCCCTTTTCATACGCTACAGAGGAATATTCCTTCGCCTTGTCATATGCCTTACCGGCAAATTCCTTGGCCTGCTGGGCTGCTTCAGAAGCACCGGAATCACTGCCCTCGGGTACATCTTGGGCAGGAGCTTCTACAGCTTCCTCGGCTTTTTCGGCCTTTTCATCAACTTCCTCCTTGGGAGCCGGCTCCGGCTGTGCCGTTTCCTCTTCCTTGAGGACGTTCTCTTTATCTTCCATCTTTCTGCTTTCTCCTTTTCATTTATGCGGCATGGAAAAATTCTAAATTCGTTATAGCATAAAACACATAAGGATTTGTAAAAATTTCTTTAATGGCGTCTAAAACTCCCTTAAATTCAGCTCGAATGCTCTTCGAGCATGTCCTTTACCTTCATCAGCCTGTTGAGGGTTCCTCTCTCATTCTCATCAAGCTTCATTGTAATCTCGTGAATCTGGGTCTCCAGTTCAGGAATCATGACATGCTCCAGGGCATTGACCCTTCTTCTCGTTTTCTCTATCTCGTCTGCCATCATGTCGCATGCCTTCTGAGTCTCGGCCAGCTCTATGAGCCTGTTTGTAAGTGCCCCGAGTTCAAGGACGGCATCATCAAGCTCGGCCGGTGCAGTGGCCATGGAATAGGAAAGGGAAATCCTGGAAGACGTCTCCTGCATCTTGAATGTGGGAACCCTGACGCTCATGATATTCTTTTCGCCTACTTCAATGGCGGCGCTCTTTACCGGGTAAATAAGTGCTTCTGTGGCAGCCGCCTGCCCCATGGAAGCCCCTATATCGGCGAAATGTTCGCTGCATTTTGCCAGGGCCTCGTCGCATTCCCTGCGCAGGTCCTGCTGTTTCTGGGCAAGAAGTATGAACTGGCGGACCATCTCGTCGCGCTTGTCCTTGAGAAGCTTGTGCCCGCGTACAGCGGTGGCGTGTCTCCTCTTGAGACGCGTCAGCTCCATTCTTGTAGGATTGACTGTTGCCATAGAGCCGTCACTCCTCTTTCTTCGGGTAGTACTTCTCTATCAGTTCAGGCTTGATCCTCTTGAGCTCGGACTTCGGCAGTATGGAGAGAAGCTTCCATCCAAGATCCAGGGTCTCCTCTATTGAGCGGTTTGTTTCCCAGCCCTGTGAAATGTACTGCTCCTCGAATTCGGTTGCGAATTTGGAATAGAGCTTGTCCATATCAGACAGGGCAGCCTCTCCGAGTATGACAGCCAGTTCCTTTGCCTGCTTTCCCCTTGCATATGCGGCAAACAGCTGGTTCATCGTATTGGAGTGGTCCTCTCTGGTCTT
>JBMNPE010000050.1:0-11283 GCA_050943435.1 Oscillospiraceae bacterium | reverse complement strand
TGAGCCCCTGCTGTACCAGGTATTTGAACTGCTCGTGTATAACCCTGAACTTGAAGCCGACCGACGCGTCGTCAAAACTGTCAGCACCGCGGTCTTTTTCCTGCCCGCATTCCCCGGGTCTGGTCTCCATCCGTTTAGCTCCTTTCTGTCCATCATTCCAAACAATTAGCATGCTAAATATCATATATCAACATATAGCAATTAGCAAGCTAATTATTCTTTAAAAAATACTTCCGTTCCGGTATCAGAAATTGTACAGATTGACAACGTACGGGTCCCGGAGGACAAAAAAAAATAAGCCGCGGTCCCGGTGGTCCGGGCCGCGGCAGATGTACAGGATTCAGTGTTTTTTGTTCTTTCCGGATTTTATCCACTTGAGGATAAAGTAGATGATCATCGTGACTCCGATGACCCCGACGACCAGGATAATCGCGAGCATGAGAATTCCGAACATCGGGTCGTCTTCTACCGATGCTGTCTCCAATAGTGCAAGCAGGCGGTTCATGCGGAATCCTCCGGTGATCAATAATATATTTTATTTTATCATGATTGGCTCAGATGTTCACCCGTATGGCTTCATCAGGAATATAGCGACGAGCCTCCCGTCATTGTTCCCATCGGAGTCGAACGAGCAGGTCTGTATCGTGAGATACCTGGATCCCGGGAGGAAAGGGACGGAGGAATCGACACAGGAGAGCTCCTCTGCCGTGAAGAAGAATGTCCTCTCGTCTGCCTCATCAGGGAATGAATCCACCTGCCAGCCGTGCCAGCTTAAGAGAGACATGTCCGTCCTAAAAATGCTTATGAGCCTGCACTCAAAGTCCCCTTCCGGAAGGCAGAGAAGAACAGGTTCTCTGCGGTCCTCCGCTGCTGCATAGTCCTCGAGCTCCCCGAACATCCTCCCTCCCGGTCCGGAATGTCCGTACATTATGAGGTTCCGGCTTTCAGGTCCCGATGAAGAGGAAAAGAACGGCGTCCCCCAGACTGAATATGTTCCGTCAAAAGCCTTTCTCAGGTATTCCGTGTCGTCCTCACCTCTCACGACCGGGAAGTCTATGCATGTCCCCGGCACGGTTATCCACCCTGCCGTATCCGGATTTTCCTGCCTGAGAGCCTGCCAGTCGATCTTCTCCGCATCAGTAGAAACGGTCTCTTCTTCAATCACTGCAGAAGAAGCCTTTTCCTCCGGTGTAACAGCTGAGGCTTCCCTGCATGGGCTGGATGAACCCAGGAGCATTATGGCTGCCGCCGCGAGCAGGGCAAGAGCCCTACGCACGGCTATCAGCCTTCTTTTTATATCTCATTGCTATGACTGCAGCGGCGCAGCATACAGCCAGGAGCCCTGCCGTCCCTATCAGTGCCGCGCGCTTTCCGGCTGGAGTCAGAACCAGTCCCGTGCCCTCTGGGATTTCGTAATACGCGGTCTCCCTTACCGTATACTCCGTGGTCCCGTCCAGGACGTCAAAAGACCCGTCCTCATATCCATAGACGGCCAAGGCGTCGTAGAGAGTCCTCGGGGGAAGCTCCCACACTGAGGAATAGTGCGCCTTGTAGCCGGCAAGATACCTTTCACATGTGAATACGGCATCCCTGCATATTATTCCGTTCCTTTCGTATTCATCTGAGGTCCAGCTAGCGGAATCCACCCTGAAAACGGAAGCGTCCTTCCCAAGATAAGCTGCTATTTCTTCTTTCGTTTCCTCATCGAGCGCTATCTCAGTTTCGCCGGGCTCCGTATAAGGAATCCTTACAGAGCTTCCCTCCAGCACGTACCACGAGCCGTCGGCACCAGTCACTGTTGTTGGGATCTCTGCTCTCCTCCATGAGAACGGCTCCGTCTCCTCGAGCCTTATTAAGCCCACGTTTCCGTTCAGCACCTTCCCCGTGAGGGGGTCTGTGTATGAGACAGGCATCGTCTCCTCGGGCCCTGGGACTTCGTCCACAAGTCCGTAGTCAACCTCAGCCGTTATCTCTGCGCTCCTCTCCTCGCTTCCGGATTCAGTGAGTGTGCATCCGAGGAGCGGGAGGCTGTATGTCTTTCCGTTTATGGGATTTGTCCATTCAAGGCTCTCCGGCACGTCGTCTTCTGAATACACGCTCACGTATGTCTCCTCAGTGGAGACGTCCTCGTATCTGTGCCTTGAGACCTCTATGACTTCCCTTTCGGTATCGGCCAGCCTGTATGTCTCGTCCCCATCCTCAATGGATTTCCGGAAGGAATACCTCTCCTCCGGGTCGAGCGTAGTGTATTCCACTGAAGCGCATATCGTCCCGTCAGAGCCGTCAGTCATCGAGACTGAGGCGTCTTCCAGTGTGTCGGCACTGACGCCGGGAAGCGCAGACAGCAGTAGGGCGGCTGCAAGTGCAGCCGCCGTTTTAACAAGGAATCTCTTCAAGCCGATCTTCTCCTCCTATAAAGAATCACTCCGCCTGCAGAAGCAATGGCGGCGGCCGCGGCAAGGATCGGAATCAGTCCGTTGCCGCTCTTTACTGTCTTTTTTTCCGTATATGCATAGGGCTCGTCTGCATATTCCGCACTGACTCCGGTGTCGACGGAAGGCGTCCTGCCTTCCACATTTATGGTCATAGGACTCTCCTCGAGCATCAGGCGGAACTTTCCGAGCTTTTCTATATACGAAGTCGTCTGGTCCCTGTTGCCGAGGTCTTCATGCTTCGCTATTTCGTTTCCGTCTAGGAGCAGCGTCTCAGTGCACACTGTATCCTTCCCGATTACTGACTCGGACGGGATGTCCTCAAACGACACCGTCAGAGTCCCGTCAGAGGTTTCAGGCACGAATGTGAGACTGGATGACGCCGGTGCACCGGACAAGTCCTGCACTGCGGCCCCGTCAGAATCTACAAGTGCTCCTGTTATCTCGTATTCCTCTCCCGGGATGAGGTTCTCGTAGAATACCTTGTCTACAACAGTCACGGGCTTTCCGACCTTCCCCCAGGATGCCCCTGTCCTGCTGTCCGCGGCCATAGTGGATATCTCAGGGTAGTAAACCGACTGATCTGAGTCGTTTTCGTCCTCGTGTGACGCTATCTCAACTCCCAGGTGATGGAGTTTTTCAAACACGGTGAGAGTCTCCCCGGCAAACTGCCTCGAATCGAACCGGAAGACCACCTGCGTTTCGCCGGAAGAGGTTTCCGGGACAAAGGAAGCGTGCGCCGTTACAGGCACGCCGTCCAGGAGCACTTCCTCACCTGTCCCGGAGAATACCAGCCTCCCCTCGAGCTCATATTCCTCTCCCGGGATTAGTCCTTCGTAGCTGACGGTGTCGACAATAGTCTCGCCCTCCCTGCAGGATCCCATACTGCTGCCTGTGGTCCCGCTCACTGCACTGGTGCCAATGGAAGGATATGTGACTGTCTGGGAAGGATCGTCCGGATCCATGTGGGAAGCCAGGACTGTGCCGCCTGCAGTGAGCTCCTCATACACAACTGCGCTCTTTCCGGCTAGATCCCTTGAATCCAGGCCGAACTCCATGTCCACAGTCATCTCTGCCTCGTCTGCAGTGAATATCTTCTCAGCTGCTGCAAGAACCTCCTCTTCTCCCTTGAGCACTACTGTTCCCTTCAGGGTGTACTCCGTGCCGGGAACAAGATTATCAAGCTGGACTTCGTCTATTATTCCTGCATCATCTGATATGACGCCCTGATTATCTCCTGTCGCTGAGTCGGATGCTGTTGTCGATACAGATGGGAACCTGAGTGTCTGTTCCTCGTCCGAGAGGTCCTCGTGCACTGCCCTCAGCTCCTCGGCCCCTCCTGTTATGTCGTACAGCCTTTCCGTGAGCACCACGGTCAGCCCTGCCATACCGGAAGAATCAAATGCTACAGGACCGATCTCCATTTCCATTTCCGCGTTATCTGCAGTGAATTCAATGGATACGGAGACCTGCTCCCCGTCCTCTCCAGCCACAGGTGTGCCGTCCTGCAGTACTGCTGAGCACACGAGCCTGTAGCTCCTGCCGGTTTCGAGCCCGGTGAGTGATACCATGTCCATCGCTTTGAAGCTTTCCGAAACAGATGCGCTCCTGAATCCTGTGGAAGAGTCATATGCAGATGTTTTAATCTCCACTGGTCCGTTGCCGACAGGTTCGGAAGTGAGGTCCACTGTCTGTCCGTCGGAATTAATTGAAAATTCCCTGTGCCATTCCCTGTCAGGGGTGTACCCGAGAGGGGCCCTCGTTTCGCGGACAACATATTTCCCATATGGAAGCGATCTCGCAGCTGTTTCTGCTATGCCGTCCTCCACGGTTGTCATGACAATTACGGTCTCTCCGGCTGAGAGTCTTCTGTCCCCGATGTTCATATCTTCCATCGCATATACGGTGAATTCTGCTCCTGCAAGAGGGGCTCCAGTGGCCGAATCGTTCTTTTTGACCCTCACAGAGCCGCGGATACCGTTCTCCGATATGAGATACGCGTTCCCGCTTTTCATTATTCCCGATGTGCCGTCCTCCCATGTGAGCACTGCATTGCCGTTATTCTCGGTTATATCAGCCGTGAGGCTCCCGCTTCTTACCGTGTATCCTCTTGGGGCCTCGGTCTCAGTGACACTTATGCTGCCGAGCGGCAGCACGGCACTTCCGCCGTATGTGTAAAGCTGATCGCCCGCACACCTGTGAGTCTCGTCGAATGACAGCTTCCCTCCTGAATCAGTCTTAAAATACCAGGTCCTCGCTGGAGACCCGGATGCGCCGGCAGACTGGAAATACTCGACCTTAAACACGGCGCCTTCAAATGAGCCGCTCCCCTGTGGAAGCGCCGAACCAGTGTCAGCGTCGTATTTCCCGAGTACTATTCCTCCTCTCGATAACACCGGGACATCTGAGAAGCTGACTTCTTTCTGGTCTCCTGCAGAGATCTCCACTGTCACGGGGTTTGAGTCTATAAGATATCCCTTTCCGGCCTTAGTCTCCTTCACGGTGTATGTCCCGGCCGGGAGCTCAGCCCATCCGGTGGTTCCGTCGGAAGTGCATGTGAGCACTGCTGCAGTGGACCCGTCCTGTGCCCTGACCGTGAACTCAGTCCCCTCGAGGGAGTAGAGGCTGCTTCCGGAAGTTATCCCCGATGCAGCCGATGTCTTTCTTATCATCAGCTTCCCCGTGAGAGAGGAAGTCCTGTATATCCTGAATACAGGAGTGGTGACAGACCCGGCGACGCTAGTGTAGTAGTACATGTCTGTCTCCCACACCCCTGCGTAGGAATGGCTCCCCTTTGCTGAAAGGGAGGAGACATATTTTGTTCCTCCTGTGCAGATGCCTATGTGGACCGCGTCGTAGGTGCTCTCGCCTGAGGAGCCGTTTTTGAAGAAAACGACGACGTCCCCTCTGTTCCCTGTGGGATGAGTGCCAGAAGTCGAAGACTCGTACGGAACTTCCCAGTAGTTGAGATATGTGAGCCAGGCCCAGACCCCGTGCCTGTGCTGTATTTCGCCCCCGCATTCGCTCACGCACCTAGAAAAAAGCCCCGAGCAGTCGTATTTCGCGGAGCTTCCTGTTCCTGGTCCCCATTCGCCGTTTGTACCGTACCTCGCACCTATCTTCTGCTCGGCGATGGATGCGGCGCTAACCCAGTCGAGGGCAGCAGGCTCGTACTCCCTGTCCGAGGCATACGGATCCTCTGCGCCTGTGTCGTCCCTGTATCCAATTCCGGAAGCGGAGAAGTCGGCGTCCCTGAAATTCCCCTGCTTTTTTGCCCCTGCTGCCGGAGCGAGGCACACTATGAGGACGGCAATTGCGAGAATGAGAGCCAGGTTTCTGTTAGGTCTCAATGCCATTGTTCTGCTTATAATCCTCCATTTTTTGAGTCAATAAAAAATGCCCCGGCATTTGCCGGAGCATTCCCAGTTTCTGTATAAATTTTTATTCTAAAGCCTTCCAGCGAGTATCGAGAGTACCAGCATGTGAAGCGGATAGAAGCAGTACCCGAAGTACTTGAAGGCCGTGTCCCACTTCCCGCTGAGCGCCTTCTTTCCGCTGTAGAGCCAGATGGGAATGAGTGCGAGGATCCCCCAGCCCTGTACCGGGAATATTATCTTCCCTGCCGGAGTCACTATGATGCCGGATCCCGGAAGCAGCCAGCAGTTGACCATGATCATCCAGATGACTTCCACGACCATCCTGGCCCTGAAGTCCGCTATGTACCCGCAGAGGTAGAACGCCGCCACTGTCAGCACTCCCCACCCGCCGTAGTCGGTCATGAGGAGCTCCCCTGCGGCATATCCTGCCGCGAATATAGCCCCTATCGCAAGGATCTTGAGCCAGATGCTGAGCCTCCCGCCGTAAACAGCCTCGTATGCCGTCAGCATGCACAGGGCTATCGTGAAGGTGAACATAACGTTCTGGGCATACGGGAAGAAGGCCTCGTACCCGACCATGTAGTCGAACGGGACCTCGGAGATGACCGCGAATATAGTCATCCTGATTATGTATTTGGTCCTGGAGCGGGTCTTTACGAAACCCTCGGCGCAGGAGAATGCGAACATCGGGAAGGCGAGCCTCCCTATGTAGTGGAGCCATTCTGCCTCCGGGAAGACCGTCCATGCCATGTGGTCCATCAGCATGAAAGCCATGGCCAGCGCGTGGAAAACTTCCCTCGGCATCCCGCCCTCAGAAAGGATTCCCCTTCTCTCCTTACAGGACACTGCCTGTCTTTTGTCTGTTGACACCCCTTTAAACCCTCTCGTATACTATCCCTTGCTGTCTCATTATAGTAATATGGAAATAATGTAACAATAATCTTTTTCAGGGGAAGAAAGGAATGTCTCGCAAGAACAGGGCCATAGACCTCACGGTCGGCGATCCGCTCAAAAGCATAGTAAAGTTCGCAATACCTCTCCTTCTGGGGAGCGTGTTCAACCAGCTCTACAATGTCGTAGACACGATAATCGTCGGGAGGTTCGTGAGCGACCGCGCGTTCGGGGCGGTCGGCAGCACGTTCCCAATAGTCTTTATTGCTATTTCCGTGGGAAGCGGCCTTGCCGTAGGATGCTCCGTCATAATCAGCCAGTTTGTCGGGGCGAAGCGCTACAAGGACGTGAGGACCGCCATGAACACCTCCCTCATCCTCACGTGCATAATTTCTGTGGTGATGACAGCCCTCCTCGAGCTGGTCGCGACACCGCTCCTGAGGTTCGTGAACACCCCTGAGGACACCTTTGCAATGGCAGAAGGCTATCTCAGGTGGTTCTTCACGGGGACGTTCTTCATGTTCGAGTACAACTCCGTTGGTGGCATTTTCCGCGCTCTAGGCGACTCTAAGACCCCGTTCTACCTGCTCGTTCTCTCGAGCTTCCTCAACATAGGCCTGGACATCCTGTTCGTCGCCTCATTCAACATGGGATGCGACGGCGCAGCCATAGCTACAGTGATTTCCCAGGCGGTGTGCGCACTGCTCTCTACGATCCTGCTTTTAAAGTACATGCGCAGGCAGTACCCGACCAAGGAAAAGGGCAGGGCCTACGACGCCTCGATGTCAAAGACGGTGCTTAGGCTCGGGTTCCCCTCGATGCTCCAGGGGTTCGCCCTCGCAGCTGCATTCATACTCTTCCAGATGCTCATTAACTCGTTCGGGTCGATAACTGTCTCCGGATACACGGCGGCCATAAGGGTCCAGAACTTCGCGTACATCCCGCTCATGGACCTCGCAAACGCGCACACGACCTTCGTGGCTCAGAACTACGGAGCGAGGAAGCCCGACAGGATAAAGAAGGGCTTCAAGAGCACGTTCATTGCCGAGATGGTGGTAGCCGTCGCAGGAGGAATCATTGTCTACGTTTTCGCGCATCCGCTGATCGCCCTGATGATCGGCGACGCCGACCCCGAGATCTACAGGCTCGGGATCTATCATCTCAGGAAGATAGCCATGATCCTCCCTGTATCAGCACTCATGTACATATACGAGAGCTACATGAGGGGACTCGGAGAAATGAACCTCGTGTTCGGGGCTACCCTCTTCGGAATGGTGCTGAGGACCGTGGTTTCGTTCCTCGTAATCCCGAATCTCGGCTTCCCGTCGGTCTGGTGGTGCGAGATGCTTGGCGACCTGGGCGAGGCGCTCGCCATAATCATTGTCTACTACGCAAGGGTCAAGAAGAGGGTCGACAAGTACCTCACGAGCCCCCCTGAGACCCAGGAAGAAGCGGTTAAGGCGCAGTAACTTGAATATTCCGGGACATGAAAGGCTCCCGCGGTTTTCCGCGGGAGCCTCTTATTTTGTTCCGGACTTTAAACCGTCTTTATCGCGATGTGTCTGTCTGCGGCCTCCCTTATGTACCCTGCTATTATGTTCCCGGCGTGGTCCGACTTGTTCCTGTCCGAGACAATAAGCTCTCCTATCCTGGCGTCGCCGGAGTCGATGATGATGTCCCCGAATTCGTATCCGCTTCCGCCTGATGAGGAAGGTCTCGTGTCCTTCGTATTCTCCCCGTCCGGGCACTGCGTGACCGTGACCTTGGGGTCTATTTCATTCCAGAAGTGGATCATGTCCTTCCCCGGCCCTATGCTCAGCATGCAGTCAGGCATGAACATGAATGCGTGGTGCTCGGCGCGGAATACGCATATAGGCACATTTGTGTTTATTCCATTCTTTGTTGTCTTGTAGGGCTCAAGAACCCTGCTCTCCTTGACGAGCTCCTTTTCCCCGTCCCTCACGAGCCATACCTTGTCCGACCTTGAAATCTCCCCGAACGAGGAAACCGCTGCATTCCACTCTGCGGAGGACTTCTCGTCCATGTCGTAGTAGATGTTGTAGTTAAAGAGGAAAGGAAACGCGAGGCGCACCACTATCACCGCGGCGCATCCCAGGAACAGCCACTTTGTGGACAGCAGCGCCGCCACTACAAAAACCGCCATGAGGGCATAGAAAATGACGTTCATCGTCCCGACGGTGTTCATCCCAGACGACATGCTGTCCCTGTACTGCTCCTTCTCGTCGGCATCAAGCACCCTGGCGCCTTCGCTGTCAGCTTTGGGCATGTCTATGTATATGACAGAATCTCTTCTCTTGAGCATGTGCGCATCTCCGTGCAGAAGGGCCTTCCGGCCCGGAATAAGGCTTTGTCCGTAGATAATTATAGCTTATAAGCCGCCGGATGCAATTTAGGAGGGGCTCTTACGTCATGGCGGGACGATTATTCCGTACCCCAGAATGTCAGGGTTTCCAAGTTCCCTTTCCGCCCTCATGACCGAGTCCGAGAGGTTGCCCTCGACAGTATAGATGACTCCTTCTGAAACTGACTCGACTATCCCGACGTGATCGGAGAGCCCGTCCCTGCCGCCCTCGTCCCAGTCGTAGAATATCATCCAGCCGGGCTCCGGCACTGCTGTGCCGTCGACCCAGAGCCCCTTATCCCGGAACCACTGCACTCCCCATACACATCCAGCGAACTTCGGGGCTGCGCCTGTCTCTATATACCCGCACTGGTCTGCGCACCACGACGCGAAGCACGCGCACCACTCGGCCCTCGTGTCAAATCCGTACCACGACCAGTACTGCTCCCCTCCTTTGTTTCCTATCTGGCTCTCTGCCACCAAGACAATATCAGGCATGTTTTCATCTAAGCTGAATCCTCCTGCAATCATTCCCGGCACTGCTGCCGCATAGGAAGCCAGCATGGAAAAGCCTATGATTACGGCGGAAAACAGTGAAAACACTGAAAGCGCCGCAGCACTGAGGCCACTTGAATATTGCTCTGACCTTCTCTTCCTACTCTTCCTGAGCCGGTCTTTTCTCGTGAATCCCCTTCTGCTGTCAGCCCAGCCATATCCAGCTTCAGAGTTCCGGCAGCTGAACCCTGGGGCTTCTAATCCGGCGGATTTCTTTAAGAAGAAGGTGCTTCCCTTCATGAGGCAGGGGCCTCTCCGGGCCTGGTGGTCATGAGCCCGTACAGCTCCGTGCCCTCTGGGAACCCGGAAGTAAACGGTATCAGGTCGTTTCCGACCTTTATGAGCCCCGTGCCGGGGTCCGGGCTCGAGAGCCATTTTCCGGCTTCCTTTCCTATCCCGAGGAGCCCCGAAAGCCTCTCGAGGTCCTGCGGGGCCTGCCTCATCATGACCGTGAGCTCGGAATTGGCGAGCATCGTGGAAGCGGAAGGGCTTCCCAGCACCTCGTCCACGTTCTGCGTTATCCCGGTGGCGAATGCGCCGCACTTCCTCACCCTCTTCCAGAGCACTGAGAGGAACCTCGCCGAGCGCTCCCTCCTCATGAGCAGGTAGAACTCGTCTATAAAGAGGTATGTCCTCCTCCCGGACCGCCTGTTCCTCTCTATCCTTCCGGCTATGGAATCGAGTATCACGAGCATGGCTGCAGGCTCGAGTTGCCTCCCCATTTCGGAAATGTCGTAGGACACTATGTGAGACGAGAAGTCAACGTTTGTGGGCTTCGAGAATGTGGATAGCGACCCCTCGGTGAATATCTCGAGTGCCAGGGCGGTCTCAGCGGCGCCGGGGTCCGTCTGCCTGGATATTTCATCCCTGAGATCTTTTAGCGTAGGGATTCCCGGCCCGTCCCTCAAAAGTACCTTCCGTAAGCACCTGTCTATTACGGATTTTTCGCCGGGACCGGGCTCGTCCTTCTCCATGATCTCCCCTATGAGAGTGAGCACAAAGTCAGACTTTTCCGATACTGGATCCCCCTCTTCTGCCGGAACCAGGTCCAGTGCGTTTATGTGGCAGCCCGAATCGGGGGATATGCACACCGTCTCGCCTCCGATCATCCTCACAAGCCTCGAGTACTCCCTCTCCGGGTCGACTATCACAATGTCGCAGTCCCCTCTCATCGCGAGGGACGCTATCTCGTTCTTTGCGCAGAAGGACTTTCCGCTTCCCGGGACCCCGAGGATGAACTCGTTCCCGTTAATTAGCCTCGAGCGGTCTATGGAGATTATCGAGCCTGACACGGTGTTTATTCCCCTGTAGGTGCCTCCGGGCAAGTGGAAAACCTCCCTCGTCCTGAAGGGCACCAGTGCAGACAGTGATTCCGACGTGAGCGTCCGAAGCGGACTCACGCACCTGAGGCCCAGGGGCATGACCGTTTCGAGTCCCTCGTACTGCTCGAACCCGAGCACAGAGAACCTGCAGCCGTATCCCTCTGCACATGACATGAGTGCAGAGGTCTTCGATTCCAGCTCATCCATGGTCCTGCCGGACACAGCTGCAGTCACAACTGCGAGGAACATCTTCTGGTCCCTCTTCGAGAGGTCGTCCAGGAATTCCGTGAGCGTCTCCCTCTGGCTTTTTAAGCTGTACGGAACTGAGGCTGCAAAGTTCGAGT
>JBMNPE010000049.1:0-11468 GCA_050943435.1 Oscillospiraceae bacterium | reverse complement strand
ATTAAGTATAACATCTAACACGGGTGCCAACAAAGCCCGGCCCCATGGCGGCAGAGAGGACAGGCGCATACCTGCGGAAACCGGATCCGAACTGGTTTAAGGTTCGTTCTGGAGCTTGAAAACGCCCGGAGACGATGATAATATAACGAACTATAAAGGAAACGCGGCGACCGGGAAAAGTAGCCTGAACTTACGGCGGCAAAGAGACTCTTATGGTGGTGTGATTAAGAGGCGCCGGATCCGGTGAAGTTCTCCCGCGAGCGGGCCCCCTGAAACCGATGAGGCAGTAAGGGTGCACGGCAGCCTCCGTTACAGGGCGGCGAGTGTGTTTGCATTTGCGCAGACAAATTGCGGGTGGTACCGCGGAAGCTATCAGCTCCGTCCCGGTTGCGGGACGGAGTTTTTTATGTGTCAGGAGGAGTACATGAAAGAGGAACTTCGGGAGATTCTGGAAAATGCCGAGCAGAAGATCAAAGAGGCAAGAAATGCCGAGGATGTCGAGAAGCTAAGGGTCGAGTTTCTCGGCAAGAAGGGCAGCCTGACCTCGCTTCTCAGGCAGATGAAGGATCTGTCTGCAGAGGAGAGGCCGGAAGCAGGGAAGGCCGCCAACGAGGTAAGGCAGAAGATCGAGGAGAAGATAGCCGCCAAGAAAGAAGAGATGGCGGAGAAGCAGAAGGAGCTCAAGCTGAGGGCAGAGCGCATTGACGTCACCCTTCCCGGCAGGGATCCCGACATCGGCACGTATCATCCCCTCAAGCAGGTGCAGAAGGAGATAGAGGACATCTTCCTCGGAATGGGATTCGAGGTTGTCGACGGGCCGGAGGTCGAATACGACAAATACAACTTTGAAATGCTGAATATCCCGAAGGGGCATCCTTCGAGGGGCCTCCAGGACACGTTCTACATAAATGACAACGTGCTCCTCCGGACCCAGACCTCTCCGATGCAGATCAGGACGATGCTCACGAGGAAGCCTCCGATCAGGATAATCGCCCCCGGACGGGTCTACAGGGCGGATGAGATGGATGCGACCCATTCCCCGATATTCCACCAGTGCGAGGGAATGGCCATAGACAAGGGCATCACAATGGCCGATCTGAAGGGAACTCTCGCCGAATTTGCAAAGAAAATGTACGGCGATGACATAGAAGTCAGGTTCAGGCCTCACCACTTCCCGTTCACAGAGCCTTCCGCCGAGATGGACGCCACGTGCTTCATGTGCCACGGAAAGGGCTGCAGCCTGTGCAAGGGAGAGGGATTCATCGAGATACTCGGCTGCGGCATGATCCACCCGAAGGTCCTCGCGGGATGCGGGATAGACCCCGACGTGTACACCGGATGGGCTTTCGGAATGGGAATGGACAGGCTTGCGATGCTGAGATACGGAGTCACTGACCTCAGGCTCATGTTCGGAAGCGACATGAGATTCCTCGAGCAGTTCTGATTGGGGAGAAATGAAATGGTTATTTCATATGAATGGATAAAAAGATATGTCCCGGGCCTGGACGCCGATCCTGCGGAATTCGTGAGCAGGATGACGATGAGCGGGTCGAAGGTTGAGACTTATTCCGAGGAAGCTCCCGGGCTGTCGGGAATAAAGGCCGGAAAAGTGCTCGAAATGGAGAAGCATCCCGATGCCGACCATCTGTGGATATGCAAAGTTGATGTGGGCGGAAGCGTGCTGCAGATCGTAACCGGTGCACAGAACGTAAATGTCGGGGACATGGTCCCGGTGGCTCTCGTCGGTGCCGAGCTCGGAAAGGGAAAGAAAATCGAAAAGGCCGTGCTCAAGGGAGTTGAATCCGACGGCATGATGTGCTCGCTCGGCGAACTGGGCTTAACGCAGCGCGATTACCCGGACTGCATCGAGGACGGGATCATGATGCTCCCGGAGAGGGCAAAGCCCGGGGACGACGTCAAGAAGCTGCTCGGGCTCTCCGATATTATCATCGACTTCGAGATAACCCCCAACAGGCCCGACTGCCTCGGGGCGGAGGGAATTTCCAGGGAGGCGGCAGCAACGTTCGATCTCCCGTTCGATTTTCCTGAGGCCAAGGTCAAAAAGACGACCGGGAATGCCGGGGACCTGCTCAGCGTCAGGATCGACTGCCCCGACCGCTGCTACAGATACACGGGCGGCATGGTTAAAAACGTCAGGATAAAGCCGTCCCCGGAATGGATGAGGAGGCTGCTAAGACAGTCCGGGGTGAGGCCCATCAACAACATAGTCGACATCACGAATTTCGTGATGCTTGAATACAACCAGCCGATGCACGCATTCGACTCGAGGTTTGTGGAAGACGACCAGATAATCGTGAGGTGCGCAAAGGAAGGGGAAAAGCTCACGACTCTTGACGGGACGTCCAGGGACCTGGACAGCTCCATGACGGTAATTGCAGACCCGCACAAGGTACTCGCACTCGCGGGAATAATGGGCGGCGAGTATACCGGAATAATGGATGACACAAATACCGTCATCTTCGAGTCTGCGATGTTCAACGGGGTCACAACCAGGCTGACGGCCCAGAAGCTTGGGATGAGGACCGAGGCATCCTCGAGATATGAGAAGGGCCTCGACCCGCACAACACGAAGAGGGCCCTCATGAGGGCACTGCAGCTCGTAGAGGAGCTCGACGCCGGGGATGTCATCGGGGGAGTTGTGGACGCAGTCGGAACCATTAAGGAGCCTGAGCCCATCTACCTCGATCCCGACAGGGTGAACAGGTTCCTCGGGACCGATATTTCCACCGATTTCATGGTCAAGACCCTCAAGAAGCTCGAATTCAAGGTGGACAAGGACCTCATGGTCACTGCGCCGACGTTCAGGGGCGACGTGGAGGGATTTGCTGATCTCTCCGAGGAAGTAGCGAGATTCTACGGCTATGACAAGATCCCGATAACAGTGACGGAGAACTCCGTCGCAGCAAGACAGAGCCCCGAGTACAGATTCAAGTACTTCGTGAGGGAGCTCTGCTTCGCGGGCGGCTTCCACGAAATCAACACATTCAGCTTCATGAACCCGGCAGTGCTCGACAAGATGGGCGTCCCCGATGGCGATCCGATGAGAAATGCCGTGAAGATCAAGAATCCGTTCGGGCCTGAGACGAGCCTCATGAGGACGTCCATGGTGCCTTCGCTCCTGACCGCGATGTCGGCAAATGCGGCTGCGAGGGTCCCGGCCGTAAAGATGTTCGAGATCGCGAGGATATACCTGCCCGGACCGGATGAAAACAAGCTTCCTGACGAGAGAAACATGCTTTCCGCGTGCGCATACGGCGGCAGATCTGATTTCTTCACACTCAAGGGGCTTCTCGAGACCGTGCTCGCGAGGGTCGGAATAAGCGGTGAAAAATACGAGAGAATGCCTGAGAGGCCCTGGATGCACCCGGGGAGGTCCGCGGTGGTCACCCTGAACGGGGAGAAAATCGCAGAGCTGGGCGAAATCCATCCCGACACGGCAAAGGCTTTCGGGATAAAGGAGAGGGCCATCGTCATGAGCGCTGACCTCAACAGGATATATGAGGCCAGCGACATGAACCGCAGGTTCAGCCCGCTGCCGAGATTCCCCGAGACGACGAGGGATCTCGCACTCGAGTGCGACATTGATACCCCAAATGACGTAATAGAGGGCATAATCAGAGATTCCATCGGCGATATACTCGAGAAGATCACCGTCTTCGACGTGTATACAGGCGAAAACATCCCCGAAGGCAAGAAGAGCATCGCCTACAGCCTGGTGATGAGGAGCCCGGATTCCACCCTCAAGGACGAACAGGTCGACGAGGCCATAGAGAAGGCCCTCGGGGAACTGTCAAAGATAGGAGTCGAAATAAGGAAATAGCCTCATGCGGAGATGCCATCTCCCCATGACGAAGGACGGCGGGCCCCGCAGAAACGGCGCGGGGCCCGCTGTTCATGCGCGTCATTGCCGAGGCATGCCGGTTGTTGTATAATTGGTGAACGTGAAGGAGGCGGTCAGCTATGTACGAGCCTACCATGACTTTTTCTGCGGCGGACGAGAATGAGTCTGAGATGAAGGAAAACCTTACAGAAGTCTACAATGCCCTCAAGGAAAAGGGTTACAACCCGACCAACCAGCTGGTCGGATACATACTTTCAGAAGATCCCACTTACATAACGACATACCGCAACGCCAGGACGATAATGGGAAGGATTGACAGGGACGACCTTCTTGCGGCGATGATCGAATATTTCGTCAATCACTGATTCAAGGAGGATTGTGAATGGCCGAAAACAAGCTCACATACAAGGGAAAACCGCTCGTGAGGGTCGGGAATGAGCTCTATTACGGGGATCCGTCCGACAAATATGTGCTCTTTCTGAGCATCCTTTCTGACGATGACGCTGACAATGCCAAGGTGCATGTACAGCTGCTGTCCACGAACCAGGCCATGCCTGCCAAGGACAGAATAATCAAGGAGACCACAAAGAACGGTCTTTACAATGCTTTGGACATCGGCACCATATGGCTCAAGAGAGCTATAGCCGAGGAATAGACAAGAAGATGAATGACGGCGCGGACCGCTCGGTGGATTTCCGGATACCGCGCCTGTTTTTATGCTTTCGGGGCAGATAAAAGATGAGCAAGCTGGAAATCACTGTACTTGTAGACAACGTTTCAAACAATCCGAGGCTGCACACTGAGAACGGGCTGTCTCTGCTGGTGAGCAGGGACGGGACTTCAATCCTGTTCGACTGCGGGGACCGCGGGGAATTCATGTTCAATGCCGCGGCCCTCGGGGAGGACCTCTCCAATGTCAAGGCCGTCGTCCTATCCCACAACCACTATGATCACACCAGGGGCTTCCTCAAATGGATGGACGAGGTGACGGTGCCGTACAGGCTGTACGTATCTAGAAACTTCTTCAAGAGCAGCTACTGGGCCGACGAGAGCGAGCCCGGACTTTACACTCCCACCTCGGGGCCTCTGACCCCGCAGGTGCTCCAGTCGAATTTCGTGGACTGGAGGATGGTCAGCACGGACACGTATGAGCTTCCGGAGTTCCCCGGGGCGTACATACTCCAGAACATAGGATACAGAACGGAATTCGAGAGGCCTGACAAGACCGACGTGATCGATTCAGTCAGAGGGCTCAGGACAGACACATTTGCCGATGAGCAGGTGCTTGCCCTGTCGACTTCACAGGGGATAGTCGTGATCACGGGCTGTGCCCACACCGGAATAGCTAACATATGCAGCGAGGTGAGCAGGCGCTTCGGGGCGATGCCGTATTCCGTGATCGGCGGGACCCATCTCATCGCAGCCGACGAGGACAGGATAGAGAAGACAGTGGGCTGGCTCAAAAAAGAGGGGATAGCATGCGGCAAATTCTGCCACTGCACCGGGGAAGCCGGGTTCAAGGCCCTTCTTGACGCCGGATACGAGCGGATAACCTGCGGGGACAAGATTGTATACGACAGCTGAAAGGCTTATCACCAACTCCCGTCCTGCATGATATAATCTAACAAACGGTCCGGCGGAGGACGGGGCGGTGCACCGCGCATTCCCGTATTCCAAAGGCAATTCTGAAAGGAAGCAAGATGGCTTTTCATTGCGATAAATGCGGCAGCACTTTAGAGGGCGACTACCAGGAATGCCCTGTGTGCTCGCTTGCAGATGAAGCCGCAGGAAAATACAGGGAAGCTTACGGAAGCGGCAGGGAGCTGTCCTCCGAAGAGAAGGACAGGATAACCGATGCCGCCAGGGAAGGAATCCTGAATGCCGAAAAGGGCGGGAAGCAGCTTTCGGCTGAGGAAATACTCGAGGCTGCAGGCCTTCCGCTGCCCTCCGGAGACAGCGGTTCCGGCGGAAAGCCAAAATCCGTCACGGAAGTGCTGGAGATAGCAGGGATAAGAAAGGCTCAGAAGCAGGCCGAGGACCAGGGTAGCACGCCTTCGGAGCCTGCAGACGACGACAGCATCGGGGCAATTCTCGATTCCGTGAGGGGCAGGAAGAGCTCCGGACAGCCGGAAGAAAACGCGGACGTGGAGGAACCGGCTTCGGAAGAAGCTCCTGCGGAAGAAGAATCAGGGCAGCCCGGGGAAGAAAAGACGGAAACCCCGGAAAATCCCGGGGAATCGGAAGAGTCTGCGGAACAGGCCGGGGCTTCCGAACCTGCGGATGAGGAAACAGGCGAAGATGCCCGGGAGCCCGATGAAGACGAAGAGGAGCTCGGGCTCATAGAAAAACAGCTCATAAGCCAGCAGATGGGCGTGAGAGGCGGAAAGGGCAGCAGGGGATCTTTCATATGGTCAGCCGTCATCGTGCTCATGGTGGTGGCTCTCGGAATATGCACAGCCCTGTTTGTCGTAAAGCCGCTCATTGAGAAGAAGAACATGGAGTCGGAGTCAGCGGCATACATGAACCAGCTTGTCGGAGCCTGGCTTTCCAACGACTTCACATTTGCGGACGACCCGGAGACGTGCCTGAGGGAACTGCTTGTGATCAATGAAGACGGGACGTTCACGATGGACTACCTGACCCCCACCGAGGACGATGAGAACGGGTGGCAGGACGGCACCTGGGAGTCCTCCTACAGCATCACGGGGACAGTCAAGGTGTCCGCGGAAAACCAGAGGCTGATCCTTCTCTACGAGGAGAACGGCGAGAGCTACTATTACGACAGGTATCTGATCAGCCTTTCTGATACCCAGATGGGGCTGAGGGAGTACTACAGCGAAGACAGGATGTCTTATTACGACCTCGATTTCACCCTTGTGGCTGACGATTCGTCAACCATAGAACCTCATCCCGAGGCCGCTGTGACCACGGAGTCCTCGGAGACTTCGTCTTCTGTTTCGGAAGATACGCAGTCGTCATCAGATACATCAGCCGAATCCAGCGGATCCGGCAGCTAACAGGAAGGAGTTCATTCGACATGGAAGGAAAAGAGATCATCTCCAGAATCGACCACACGATGCTCAAGCCCACAAGCGACTGGGCTGCCATAAAGAAGCTGTGCGACGAGGCAGTTGAATACGGCACGGCCTCGGTATGCATATCGCCCGCCTATGTAAAGAGGGTTCACGACGCCTATCCGAACCTCAACATATGCACAGTAATCGGATTCCCTCTCGGCTACAGCACTGTCCCCGTGAAGGTCTTCGAGGCCGGCAACGCCATCGCCAACGGCGCAAACGAGATAGACATGGTCATCAACATCTGCAATGTCAAGAACGGGGACTGGGATGCTGTCGCTTCAGAAATACATGCACTCAGGCTCGCTACAGTAGGACATATACTAAAGGTCATAATCGAGACCTGCTACCTCACAGACGACGAGAAGATAAAGCTCTGCAAGATAATCACCGAGCAGAAGGCGGACTTCATAAAGACCTCCACCGGATTCGGGACGGCAGGTGCCACAAAGCACGATGTAGAGCTGTTCAAGGCTAACGTAGGCCCGGAGGTAAAGATCAAGGCTGCCGGCGGGATGAAGACGGTTGAAGACGTCGAGATGTTCGCGGACCTCGGTTGCGACAGGCTCGGGACCAGCAGCGGCATAAGACTGCTCAAGGAAGCCGGGAAAATCGGCTGAAAAAAGCAGGATAAATGACGACGGCGCAGTCCATGCGGGCTGCGCCGTCTCTTTCTGCTCCGGCTCTAGCGGTCCACGAATTTATCGACTATCCTGCCGAGCTCTTCCTCTGTGACACCTGCCTCGAGCAGGTATGTGCGGACGTCCTTGTACCTCAGCGAGAACCTGCGGTAGAACTCCTCCCATGTGTCCCTCACCGGGATAATCCTGTCCGGGTCCATGCCCTCCGACTTTGCGAATGAGACCAGTCCTTCCCTCAGATACGGGTCTGAGAGGACATAGTCGGCCATGACATCGTCCTTTCCGACGCCTGCAATCTCGAGCAGGAATTCCGCAACCAGGCCGGTGCGGTCCTTTCCGGCCACGCAGTTGAAAAGCACCGCCCCCTGGGCGTCTGCGAGAATCCTGAAGGCCTCCGCTATGTATTCCGGGCCGTCTATCATGTCCACATAGGTATCAGGTATCTCCTTCTTGGAAGCGGGTATCCTGCCTCCGCCGTTGAGGGGGACATTGTGGTAGTCGAATCCCCTGGATTCGTTGAGCGGGTGGGGATGCCTCTCGACCTCGTCGCTGCTTCTCAGGTCTATGACCGTCGTGACGCCGGCTGACTTGATGAGTGCAATGTCCTGGTCCGGGGCATCGTCCCACATGTTGCTGCGTATGAACACGCCGAACTTTGTCACACCGCCGTTTTGGGTAGGGTATCCGCCGAGGTCCCTCACGTTCCTGGCGCATGATATCGGGTATCGTCTGTAGTACATAGGTGCGTCCTTTGTTAAATAACTGTTAAATTTTTGGAAACATTATATAATAGCCTTTGTGCAGGTACATTCCCGGGCACGAGATTAATATTAACATCTGCGGCCGTCAATATCCACACGGCCTGAAGAGCGAGAGGCGGGCAGCATGGACGGAAAAAAGAGAATGCTTTTCGTTATTAACCCGAAAGCCGGCGTCGCGGCTGTCAGGGAAAACGTCCTCGACATCATCGGCATATACTGCAGGGCAGGATATGACGTTTCCACCTATGTCACTGAAAAGAGGAAGGATGCCACCCAGTACGTGACCGAATGCGGTGCGGACTACGACATAATCGTGGTGTGCGGGGGCGACGGGACTATGCACGAGGTCGCCGACGGAATACTGAACCTTGATTATGATAAGAGGCCCCCGCTGGGGGTCATGCCCGGGGGTTCTGTGAATGACTTCGCCAGCACGCTCGGCATGCCGGACGACCTGATAGAATGTGCGAAGAGGATCTGCAATGGGAAAGTGATCTACTGCGACGCAGGCATGGTCAACGAGTACAGGTTCATATACTGCACGGCATTCGGGTGGTTTACCGAGATTTCCTTCGAGACCCCTCAGTATCTGAAGAACGCGATAGGAAACCTCGCCTACGCCCTCCAGGGGATAAAGGATTTCCCGTCATACAGATACCGCAGGATCAAGGTTGAGTACGACGATGGCACAATCGAAGGCGACTACGCAATAGGAGTGGTTTCAAACACGACATCCATTGCGGGGATGAGGAAGCTGTTCGACCACGTGAGCGAGCTCAACGACGGCAAGCTCGAACTGATGCTCATCAGGTTCCCGAACAATATAGCCGATTTCACGACGGCCATGAATATAATAAACCAGAGGGAAAAGCTCGACCCTGAGGCTATAAAGGGGTTCGGAACCCTGCTCAAGACTTCCTGGGCGAGGATCACCTGCGAAAGCCCGACAACGTGGCTCGCCGACGGAGAGGACGGGGGAACCCATGAGAGCGCAGAGATAAAGGTGCTCAAAGGCGCACTCCCGGTCATCACAAACTGAATGCATTAAAAAACCGCTGCTTCCCGAAAATTGGGAGGCGGCGGATTTTTCTGCCCTTGAATCAATAGCTGTCGCCGAGCATCAGGTGCGCGCACTTGTAGACGTCCCCGCACCCGAGGGTCATGACGAGGGATCCCTTCGGGGCATTTTCGAGGCAGTACTTCGCCGCGTCCTCGAGATTCCTCGCGCAGTACGACCCGGGGATCAGCGCGGCGAGGTCCTCGGAGCTTATCCCGAGGGTGTCTGTCTCCCTCGAGCCGAGTATCGGTGTTATCACGGCCTTGTCCACGGTGGACAGGACTTCTGCAAACCTCTCGAGATGCTGCTTTGTCCTCGAGTATGTAAACGGCTGGAAGACCGCCCAGACGGCGTTGTATCCCATGCGCTTTGCGGTAGAGAGGGTAGCCTCGATTTCGGTCGGGTGGTGGGCGTAGTCGTCGGCTATGGTGAGGCCGTTGACGGTCCCCAGCATCTCGAACCGCCTTGAGGCGCCCTTGAATGATTCAATTCCCTTTGTGATGCCGTCCACTGAAACCCCGAGTTCGGAAGCGGCGGCTATGGCAGCTGCAGCGTTGTGGACATTGTGCCTCCCCGGAAGGTTGAGCCTGAATGTGCCGAACGGGATGTCGTCCTTTAGGATGCTGAAGCTGTAGTATTCGTGGCCCTCGTTGTTCACGTTGTAGATTAGGTAGTCGGAACCAGCCTTTTCCCCGAAGGATATGTACTTGAGCCCGTTGAGAGCAGTTACGGTGTTTGCGTCGTCAATGTTGGCAATTATCCCAGTGGAAGCCGACTTGGCGAACTTCCTGAATGAGGACATCGAGTTTGCAACAGTGCCGAAGTAGTCGAGATGGTCGTCGTCAATGTCGAGGATTACGGACCAGGACGGGCTCAGGTGCAGGAAGGTGTCCTTGAATTCGCACGCCTCGACCACGAACAGCCCGCTGCTGCCGGCCCGGCCGTACCCGTCTATCAGGGGAAGCTTGCCGCCGATTACGGCTGAGGGGTCGTACCCCGAGAGCACCAGGATCGAGGTGAGCAGGGCGGAGGTGGTGGTCTTGCCATGGGTCCCGCTTATGCAGATGGAATCGCTGTAGAGGTGCGTCAGGTACCCCAGCATGTCGGCCCGCTGGATAACAGGTATGCCGAGCTCCTCAGCCCTCTCGACCTCCGGATTGCCGGGGAGAAGGGCTGCTGTGACTACCAGCATGTCTGCGCCATCCACGTTCTCGGCCCTGTGGCCCATCATCACAGGGATGCCCATTGCGCGCTCCTTGTGGATGATGCTGCTCTCCAGCACGTCGCTGCCCGATATCTCGTACCCGAGAGAGAGCAGTATCTGGACTATCGGGAACATGCCCGATCCGCCAATTCCCACGAAATGTATATGGTGAGACTTCTTGAGAAGCTCCGGTATCTGTGAAGACATATCTTTCTGCGCCTCGCGAATCTTTCTTTATCGGAAGGCATGGGAGGACGCCCCTCCCAGCCGGCAATTCCATGATAACGCATATTATACCGTAAAGCACATGCAGGTTAAACATCCCTAAGTCTGCGAGAATCAACGGACGGCACTGCACGGGAAAATATGCTTAAAAAGTACCTGCCAGAGTGAATATTTATTGAATAGATGGCATAAAACTTTTATACTATTAAACTGATTTTTGAATTTTTCGCGGGGGATTTTTTCATAATGGATGTCTTTTCCAAGATAGCCGAAGCCAGGCCGTCGATGTCGAAAAACCAGAAGAAAATTGCCGATTTCATCGAGAAGAGGTACGACGAGGCGATCTATCTCACTGCAGTAAGGCTGAGCCGTGAGGTCGGGGTGTCAGAAGCCACGATAATAAGGTTTGCCGAGAAGCTCGGGTATGAGGGATACCCCGAGTTCCAGAGGGCCCTGCTCGAGGCTTCCAAGCCGATACTCACAAGCGGCCAGCGCATGAACGTTTTCCACAACATGAAGAGCCGCGGCGGAACTCTCCCGACCGTGCTTGCCTCCGATTCCGAGTCCATAAGGAGGATGCTCGATACCGTGGACCCCAAGGCCTTCAGGAGGGCATCCGACATGATATCGGTGTCGCAGGG
>JBMNPE010000048.1:0-11634 GCA_050943435.1 Oscillospiraceae bacterium | reverse complement strand
AGCCAAAACAAAAAAATCAGGGCAGCCGCCATCTTCGGCTGCCCTGAACGGCCCAGTCTGGCTCAGGTTATCTTTTCTCTCTCTTCTTTCTAAAGACGACTGCTGCTGCCGCAGCTGCGGCCAGTGCTGCAATCGGAAGCCAGATGTAGGTCCCTGAAGCGTCGCCTGTCCTCGGCGTAGGCGCTTCCTTGAATGTAATGTTGATGTTTATAGCGTAGTATCCTGCTGTGACGCTGTAAATGCCATTCGCCTCATCGACGACTGTCACTTCAACAGGGTCTCCGTTGATGTCTGTCGCCGTGATCGTATCTATGACATGAAGCTCATCCGGGCTCACTGTGAACGTGACCGTCTCCCCGGTTTCTGCGGAGGAGGCTGAGAGCTCTACGGTTGCGAGATTCGTGTCGTAGGAGGCGCTTACCGATACTGTGACGGAAGGATCCACCACGTCGGGCGAATTGGTCGCCGCGTAGTTGTGGAGTCCCGCATAGTTGTCGAGATAGAAGGCACCGGTGTCGTAATCGATGCTGAATCCCGTGAAGCGCAGCTCATGGGGCCCGTTCGCAAGCTCGACCTGGAACTTGCCTTCCGAGTCGGTCGTGATCTTCCTCGCCGCCCCGTCTATGAAGGCGTTGAGCTCCGTGTTCGCAAGGGCATTTCCGTCATCGTCGGTGAACGAAATCGTAGACAGGAAGGACGTTGCCGTGTACGGGTCGTTGACCCTCTTGATCCTTCCGCTGTTGAGCGGATAGTCTTCCGCGGTGATCACTCCGCCGAGCTCCTCATTGACGTAGTCGATGACAGCGTCGCCATAGTTGCCTGCAGGAGTTGCGATGAGAGGTATGTACTGGAATCCGCCGTAGTTAGCGGCGTCGTTGAGCACACCTACCATCCAGTAGCTGTCGCCGCCGCCTATCTCGTAGGATGTGGTGACCAGCATGATCTTGGTTTCGTTGTCATTGCGGTCGAGGACAGTCCCGTCGTCCAGGACGATGCTCTGTACCCTGGTTCCTATCGTAGTGGGCATCGTCATGTTGACCTTGTCGTACTCGCCGCTCTTCGGCTGGGTGATGTCGTAGGTGTAGGTGAATCCGGCTGCCTGCGGGAATCTCCCGTGGATTGAGCCGTCGGCATAAAGCATTCCGGAATCGGTGTTCTGTCCGCTGAAGATGTTTACGCCGTGTTCGATCATGTAGTACATGACCTTAGGAGTTATCAGGACATAGGAATCCTCGGCATTCTCGAATCCGAATGCATATGTCGTCATGACATCTCCGAGCGTCACATCCCCTGCCTTAAACGAGTTCCTGACGCTTCCGCCGCCCTGCAGGACGACGACAGGCATGTCAGCCGTGAGCCCGAATGAGGAATATGCGCTCGAATCGTAGTTCTCAGCGAGCCAGTTCTCTGCTTTCCAGAGCCTTGCGTCTGCGAGCAGCGATCCTGCATTAGTCTCGCCGCGGCGGGCAACACTCGCGGTGATTTCGTTGAAGTCATAGTCGAGGGCCTGCAGGTTGCCGCCCCAGACGTTGATTTCAGAAGTGAACACCACTTCGTTCTCTATTTCCTCAAACTGTGAGTTCCAGCTATCTATAACGGACTGCACAGTAGAATCTGCAGTAGTGCTCTTTACCGCATCAGAGACATCCGATGAGGAAATGACCAGGCTTCCGCTGCTCCAGTCGAGTGTGAGGCATCCGACATTTGTGAGCTGTGTGCCTGTAGAGACAACCAGCGTGGATCCGTCTGAGCCGAGCTTGGCGGAATCCCCGAGGCGGACCGTGTGGTCGTGTCCGTCGATGACGGCATCGACTCCGGCTACGCCTGCCACGTGGTAGGAATTTTCCCCTGTGGTGCTGTCCGGATCATATCCGCAGTGGGTTATGGCTATTATTGCGTCTACTGTTTCATTGGCATTGATATCACTGACTATCTGTGCCGCGAGTGTGGTGAGATCCGTCCTCACTTCGATTCCGCCGGCGTTGAGGGTCGCCGGGCTGACCATTCCGTTGAGTTCAGACGTATCCAGCCCGAAGAACGCTATCTTCCTGCCGTCAACCTCTTTGACGACATACTCCGGCATTGCGGCGAGATTCGGTTCAGAAGAAGCGTAATCCGAATTTACGGTCACATTGGCCGCAAGCACCGTAAAGTCTGCAGCTGCCACGTTGTTCTCAAGTTCCGAGCAGCCGAAGTCGAATTCGTGGTTGCCGAGCTCCGCGACATCGTATCCTGCGGCATTCATCGCCTGGACTATGCTCAGTCCGTGTGCCATGTTGGCAAACAGCGTACCCTGTGAGAAGTCACCGGCATCCACAAGAAGCGAATCCGCATCCGCTGCGTGATATGCTGCCACTTTCGGCAGTCCTATGCAGTCATCCGATTCCTCGATGGCGCCGTGCATGTCATTCGTGTGGTAGATGTGGACGACATCTGTCACAGCCGATGCCGGCATGACCGGCAGGAAAGCAAGCAGAAGCGCCAGCGAGACGACAAATGCAATCAGTCTTCTCGTCTTCTTTTTCATATTTTCTCCTCTTCCGATTTTCCCCTCTGCCACGGCCCCATTCCCTCAATCTGGGGCCCCGGTTTCGAGCTTCGGGAAAATCAAAAATTATCATCGCCATTATGGTAATTTAACATTACTTTTATGTCAACTTTACACAGATTTTAAAAACTTAACATTTATTTTTTGTATTTTTTGACAATCTGCTATCCCTTTTCACGCCTTTCAGGCCGGGGAGCGCTCTGCAGCGCAGTCTTCACTTTTTCCCCACAGGAGGGTGACATCATGTCAAGTGGAATCAGGCCTCATTCTCACGAAAATATGATCCTTTTTTTGAACATTTGTTTCTATCGTTCATCTATAATTTTTATGTTCCGTCTTTGTAAAAGTCCCGGTTTCACTCTGGAAGAAAAAACACCGGGCTGCATGCAGTCCGGCACAGGTTCCAGATGACATCACTGATTTTTTCTGAGGGACTCCCATCTCTCCCTCGTGAGCACATTGACAAGCCTGAACGGCGTCCCGTACTCGGGAGGCTGCTCTATTCTCCTCACTGCCCTGTACGGCTGGAAGCCGAGCTTCTCCTGCACTGCCTCCGAGGCGTCGTTGTCCTCGTATCTCGAGCAGTACACTTCTTTTATCCCGAGCTCAGTGAATGCCCTTGCTAGGAGCCTTTCTGCCGCTTCCTGGGTATATCCCATCCTGCGGTACGGCTTTCCCATCCAGAAGCCCAGCTCGCAGGCGTATTCAGGAAGCTTGAAATCCCTGTCCTCAAAGAACAGCTCTATCGACCCTGCCGGGGTGCCTGTTTCCTTTAAACATATGGCGTAGCATTCCCTTCCGGAGAGGGCGATCTTTATGGCCCCGAGGCTCTCCTTCTCTGTGGAGTGGGGCTTCCAGCCGCACCACGGGCCGGTATCCGGGTCGGAGGCCAGCTTGAATAGCTCAGGGGCGTCTTCCTCGCGCCAGTGGCGCAGGATCAGCCTCTCGGTCTCCATGACTGTTTCTTTCGCGCCTTCCATATTGTATGTATTCTTCATCAGGGTATTCCTCACACGTATTTTGAGAAGGTAAGCACGGTTCTCCCCTTCCTGCTCTTTCCTCCGGCTTCCTTCATGACGGCCTTGCCCTTTCCCTTGAGGGAAATGACCGCGCCTTCCCTCACCTCTGCATCGGGCTTCATGCAGATTTCATAGTTTAAGGACGCAAGTCCAGCCCTTATCTGCTTTTCGGCTAGAGTCCTGGAAATCCCGAAGACTCCGGAGAGCACTGCGTCAAACCTCGGAGACACCACAGTAAAGGTCATTTCCTTCGTTTTTTTCTCGGGAGGCTTTATTTCGGAAAGCTCTGCCTTCCTCACCCTGACCCCGTACCTGCTCACATGCGTGAGCTCGCTCACGAGGGTTTCGGACACAGGGTTCATGCTGAGCACGGAAGCAGTGCTTCCGTCTATTATAATGTCTCCCAGCCATTCGCGCTTTATTCCGAGTCCCAGGATCGAGCCCATGTAGTCTCGGTGCCCCGGCTCCCCGAACCCCGCCTTGATTATTACAGCACCTATGTATTCAGAGTAGTCGAGATCCGCAGGGTCCATCCATCCGGGCAGGAAGAAGGCGGCATTCCTCTCGCAGCCCTCCACTCCGCAGCCTGTGACGCACTGCACGTCGGCCCTGCCCTGCAGCCACTTTGAGAGCCTGTACTGCTCCGCAGGAGTCAGGAACTGTGTGTGGGTCACGACGCTCCTCGAGGCGGCCCTGCCTGAGAGGTCCTCGAGCCTCCTTATGAATTCGTCTTCCTTCTCCATTCGCGGAGCTCCTCTTCATCTATGAGATCCCCGAGCTTCTGCCCCGGGGTGAAGTGGTACTTCTCTATTATCCCGTCTATCTGCTCCTGCATCCTCGCGAGCTCCAGCAGGAATATCCCCGACGAAACCGCGGAAATCCCGCTCGCTGATATTCCGGTCCTCACGAGGTTGTCGGAAGTCACTATCCTGACCCTCGAGCTCTTTGAGAGCATCACTGCGGTGCGCTCAATGTAGGCGTCCGCAGTCTGGTCCTTGTCTGTGTAGAGCACCTCTATCCCGTGGACTATGCTGCGCTTTTCAGTCTGGTCGGAATTCCTGTACGCGTCAAAGACGATCATCACGTCTGTGCCGGTGAAACCGTGGTAGTCCGCCATTATGTCTATGAGCTTTTCCCTCGCTGCGGGGAGGCTCTTTTCCGCAAGCCTCTTCAGCTCTTCCGAGGCGAACAGCACGTTGTATCCGTCGAGAATCAGGAGGGACCTCTTCTGCTCCTCTTCCCGTTTTCTCCTGCGGGAAGCGCTCTCGGCGGCGTGTCCGTACTGCCTCCGGCGTATCGGGCCGAATTCGCGGTTCATGAGCTCTTCCACGTCCTCGTAGTCGATGTCTTTCCTTACAGAGGGCTCTTTATCCCCGGTATTGCCGGGCCCGAGGACACTCTCCGCGTGCATGTATCTGGGGACGTCCCTCCAGCTCACAATGAATCCCGCCCCGTGCGTGCAGAACACAGAATCCGGCGTGTTTTCCGTGTCGGCTTCGGGGTCGTATCCGCTGGCAGATATAATCTCAGCGGCGTCGGAGCACGGAGCGTATCCGCCCTGAGCGCACACGAGGCTTCCCCGGCCGCCCGTATATGACGCCACTTCCTCCGAGTATCCGCTCATCTTCCTCACAGGGCACGTCCCGGTGAGAGTGCTCATCCCGCCCGAGGACTCCTCTATGGAAAAAGTGCCGGTCATCTTCCTTATGTCGTTTACAGCCCTTCCGAGCTGGTCCTGCGGGACTTTGAGTACGTAGCTGTAGGAGGGCTCGAGGAGCACGCTTTCCGCCTGCATGAGTCCCTGCCTCACTGCCCTGAGCGCAGCCTGCCTCATGTCGCCCCCGTCGGTGTGGACCTGGCTCGACTTCCCGGAGGCGAGGGTTATCACCACATCTGTGAGAGGTGCCCCTGTAAGCACTCCCCTGTGGGTGTATCCGGAGAGTGCGTCCATGGCTGCCTGCTGGTACTGCCTCGGGAGCGCAGATTCGGGACACGAATTCCTGACTGTAATCCCGCTTCCCGGCTTCCCGGGCTCGAGAATGACGTGAACCTCTGCGTAGTGCCTTAAAGGCTCGAAATGCCCGACTCCCTCGACCCTGTCTGAAATAGTCTCCTTAAAGAGTACATGTCCCTTCTCAATGCTGACTTTTGTGGAAAAGCGGCGCTCTATGAGCTCCTCCAGGACTTCCGTCTGCACATTTCCCAGAACGCTGAGGCCTATTTCCCCGTGCTCCTGGTCCCAGGAAAAGTCCAGGAGCGGGTCCTCTTCCCCGAGCTGGGTGAGCTTTTCGTAGAGCTCCCTCGGGTCAGTTCCGTCGAGAGGCACGGCAGAATACCGGAATACCGATTCCGTCTCGGCTCCGGAATCCGCTTCTTCCACTCCCAGGCCCTGCCCGGGATATGTGGAGGAAAGGCCGGTCACTGCTCCGCAGGCCCCTGCCGGAAGGATCTCCGCGCTTTCATATTTTGACCCGCGGTATCTTCTTATCCCCGTTATCTTTCCCTGCTCCGGGCCGACTGGCATCCTCACGGAAGCCTGTCCCCCGGTAACCCTCAGGAACGTGAGCCTGGCCCCTGACGGGTCCCTCGCTATCTTGTAGACCCTTGCGGAAAAGGCTCCTCCCCAGACCCTGTGCGGCATGAGGACGCCGAGCACGTGCAGAAGCCTGTCGACCCCTCTTCCCGTGAGCCCCGACCCGAAAACCGCGGGGAATGCCTTTCTTTCGATAAAGGCGCCTCTTATGTCGCTTATGGAAAGGCTTCCCTGTTCCAGGTACTTTTCGAGGAGAATGTCGTCGGAATCGGCGAGCCTCTCCGATGACGCCTCCGGGAGGACGTCATCCTCCCCGGCGTCAATGCAGCACTCCCCGAATGCCTCTCTGAGGCCGTCCATGACTTCCTTCCTTCCGGGGCACTGCATGTCGGTCTTTGTAACAAACACGGCGGCAGGGACCCCTCTCCTCCCGAGAAGGTCCCACAGCTCCAAAGTGTGCGGCTGGACTCCGTCAGGCGCGCTCACAACCACGACTGCCGCGTCTATGACGGCCATTGCCCTCTCAGCCTCGGAAGTGAAGTCCACGTGTCCGGGCGTGTCAATGAGTGTCACTGTCCTCTCCCCCAGGGATATGTCGGCCTGTTCGGAGAACACAGTGATCCCTCTTCTTTTTTCTATTCCGTCGCTGTCAAAAACGGCCGCCTCCGGGGCATTCCTCTGCCCGGACGCGTCCGCCTTCTTCAGTATTGTCTCGCAGAGCGTAGTCTTTCCGGCGTCGACGCTCGCGAATATTCCAAGTGCCCCGTATTCCATGGATACAAGTATATCAGACTCAGCAGTTTCCCGGATATACGTATTCGAGGTTCTCACGCGCCGTCCTGCAGAGCTTCATCACTGTCTCTACGGGAGTTGCCGGCTCAGACAGCCTGTACCTCGGGAAATACCTGGATATATGCAGCGGTATGCTCCTGCCTCCCGGGAGGGAAGCTATCCACCCCGATAGCCGCCTCATCTCCTCGACGGAGTCGTTCTTTCCGGGGACGGCAAGTGTCGTTATCTCAACGTGGCCGGATTCCGCAGCCATTTTTATGAATTCCTTTGTCATTTCGAGGTCCCCGCCGAGGAAATCCCTGTAGTATTCCCCGGAAAATCCCTTGAGGTCTATGTTCATGGCGTCAATGAGCGGCAGGATTTCAAGGAGGACCTCCTTAGAGGCTGTCCCGTTGGTGACCAGGACGACTTTCTGCCCGTTTGCCTTTACGAGCTTTGCCGTGTCCCTCACGTATTCGTACCAGATCATCGGCTCGTTGTACGTGAAAGCAATACCGATGTTTCCCCTGTCAGAGAGGCTCAGTGCCGCGTCTGCAAGCTCCCCTGGGGAAATCCTGCGGCTTCCCGGGAAATCAGCAGGCCCTGCCATGGATATCTCGTGGTTCTGGCAGAAAGGGCACCTGAGGTTGCAGCCGTAGCCCCCGGCGGAGAGTATCATGCTCCCCGGGCAAAACCGCCTCAGGGGCTTCTTTTCTATCGGATCGAGGGCAAGAGAAGTCACAATGCCGTAGCTAGCGCATTTTACTGTCCCGCCTTCGTTGGTCCTCGCCCTGCAGGCCCCGAGGCCCCCTTCCGGTATGAGGCAGTGCCGGAAGCAGACCCTGCATTCCGCCCTGCTGTCGAGGGGAACTCCCTCCCCTCCCTCTTTAACTCTGTTTGTCTCTGCGGCCGCCGCTGTCATCAGGTGTGCCTCACGACTTCAAATCTCTCGAGAGTGCAGCCCTTCTCCCACTCAGGGATGCCTGCCTTGCGCTTCGCAATCCTGACCTGTTCCTCTACGGTGTCCACGCCGTCGAGGTCCGGGAGAAGGAGTCCCCTCCTGGCTCCTTTTGACACTATGACCCCGTATTTAGAGGGATCGAGCTCGCTCTCGGAATTTATCTTCTCAGAAGGCCCCAGGACGTCCACGGATATCTCGAGGTCCTTAAGCTCCTCTTCCCTCACTGGATAGAACCTCGGGTCCCTCGACGCAGCGCTTATCGCGTTGGAGATTATCTCCTCCGCGATGTTTGTGCGGACGGCCGATATCGTGCCTATGCATCCCCTCAGCACGCCTTCCCTGTGCAGGGACACGAATGTCCCGGCACGCCGGCTCATCATCTCCTTTGGAAGGCCCTCCGGGACGCTTATCCTTATCCCGTGCCTCACATATGCCTCTACTGCGCTCCTCGCGAGGCTCACGTACGGGTCCTCGTCCTCTTTAAGCTTTGATATCCTGTCGTCCTGCTTTTTTGCCCACGATTCCAGGAAGCGTCGCCCGGGGTCCTTACCTGTCACCCTGTAAGTGCAGACTCCGTAGCCTACGCCTGTCACATCCTGGTGGGACAGCTTCTCCGCCTCGACGGCAAGCCCGTCCAGAGCCCCCGCCATGATGACGAAGCTCCTGTGGCCGCATTCTGCCGCCCTGTCGAGGAAGCTCTCCTTAAAGTCAAAGAGCTCCTCAAAGGCAGCCCTCCCCATGACGTCCATAATCCTTTCGTCATACTGCGGTCCTTCCTTGGCAAATCCGTAGGGGCCGTAGTCCTTGAGCTTGTGGGACAGATCCCCGCTCCCTATGAACGCTGTCTTCCTGCCGAGCTCATCCGACACCTTCTGGACAAGCATCCCGAGCCTGTAGTGGTCCGCGAGGCTGAGTCCGGAAAGCCCTATCCTTACTAATCTGTAATCTGTTAGATATTTTCCAAGGAACCTTAGAGGAATAATAGTCCCGTGGTCAAGCCCGGAATCCTTCTCCCCGAGAGTTCCCGCCGGAAGCCCCTCTTCAGAGGCATATCTCGATATGAGTTCAACCATCTCGGTGTCGTAGTCCACTGAAACCGAGGCCTCCGGAGCTCCGAAGTCGGCCATGGAGCCCTCCGCGTGCTCTCCCGGGGAAATGTGGAAATAGTCGGTATACATTGCGCTGTGTGGAGAACTCACTACGACTGTGTCCGGTCCGAGATCGGCAAGGAACTTCGCCGCCCTGTCGTAGGCAGCGGAAGTCTCAGAAATTTCGGACTCCCTCCCCCTTCCGACCTCCGGGAGAATCAGGGGCGGATGCGGGACCATAATCGCACCAAGCATCATAATATTCACCTCTCGAATCTGCCGTATACCTGCTGCGGCACAGCTTTGCCTCTGTTCTATCACCTGAAAATACTAAGGCAGGAAATGCTCAATATTCAGGATTCTTCTGATCTTCAGCCTTTGTAACAAGTATAACATTTATTAGTTTTTAGTTTGCGCAAAGTCCCTTTGAATGCTCAGATATAAGGATTTAAGCCTGACAGCTTCCCTGCCTCTTCAGTGCATCGTTTTCAGCCGTGATTGTAGTCGCAGTGCCTGCAGTGGGACATGCTCTTGTCTTCCGGAGCCTTGTAGAAGATTCCTGACCACCTGCAGATGCTCTGCAGGATCGGGACCACCGACTTCCCCTTTTCCGTGAGGCTGTACTCAACCCTCGGGGGAATCTGGTCGTAGGACTTCCGCTCCACAAAATCATTGCTTATGAGCCCCTTTAGTGTGGAAGTCAGCACTGCATCTGTTATATTTCCCATTTCTTTCCTTATTTCGCTGTAGCGCAGCGTCCCCATATCTGCAAGGACGCAGATCACGCGGGAATTCCATTTTCCACCGAACACCTCAAGCCCGTATTCCAGGGGACAGCGGATGTCGTCTTCCAGCTTTTTCTGATACATGGTTATAACCTCTGAGTTTCTTATTATGACTACATTTTAAGTATACTACTTTGTAAAGTAAAGCAGCTATAAAAATTAAAAGTGACTAATAAATTTATTAATATCTTGTTCCTTCAGCGTTAATTTCATATATTGTGTGTGTAATCAGGGCAGATGCACCGGATTGCGAAGGTTCAGTAGCTGAGGAGGATGAATGAAATGCTGAATGACAATGTTAAAAAGATTCTTGCGGGCAGCATGTGGGATCTCGCCACATGCTCGGACGGGGAGCCCAATGTGGTTCCTGTCGCTTTCAAGAAGGTAACTGACGACGGAAAGCTTGCAGTCGGGGACGTGTTTCTCGAAACGACCCTCAAAAATCTCAGGGCTGACAACGGGAAGATAGCAATCTCAGTGTATGACGCCAGTTCGCTCGAAGGATACCAGATCAAGGGTACTGCCCAGTATGTGGCCCAGGGTCCCCTGGTAGATGAATTCAAGAAGATGGTCGAGGACATGTTCAACGGGGCGGCGACTGCAAAGGGAGCGCTCCTGATCACTCCGGAAAAGGTAATCGTGACAACTCCCGGCGCGGACAACAAGAAAGTCCTTTGAGTAATGCCGCACTCTGCTGACCAGCGAAAAAAAGACAGAAAGATTGATTCAAGATGCGGACACGCTGCCCTTGGGCCGTCGTGTCCGTTTTTCTTGGTAAGGCTGTGGTGGAAAAATGACCCGCTATGGAATTGTCTATGAGACTACCGGAATTTATCAAAGCGAACTGCAGAAGCTGTCGCAGGCATTTGAGACGGCTGACGCCGTAATTGTCGGCGCCGGAAGCGGACTTTCTACGTCTGCGGGTTTCGACTATTCCGGGGAGAGGCTCAGGAAATATTTCGGGGACTTCGTAGAGAAGTACGGCATGACCGACATGTATTCCGGCTGCTTTGCGGACTTCGAGACCAGGGAGGAGAGATGGGCTTACTGGAGCCGTTGGGCTTGGATCCACAGGTACTGCCCCCTCCCGAAGGACACCCTGAACGTCCTGCTCGGCCTGCTTTCTACAAAGGACTTTTTTGTCATCACCACCAATATTGACCACACTTTCCAGAGGGCCGGCTTTCCAAAAGACCGCCTCTTCTATACACAGGGCGACTTCGGACTCTTCCAGTGCAGCAGGCCCTGCCATGCAGAGACTTATGACAACTACGAAATCCTGAAGGCCATGCGGGAGCAGGAGAAGGACATGAAGGTCCCGGTAGAGCTGATCCCGCACTGTCCTAAATGCGGAGCGGAAATGGATTTCAACCTGTATTGGGACGATACATTCGTGAGGGACAGCGGCTGGCACGCCGCCAATGACAGGTACCAGAAATATCTGCAGGACCACAGTCATGGCAGGATACTGTATTTGGAACTGGGGGTCGGCTTCAATTCCCCGGGAGTGATCAAGGTGCCATTCTGGCAGATGGCGGTGCAGAACAGGGATTCCCTCTATGCCTCCGTTAATCTGAATGATCCCTGCTTCCCCGAGATTCTGAGGGGAAGATCCATTGTAATAAGCCATGACATTGACGAGACGATCCGCGATCTGAAGGCATGCCATGAAAAATAGCAGAAAAGCCTTTATAGACAGGGACAAGTGCATCGGGTGCGGAGCCTGCATAAGACAGTGCCCGCAGGGGGCGATACGAATGCAGCCCGGATGGTTCAGCGTGGTGGATGAGACAAAGTGCATCGGCTGCGGGAGATGCATATCCATATGCCACAGGCACGCGCCGGAATGGAGACAGTATTAGAAGCCAATCTGATTTAAAGGCTTATTCTAAACTCTGTGATTGAAGTTTTTTATTAATAGTCCGATCA
>JBMNPE010000047.1:0-12085 GCA_050943435.1 Oscillospiraceae bacterium | reverse complement strand
GAAAACACATCCGGGAACTGCGCAGGTCACCGTGCTGGCAGCAGAATCCGGACAGCCCAGATCAAAAGCCTGTCCATGCCGAAACATTCGGCTGACTATTATTTGAATACATTTAAAACACACATCTTCAGGCAGCCGCGAAAGTCCCAATCGACTTCCGCGGTTTATTTTTTAGATTTTCAGCTGCGTTTCCTACAGGCCCGCTTCAGACGGCCTTCATTCTTTGATGTGCTGACATTAGGCCTCGGTTTAACACAGGCGGCAATGTAAAATCTAGATTAAATACAACCCTCTAAGCCTTAACTAATGTATAACATTGGAAAGCTGTCATGTCTCAGGGACTGCTGTGAAGTCCGATGTCATTCATGGCTTCCCATGATCTGTAAGATTCAGGAGGCAGATGCCTGATGCAGAGCATAAGCCTCATTCCATATGAAGGGAGAACACATTGGCTGGAGCGAAAAACAAGAAACAGGGTTCAGTGAGGAAGAGGATCTTCCTGTCGAACGCCATCATGATTCTGGTCACAATATGCGCATGCCTTGTCATAGGAATAGTCTGCGTCAAAATCTACTGGGAGAAGGAAGAGACAGCCCTTCACGGCATGCTAAGCGGCATATCGGCAAAAGAAGCCGAGGCGCTCATAGAAAACCTCACAGTCCACAACAGTCTTTTCATCCTGATGGCTGGCATATTTACACTGCTGTCCGCAGCCGCAATGATCATCATCAGCCGCATATACACCGGGATGCTGACAAAGAAAATCATGCAGCCGCTTGAGCTTCTGGAACAGGGTGCCGATAGAATAAAGGCCGGGGATTACTCCGTCCCTGTAGCTTATGAGGGCGACATAGAGTTCGAACAGGTCTGTTCGGCATTCAACTCCATGCAGCAGCATCTGAGGGAAGAAAAGGAAAAGAATGCCCGCTATGAAAAGGCGAGGCAGGAGATGATCGCAGGAATATCCCACGATCTCAGAAACCCGCTCACCACAATACGCGGTTCAGTCAAGGGAATACTTGACGGGGTTATCAGCACCCCTGAAGATCAGAAAAAATTCCTCGAGGCAGCCTACCGCAGGAGCGGAGATATGGACAAGCTCCTGGGAGAACTGTTCTATTTTTCAAAGCTCGAAACAGGTGGAATACCGGTGCACATGCAGGAGCTTGACCTGAGGCAGTATCTGGGAAACTACTGCCGGACAAAGAAAGATCTGCAGGAATACTCCGGTGTGGAATTCGTGTGCGACTTCCCTGAAGACATGCTCAGCCCCGTCAAGGCCGATCCCGAGATCCTGCAGAGAATTCTGGACAACGTCCTCTCAAACAGCATGAAATACGCGGGAGTCTCTCCCCTGAGGATTCTTGTGCAGCTGAGGGGCAAGGACGGCCGGCAGGAGGTCATCCTTCAGGACAACGGAACCGGAGTGCCGGAAGACAAGCTCGGCCGCATTTTCGACGAATTCTACCGCGCGGACGAATCCCGCGGCAGAAAGGGCGGGAGCGGACTCGGGCTCTACATAGTAAAATGCCTCAGCGAAGCCATGGGAGGGCACGTTTCTGCCGATATGGAAAGCCGCTGCGAAGGCTTTACGGGGCTCGCTGTAAAGATTAAGCTTGTGGAAGAGAGGACAGAGGATGGAAAAGAAGGACAGGATTCTCATAATTGAGGACGATGCTGACATCAGCATGATAGAGGAAACCTATCTGCAGTCGGCCGGTTTTGAGACGGATGTCAGGAAAGACGGCGAGAACATCCTCGGCTACATGGAGAAGAACCCGTGCAGCCTTGTCCTGCTGGACCTGATGCTTCCCGGGAAGAACGGATACGAGATCTGCGAGGAAATCCGCAGCAGGTACGACCTTCCCATACTCATGGTGACTGCAAGGAACGAATCAGTGGACAAAGTCCGCGGGTTCAACAGAGGAGCTGACGACTACATTTCAAAGCCGTTTGATCCCATGGAACTGACCGCAAGGGTCAGGGCAAATCTCAGACAGTACCACCGGCTCAGGGAAAGTTCACCCGATTCACAGGCAGGCTCGGCACCTGAAATCTGTGTGGGCGGGCTGCGCATCCAGCCGGACAGCTGGCGCGTGTTCAAGGGAGACAGTGAGATCCGACTCGCCAACCGGGAGTTCGAACTCCTCAAATTCCTGGCTCAGAATCCCAATATCGTTTTCAGCCGTGAGCAGCTCATGGAAAGAATATGGGGATACGACTACATCGGCGACACATCCACGGTGATGGTCCACATCAACAGGCTAAGGGAAAAGATAGAAGACAACCCAAAGAATCCCAGGATTCTCGAGACAATCTGGGGTGCAGGTTACCGCCTCAACTCAGACCCTCAGGAATGACAGCGGGGCTGTTTTAAACAAGAAAATCCATGCAGTGGTATACTGTACTTTCGGTCAGGGAAGCATAGGGTACCGGAAGAATTTAGAATCTGTTTAGCTCTCTTCCCAGGACTGTTTAGCTTCTGCTATTACGATTCTAATGATCAAGTGGAAAACCAGGGCAGGAATCAGGTACAGCCGAAAAATAAATCTCAGGAGAAGATTTGATGTTAATAGACACGATAGACGGATTCTGTATGGCACTGGCAGACAGCGTCCCCGGTGTTTCCGGAGGCACGGTCGCCTTTATCATGGGCTTTTACGACAGCTTCATAGGATCTATCGACAAGCTGGTCTACGGGAAAAAGAGGGAGAGGCTGGACGGCCTCAAGTACCTGCTCAGGCTTGGCATAGGCTGGATAATCGGCATGTGCCTCGCAGTGCTTGCGCTAAATGCCCTCTTTGAACAGCACATCCACTTTGTGAGCTCCCTGTTCATCGGATTCATAGTCGGGGCCCTACCGGTTGTGTGCATTGAGGAGAAAGATTCCGTGAAGCAGTGGAAGAAGGGCCTTTTGTTCCTTGTCCTCGGCATACTCCTGGTCGTGGGAATCACATATTTAAATACCCGCAGCTCCACAGCGACCATGGACCTGTCCAAGTTCACCTTCGGACTTGCAGTAAAGCTCTTCCTCATCGGGATGGTTTCGATAAGCGCAATGTTCCTCCCGGGCATTTCCGGTTCGACGATGCTCCTCATATTCGGTGCCTACATGCCGATAATGAGCGCACTCAAGGAGCTCATGCACCTGAATTTTTCAAGCCTCCCTGCAATCCTGGTCTTCATTCTCGGTCTTATCGCAGGTGCAGTAAGCGTGGTCAAGCTCATACAGATAGGGCTTTCCAAATACAGACCGCAGATGATCTACTTCATCATCGGTATGATGGCCGGTTCACTTTATGCAGTCGTGATGGGTCCGACAACGCTGGACGTGCCGCAGGCCCCACTCAGCCTATCCAACTTCAGCATCATCGCGTGCATTATAGGTGTTGCCCTGATACTCGCAATGCAGGCTGCCAAGAAGCACAAAGCTAAAAAGACCGACTGATCCCAGGTTCTGGATACATTAAAATTCCCCGATGGAATAGCCATTTAAGCTCATTCCACCGGGTTATTAATTGGCTCGAGTTATGATTGTCTGACACCAATGCCAATGCAGTCTGGTCTCTGCATCCTGCAGAAGGCATCATCAGCGATAGGACTCTTCGTAGATCTGCAGATAGTCTTCATCGGAAAGCGGGAGCGGGTCGGCTGTAATATCTCCTCCGAGGACCTCGTGCACGCGCTTCGGATACTTCTTGAGCTCCTCCCTGACAATGCCGGCATCGCTCATGCGAAGGTCGGAACATCCTACTGCTGCAATGAGATCATCCAGTGCCTTGATGAAGTCCCTGCCTGAGGACGGGTTCTCAACGCCCATGGCCTTTGCCATTTTTATCATGGGCTCCTCAGCCGCTTTTCTCTCTGCAAAGAAGTCGAAATATGCATGGGATATCATGATGAGCCCTGCGCCATGCACAAGATCGTCGTGATACCCGCCCATGACGTGTTCCATCGTGTGCTGGGAAGTGCAGAGCATGTAGTAGCCCGCGAGAGTGTTGGCAAGAGCCACATATGAGCGCGCCTCACTGTTGGAGCCGTCCTCGTACGCGATGGGGAGATATTTCGCAATCAGCTCGATGGCTTTAAGGGCGAACATCTCTCCCATCGGATGTTCGTTCTTGTTTATCACCGACTCAGCGGCATGGAAGAAGGCATCCATTCCCTGGTATGCTGTGAACTTCGGCGGTACGCTCATCATGAGGTTGGAATCCACGACCGACAGCGTCGGGAACATGGAAGGATAGAAAATTCCGGTTTTTTCCTTCGTCTTTTCATTTGTGATTACAGAAGCCATGTCAACTTCGGAACCGGTTCCCGCCGATGTCGTGATGGCAACTATGGGAGCTGCGGAGTTCTTTGGCTGCTTCTTGCCGCCAGCTGCAGAGGGACTGTAGTCCCAGATATCCCCGTCATTCGTCATCATAAGGGCAATGCACTTCGAGCAGTCCATGACTGAACCTCCGCCCAGTGCAATCACAAAATCGCACCTGTTCTCCTTTGCCCTGCGTGCACCGTCCATGACGTTGTCGCTGGTCGGGTTGGGGTGGACCTCATCAAAAAGGACATACGCCACACCAGCCTTGTCGAGCTCCTTCTCAAGGGAATCGAGATAGCCGTATTTCTTGACTGACGTCCCGTTCGTAGTGGCGATCAGCGCCTTCTTTCCCGGAAGCTTTTCCCCGTGAAGAGACTGAAGCTTTCCTGCCCCGAACAGAACCTTTGCCGGCATGTAGAAATCAAAATAGTACATCTCCTGCTCCTTTCACCTGTGTAAGTGTATTCAGCAATTATTTTGTTCCAATAAATCGGCGATTCCTTCTTTGAATCACCGTCTTGAATTCTATATTCGAAGCTTGCGGGAATCAGCGCCTGATATTAACATATTTAGTGGTATATTTTAACATCAGGCTGAGATGTGCATATGGACGCGGGCTCCGCATCCCGGCATTCAGAAGAAGGTGAATATCAGATGATCCATCCGGATTACGAGGACAGGTTCAATGACGCTGTTGAGAACTTGTCAGCACAGTTTCCGAATCTCGCATGGAACTTCATGCCAACAAACACTGGCGGCAGGACGGAGCTCATCTCCCAGTGGCTTGGAGACCCGTCTGAGGACATCATGGCTGTCTGCTTCAAGGGGAAAAAGTACATCGAGAAATACCACCGCCAGGACTTCTTCTTCATAAACTTCGTCTGCCAGAACGGCTACGATGTCCTGAGCTCAAAGTACGACAATCACCTGCATCTCAATGAGGGCGACTGCTACATCGGCCAGCCCTTCAGCGGCTATGCCCTCAGGATCGACAGCAGCCGTGAAGTGGTCATGATCGGGCTGCACATAAAAAAGGACGTCTTCTACCAGTACTACCTGTATCCCCTGTCCCAGAACACGTCGCTGTTCCACTTTTTCCTGGACCCTCATACCGACAGGTTTTCGGACGAATACATCCGCCTGCACATCCCCCGGGACAATCCGATCTGGTCTCTCATTTACCAGATGCTGATTGAATATGCAGGCAGGGACGATACGACGCAGGCGGTGCTGAGGCCGATGATGCTGGCCGTCACAATGCACCTGTCGCGGCTCTACAGGGCATCTGCAGAGGAGCAGTCGGATGATGCACCTCTCTCAATGCAGATGGAGGCGTACATCGAGTCCCATTCAGACAGCGTGACTTTAAAAAGCCTTGCTGCCCGCTTCGGGTACCATCCCAATTACGTGTCGCGGTATATTCACGACAGGACCGGAAAGACTTTCTCCGAAATTCTCCTGGAGAAGCGGATGGAGAAAGCCCTGCTTCTCATCAGGAATACCGACCTCAGCATAGAAAAAATTGCCGCTATGCTGGGATACAGCAACAGCAGCAATTTCTACAAGGCCTTCAGGGAATATTACCATTCTTCTCCTAGGAGCTTTGAAAGGGGCCGGGCGGACTGACCCATTCATCATCTCTCTGCCTGTTTCGAATTAATCAGGCAGAAATAGTATCTGACGATCGTCTCCGGCGTTTCCCGGAATCCCTTCCCCACCCATATTGAAACAAGCTCGGCAAATGCTGTCACATAGAATTTTTCGGCGTATTCCCTCGGCACTGACTCGGGAAACAGCTCCTTCATCCCGTCGAAAGCCCTGGTCAGCTGCTCCTTGAAATACTTGAGGAAAATGTCCCCGCTTTCGCCGGAAAAGAGGTTGGAGATGTCCTGCTCCTGTTCCTTGAGGTGATAGAGGAGGTGCGTCAGTTCATTGGACAGGGTTGCGGGCTGCGACGAAAAATCGTGTGTCGCCTCCCTTTCGCGGACGGCCGAAAACACATGGCTGAAGATGTCCTCGCACATCTGGTTGAGAAGGTCTTCCTTTGTGTCGAAATGAGCGTAAAACGTCGTCCTCCCGACATCTGCCTCATCAATGATGTCCTGCACTGAAATGCGGCTGTAATGCTTCCTTGCAAGCAGGGTGCTGAACGCCCTGAAAACAGCCTCTCTTGTCTTACGCTGCCTCCGGTCCATGTAGTTTTCCTCCAGCTTGTTTTAAATACGAAACATATTCCGGCTTTTGTTCGATATCGCACTAATGCCGCAAACTGATTATTGTCTGAGGTCTCGCACCTTGGATAAAATCAAGATGCAGAACAAAGTGTTCTTTTTAGAACAAATTGTATCCGATTTTACTGTAAAGGCAAGGGATCTGTTCATGAGTCGAATCAAAAGCTGGTTTACGGATGAGGCAAAGTTCCGCATTGTCAGGATCGTAATATCCGGGATCGCCCTGCTTGTCAGCCTCTGCAGGTGGGCAGAGCTGCCCGGGGGTATCGACATGGCATGGATTGCCATCATTCTCTGCGGAATCCCTATTATTGCCGGCGCAGTCAAAGCCGTGATCAAGGAGCACGACATCACGGCGGATGTCCTTGTATCCCTCGCCCTGATAGGATCCCTGATAGCAAAGGAATTCTTCGCCGCCGGCGAAGTCGCCTTCATCATGGAAATCGGCTCTGCGCTGGAGGACTATACGTCCGCAAAGGCCAGGAAGGGAATCCAGAAGCTTATCCAGCTGATGCCGAAAATGGCAAGGGTCCGCCGCGGGGACTCAGAAGAGATCATCCCTGTAGAGGACATAAAGCCCGGGGATACCATAATCGTGCTTGCCGGGGAGACGATACCGACTGACGGCACAATAACCTCAGGGACCACCGCAGTCGACCAGTCTGTCATGACCGGGGAGTCCATCCCGGTCGACAAGACTGTCGGCGATTCTGTCATAAGCGGGACCGTCAACAGGAACGGAGTATTTGAATACACTTCATCCACAGGAGCTGCAGACAGTTCTCTGCAGAAGATGATCGACCTCGCTAAGCAGGCAGACGATAACAAGGCGCCGATTGTCAAACTTGCGGACAAATGGGCGGCATGGCTCGTAATAGCAGCCTTTGCGGCCGCTGTCCTCACATTCTTCATCAACTGGGCCGTCCTGTCCGACGCCTATGCCGCCTTCCTGCGCTGTGTCACAGTGCTGGTTGTCGTATGTCCCTGCGCGTTTATTCTTGCAACCCCGACCGCAATCACTGCAGGCATCGGCAATGCTTCCAAGTATGGAATGATCGTCAAGTCCGGAGAGTCCCTAGAGCGGTTCGGCACTATCGACACGGTGGCCTTTGACAAGACCGGAACCCTCACCTACGGAAAGCTGGGAATAGAGGAAACCAGGGCACTGTCCCCAGAATTCACGGAAAAGGAAATCCTGGATCTTGCCGCAGCCACAGAGGCCCGTTCAGAGCACCCGATAGGCCAGGCAATCTGCGCCGCCGCCGGAGTCAGTGATCCCGCATCGGATTACACTGTCACTCCCGGCAAGGGGATTGCGGCCAGTTATCACGGGAAGTCCCTACTCGTCGGAAAGGCCGGGTTCCTCAAGGAAAACGGAGTGGAAATCGATGAGAGCCTCACGGATGACTACAGAAACATCGGAGCCACAGTAGTCTTCCTGGCCGTCGACGGAAAGGCAGCTGGGCTGATAGCACTCTCCGACACCATAAGGGAAAGCGCCGCTCCGACAGTCCGGAAGCTTAACAGCCTCAATGTGGAATCAGTCCTGCTCACCGGGGACAACAGTGCAGCCGCGCGCACTATTGCCGACAAGGTTAAGGTTTCAAATGTCCGCAGCGGACTCCTCCCCGAGGACAAGCAGAAGGTCATCAGGGAATACCAGGATAAAGGCCGCAGGGTGTGCATGATCGGGGACGGCATCAACGACGCCGTTGCGCTGCGCACTGCTGACGCCGCTATAGCAATGGGCGGAATTGGTTCGGATGTCGCAATAGAATCATCCGATGTAGTGCTGGTGCAGGACGACATAAGCCGCGTCCCGTATCTCATCTATCTTTCCCGGAAAGTACTCAAGAAGATCCAGACCAACATCATCATTTCACTCTGCATCAATGCAGTTGCAACTGTGCTTGCAGCAACCGGGGTTCTCAATGCGGTCGTGGGGGCACTGGTGCACAATGCCGGATCCGTGTTTGTAGTATTAAACTCCCTCTTCCTCCTGTCCGTGAAAGACACAGACCAGGAGAAATGAGCTGCCAGAGGCCCTGTATTTATAATAATAAAGCTATGCCGATCCTCTGAATTAAAAAAGAGGGTCGGCATTGCTGTAAACGTGATATGCTTTACAATCAATACAGATGACGGTCAATCACAAAGATTCTCAGGGTTCGAAAATTAGAGACAGGCTGTCATGCCTTTCCGCCGACATGAAAAGCGGCATGCGGTCATTTTCCTCTTCTGTCTCGATCCCGGCCTCAATTGTGCACGATGTCAGCTCGTCATATGACATCGGAAGCTGGGCTTCAATCGTTTCCTTATCGCCCTGTGAAATTCCTGTCAGGTCTATATCCGTGACAATCCTCTCGGCAGTCCCGTCTTCCTTTGTTATGTAGAGGACAAGCTTTTCACAGTCAAAGTAGACCGGGCAGACCCCGTCGTTGGTGATCGTGAGGGTAACCTGTGAATGCTCACTGCTTCCGGAGAGCTTTACCCTGGACACCCTGTATCTTGGTCCTACGCTCCTGAGGAGGTCCTCTGCATTCTCCGTGCCCTGCTCGTCCAGTTCCTCTTCTGCAGGGATCATCGGGCCGATAAATGTCATGTGGGACTCTGAGACCAGCTTCTCAGTAGTCTTGTAGGAATCCCCCATCATATCCTCCATCGGGGTTCCGCTTGTGAACTCACCGCCTACAGGGGCATAGTCCCAGATCACGGGTACCGCCAGAAGCTCATCCCCGGTCTGTTCGAAAATGCCTCCATCTTCTATCCAGGAGAGCCATTCTTCCGTGTCATCCGTATCGCCTGTCATGTCGTTGTAGACTCCGGCCCCTTCCGGAAGAACTGAGAAGGGCCGCCTCATAAGGAGCTTTGCGTTCTCAAAGGCATCGGTATATGCATCGACATAGGCCTGCTGCACTTCCTCATCAGGGAAGTCCGGCAGGCTTTCGTCCTCTGTGAGGATATGCCATTCACCCCAGTGCCCGAGGGAACCTATTTCCACATATGCAGCAAATCCGTCTTCCTCAGCCCATGAGGCAAGCGCTTCCACTGCCTCTCTGTGTGCCTCTATCAGAGCGGGATTGGAATAATCGGGACAGTACCCCTTCCCGTATTCATTGTCATAGAAAGTGCCGTCCCCCGTCTTTTCATAAAGCCAGTCGGGTATGTCGCAGTGCGTTTCTTCACTGGGGCAGTCGAGCACAAGGCGGAGGACCATGTGTTTCCCCATGGTCTTCCACTTCCTTATGTGGTATTCCTCTTCTATTCCGGAAAAGTCAAAGACGCCCTCCTGCGGCTCTATGTCCCGGAGGGTGACCTCAACATACACGAGGCTTGTGTCTTCGCAGAGGTCTTCATTGCTCGCATCAGGCGCATACCCTGAATACGGCACCGAAAGCACCTCGTCAGTTTTTGCAAAGAGAAGCACCTTTGCAGGCATGAATATATACGCCATGAATACTGCCGCGGCTGCCAGCACAACAAGAATCAAGTACCATTTTTTCTTAAGCATGGTGCTCTCCTTTGTGCCCGCCCGGGTTCTGCCATGTGCATGAATTAATTATCCATCGCTGGAGTATATTCAGTTCTTCTTCCTGCGCATTATCAGGGCAATGCCGCATGCGGCGGCCGCCATTAAAATCGCATAGGCTGCCGGAGAACTGCTGTCGCCGGTCCTTATGACATTCTGGCTGCTGCTCTCATAGGAATTTGTGAACACAACTTCGTCAGCTGAACTCCCGTCCTTTGTGATTGTGCGCGTATAGCTGAGAACTCCATTCTCGTCGGCAGTGACCACAAATTTCAATGAATAAGTTGAAGTGTCGTATGTATATCCTTCAATGCCGGTATTTTCCTCTGTGACAGAATAGACATAAGTGCCGGGCAGAGCAAATGTTATGTCTCCGAATTCTGTGCTCCCTGCCCCAGTAATGCTCACAGTAACCGTCTGCACGGAATCAGTGCCCCCTGGCATCGGCATATTAGTCATGCCGTCAGGCAGAGTGCTCGAATCGCTGTCGGCTGTCAGATCAAAGACGAATTCCGAACTCTCCGCAGGGGTGTCATTTGTTATCTGCTTTGACACAGGCGTATCCGCTGACACAGAGGTGTAGCTCACTGTGTCGTCAATGCCGGTAAAGGTGACAGCTGCCGCCTCTTTGGTCTGTGTCGAAGTGTTCCCGTTAATGTCGTAATCGAGCATCGGCGTGATTACATTTACCGCTCCGGCATCGTCCGACGTCAGGTCGTTGCCGGCGATGAATGTGAGCGTTACTGTTCCGGTGTAGCCGTCTGCGATTGCGCTGGTGGATACGAGCATCACCATGTCGGCCTCCGATGGATCCGTCACGATCTCGTAATCCGAGGCCTGCGGGACCTCGTTTACCGAATAGCTCACGCCGCTGTTGAATTTGATGTACTGGACTTCGAACGAATCAGGAGCAGTCACGCTCTGGAGCTGCATGTTGAAGCCGTTTGCCCCCTCCGGCATGAATCCGGTCCCGAAGTCGTCGCCTTCGTTCATCAACGGAACAAAAAGTGTGCAGTGGTCGAGATATGTCTCTGCGTTGTTCTTTACGTCTATCTTGAGCTGGACGGTGTCTCCTTTGTTCACTTTGGCGGTGGTGTTTTCTTTGGTCTCTTCCGTAGAGTTGTCATAGACATAATCCACGGTTTCGCCCGTCTCAGCGTTTGTCACTGAGAACGACGCCTTCGCAGTAATCTCGTACCCCTGCTTCACTGCCACTCCGGTGCTTTCGGAGAGCGAGACCATGGTTTCGCCATAGTTCACTTCGTCGGCTATGGAGCTGCTGTTGACGGCATCCGTATATTTGGAAGTGTTCCAGTTCGAATGGTACCAGTGGTCAGCCTTGATGACCGCGCCAATATCCTCGAAATCCTCAGTGCTGAAGCCGAGGAAATCATTGATGTGATAGGTTCCGGTCCTGGATCTCTTGCTTGTATTGACTGTCATGGACACTGACATGTACTTGTTTGTGAAATCAGGCTGGTATACTCCCCTTGTTTCTTCGCCGATGTCGAGAGTGTACTTGTACACTTCCACATTCAATCCGTCGTACTCGAAGCTTCCGAGGTCCACGGGATCGCTCAGTGTGGCATTTGTGACCTGGAGGTCTTCATAGGTGAAGCCGTCCGGCATGAATATGTAGAGCACCGGCTCCTGGATGGGGTTCCAGTCCCAGTTGGCGTTGTCGATGAGCCCTGAGATTGTAAATGACTCCCCGCCGTCAACCTGTGACGGGCTTATCGATCCGGTTCCATTGAGTATTTCCGGGGAAGAGGATGTAGCCCTGAGCTGAGCGACGATTCCGGAAGATGAATCTTCGTTAGTGTCGTAGATTTTGATGTCGCTTATTACGTCGCTGCTGGTGCCCTCTTTCCATGTGCCGTAGATGCCGCATGCCACATATGACCATCCGTAGTATTCGCCGTCGATTGTCGTAGTAGAGGCCCCGCTGTTGTTCATGGCGTCCATACAGAACGCCTACCAGGGCTTTGCCAAGCAGAACTACACCAT
>JBMNPE010000046.1:0-12427 GCA_050943435.1 Oscillospiraceae bacterium | reverse complement strand
AAGGCCTTCTACAAGGCTGAGCTCGGCGAGGACTTCCCGCAGGACCCGAAGGTTCAGCTCATGGGAGCAATCAAGGCAGTCTTCCGCTCCTGGAACAACGAGAGGGCCATCTACTACCGCAAGATGAACGACATCCCGGGCGACTGGGGCACCGCTGTCACGGTAATGCCGATGGTATTCGGAAACCTCAACGAGAAGTCAGGGACAGGCGTTGCCTTCACCAGAAACCCGGCGACGGGCGAAAAGAAGCTCTTCGGCGAATACCTCATCAATGCACAGGGCGAGGACGTCGTCGCAGGAATCAGGACTCCTGCAAGCATTTCCCAGCTCCAGAACGACATGCCTGAAGTCTACAATCAGTTCGCAACCATAGCCAAGAACCTCGAGAACCACTATCACGACATGCAGGACATGGAGTTCACCATCGAGAACGGAAAACTCTACATGCTGCAGACCAGAAACGGCAAGCGCACTGCAACAGCCGCTCTCAAGATCGCATGCGACATGGTAGACGAGGGAATGATCAACGAGCGTCAGGCCGTGATGATGGTCGAGCCCAAGCAGCTCGATTCACTGCTCCATCCTCAGTTTGATCCAGATGCCCTCAAGAAGATCACCCCGGATGGATCCGGACTTCCCGCATCCCCCGGCGCTGCCTGCGGACAGCTCGTGTTCTCTGCAGATGAGGCCGCAGAATGGGTCAAGAACGGCCACAAGGTTGTCCTCGCAAGACTCGAGACCTCTCCTGAGGACATCGAGGGAATGCACATTTCCGAAGGAATCCTGACGATAAGAGGAGGAATGACCTCCCATGCGGCTGTTGTTGCCCGTGGAATGGGAGCATGCTGCGTATCAGGATGCAGCGCCGCCAGGATCAATGAGGAAGAGGGCTGGCTGGAGCTCGGAGGAAAGAGAGTAAATCGCGGAGACTACATCTCCATAGACGGTTCCACAGGAAACGTATATCTCGAAGCCATTCCGACAGTCCCGGCTTCAATATCCGGAAATTTCGAGCGCTTCATGAACTGGGCCGACAGCATCCGCACGGTCGGAGTAAGGACCAATGCCGACACCCCGAGGGATGCAGCACAGGCATTCAAGTTCGGAGCCGAGGGAATCGGACTCTGCCGCACAGAGCACATGTTCTTCGACGGCGAGAGGATCAAGGCAATGCGCGAGATGATCGTCAGCAAGACGGTTGAGCAGCGCAAGGCAGCCCTCGACAAGCTGCTCCCGATGCAGCGCGGCGACTTCGAAGGACTCTACAAGGCAATGAACGGCAAGCCTGTCACCATAAGGCTGCTTGATCCGCCTCTCCACGAGTTCCTCCCGAAGGATCCCGATGACATCAAGGCCCTTGCAGATGACATGAACATGAGTGTCGACGAGATCAATGCCGTTATCACCAACCTGCACGAGTTCAACCCGATGATGGGCTTCCGCGGATGCCGTCTCGATGTCCAGTATCCTGAGATAGCCGAGATGCAGACAACGGCCATCATCCAGGCTGCAATCAACGTCTCCAAGGAGACAGGCATAGAGATAGTTCCCCAGATCATGATTCCTCTCATCGGAGAGATCAAGGAGCTCAAGTACGTCAAGGGAATAATCACCGAGACGGCCGACAAGATCATCAAGGATGCCGGAGTTGACATGAAGTATCAGGTCGGCACCATGATCGAGATTCCGCGCGCAGCACTTACTGCGGATGAAATAGCCACCGAGGCTGACTTCTTCAGCTTCGGCACCAACGACCTCACGCAGATGACATTCGGGTTCTCGCGCGATGACGCCAGCAAGTTCCTGCCGGCTTACTACGAGCACAAGATCTACGAGTCCGATCCGTTTGCAAGATTCGACCAGAAGGGCGTCGGCAAGCTGGTGAAGATGGCTGTTGAAAACGGAAGGGCGTCCAACCCGAATCTTCACATCGGCGTCTGCGGGGAGCACGGAGGAGATCCGGCTTCCATCGAATTCTTCCACAACGTCGGCGTAGATTACGTTTCCTGCTCTCCTTTCCGCGTGCCTATCGCAAGGCTCGCGGCAGCGCAGGCGGAAGTCAAGAATCCCCGCAGAAAATAATCACAGGCTTTACGGTTTGATTCCGGACAGCACAGAGACCCGCAGCACATCTGCGGGTCTTTTTCTGTGTCCCGGGGGCTGCCGGAATTTAACCGCCCCGATACACGCAGAATGGCTTTAAAACAGGAAAAACCGGCTCCCTGCTTCGTTGACTGAACATGCTTATTATGCTATTATTTTTCAAAAAGCGCGCAGCCATAAAATGCTGCCGCTGAAAGTGTTTTTTTATTTTCCAAATTGGAAATTTTTTGCCTTCAAACGCAGGAAAGGAGTGTCATCTTGAGCAACGGTCAGGTAATCCTTCTTGGCATCGGTGTCGTCTTTGTCTCTCTGCTGATCATGATCTTCGTCGTGAAGCTGATGAGCCTGATAATCCGCGCCATAAGGAAAGATTCAGCAGCGCCGGCAGTTCCGTCAGGTTCAGCCGCCCCTGCAGAGGCCCCGGTTCCGGCAAAGCTTGAAAATCGCGGAGAGGTCATAGCCGCGGTTTCTGCAGCTATCGCCGAGGATCTCGGGACGGACGTTTCGGCGATCCGCATTCTTTCATTCAAGCAGAAATAATCAGAAAATCGAGATTATTAGGATTAGGGAGAAAATTACGATGAAAAAGTACAAGGTCAATGTCAACGGAACAGATTACGAGATAGAGATCGAGCAGATCTCAGCAGACGAAGCCAAGAGCGCCGCACCTAAGGCCGAGCCCAAGCAGGAAGCAGCTCCTGCCGCTGCACCGAAGGCTGCCGCCGGCGCCAATACCGTGAAGGCCCCGATGCCCGGAACCATCCTTTCCGTAGCCGTCAAAGTAGGACAGCAGGTCAAGGCCGGAGATACGCTCATGGTCCTTGAAGCAATGAAGATGGAGAACGAAATCCCTGCTCCTCACGATGGAAAAGTCACGGAGGTCTTTGTCTCCGCTAATTCCACTGTCGAGACCGGTTCTCCCCTCTGCAATCTGGAGTAATGCAGTATGGGACAGGTATTTTCTGATTTCTGGCAGTCAACGGGATTTTCTCTTGTCAGCGAGGACTGGAAGTGCCTGGTGATGATTCTGATCTCACTGGTGCTCATGTATCTCGCCATCAAGAAGAAGTATGAACCGCTGCTGCTTCTGCCGATTGCATTCGGCATGCTGCTCACCAACATTCCTGGTGGGAATGCTTTTCACGAAGAAATCTTTGCAAACGGAACGATCGACTGGTCCGCTTTTGCAGGTCCTTCCGGAATAAGCATGTTCGACATCCTCTATCTCGGAGTTAAATTCGAGATATTCCCGTGCCTCATATTCATAGGCGTAGGGGCAATGACAGACTTTGGACCTCTTATCGCAAACCCGATAAGCCTTATCCTCGGAGCTGCGGCCCAGATAGGAATCTTCATCACGTTTGAGGTCTGCAACCTCATGGGATTCACCCAGGCCCAGTCCGGAGCCATCGGGATCATCGGAGGTGCAGACGGACCCACGGCAATATTCACCGCGAGCAAGCTCGCGCCTGAACTTCTGGGGCCGATAGCCGTTGCTGCATATTCGTATATGGCGCTGGTTCCTGTCATACAGCCTCCTATCATGAAGGCCCTGACCACTCATAAAGAGCGCTCCATCGTAATGAAGGAGCTCCGCCCGGTCTCCAAGACCGAGAAGATAATCTTCCCGTTCGTCGTGACAATTTTCGTAGGATTCCTTGTTCCTTCGGCCGCACTCCTCATCGGATGCCTCATGCTCGGCAACCTGTTCAGGGAGAGCGGAGTCGTCGACAGACTCAACAAGACCGTTCAGAACGAGCTCTGCAATATCACTACGATATTCCTCGGACTCTCCGTCGGCGTTACAGCCACTGCGAATTCGTTCCTTTCCTGGGATACCATCAAGATACTTATCGTCGGCGTCGTGGCTTTCGGATGCGGCACTGCAGGCGGCGTGCTTCTTGCGAAGTTCCTCAACCTGTTCATTCCGGAGGGAAGAAAGCTCAATCCGCTCATCGGTTCCGCAGGCGTTTCGGCTGTTCCTATGGCCGCGCGTGTTTCGCAGAATGTCGGACAGAAAGACAATCCTTCCAACTTCCTGCTCATGCATGCAATGGGTCCGAATGTATCCGGAGTCATCGGAACGGCTATTGCTGCCGGTATCCTGATCTCCATGCTTGGATGAAAGGCAATGTAAAATGGCTGACAATAAAAAACCCGTACTTATCACTGATACTATCCTGAGAGACGCACACCAGTCCCAGGCCGCCACGAGGATGAGGCTCGATGAGATGCTTCCCGCGTGCGAGACACTTGATTCCATAGGATACTGGTCCCTGGAATGCTGGGGCGGCGCAACATTCGACGTCTGCATGAGGTTCCTCAACGAGGACCCGTGGGAAAGGCTCCGCGCTCTGCGCAAGGCCCTTCCCCACACCAAGCTGCAGATGCTGCTGCGCGGACAGAACCTTCTCGGATACAAGCACTATGCAGATGACGTTGTAGAGGAATTCTGCAAGAAATCCATCGAAAACGGAATCGATGTCGTCAGGATCTTCGATGCCCTCAACGACATCAGGAACCTCCAGAAGTCCATAGAGAGCGTAAAGCACTACGGCGGCTGGGTAGAGGCGACCATGAGCTACACCAAGAGCCCTGTCCACAACGAGGAATACTTCGTCGAGATGGCAATGAAGCTCGAGGAAATGGGAGCCGACTCCATCTGCATCAAGGACATGGCAAACCTTCTCCTGCCTTACGAGGCCTACAGCCTTGTCAAGAAGCTGAAGCAGCGCGTAGGAGTTCCGATCCACCTCCACACCCATAACACAACAGGAACCGGAGATATGGTTCTGCTCAAGGCCGTTGAGGCCGGGGTCGACATCATCGACTGCGCTCTGTCTCCTCTGGGCAGCGGAACATCCCAGCCTGCAACTGAGTCGATTGTCGCTTCCCTGCAGGGAACCGACAGGGATTCAGGACTCGATCTCAACAAGATCAACAAGGCCGCGGAATACTTCCGTCCTGTTGCCGCTAGGCTTCAGAAAGACGGATTCCTCGATCCGAAGGTTCTCAAGGTCGACGTCAGAACCCTTCTCTACCAGGTGCCTGGCGGAATGCTCAGCAACCTGATTTCACAGCTAAAGAAGCAGAACGCCGAGGACAGGTATGATGAGGTTCTCGCAGAGGTCCCGCGCGTCAGAAAAGACTTCGGATATCCTCCGCTTGTCACTCCTACCAGCCAGATAGTCGGAACGCAGGCCGTTCTGAACGTTCTGACCGGAGAGCGCTACAAGATGATAACGAAGGAGTCCAAGGGCCTTCTCCGCGGCGAATACGGCAAACTTCCTGGAGAGGTCAACGAAGAGGTCCGCAAGAAAGCCCTCGGAGACACTCCTCTCATCGAATGCCGCCCGGCAGACCTGATTGAGCCAGAGCTTCCGAAGTACCGCGAGGAATCAAAGAAGTGGGCGAAATCAGAAGAGGATGTCCTCAGCTATGCCCTGTTCCCGCAGGTGGCTACAAAGTTCTTCGAGCAGAGGGACAAGAAGCCGGAGGACGAGGTAAGGACGCTTTACGTCCAGGATCTTTCGGAATAAGACATAGTTTTATCAACAGAATGAGAGCCATGGAATCTGAATTCCATGGCTCTTCTTTCTGCCTTCCGGGCTTGTTTTCCAGGCTTAATCTTCGTCCTTAATTCCCTTTTCAGAGAGTTCCTTTTCGAGGGAATCCTCGATGTCTTCTCCGGATTCAGGGTTTACGGGAACATCGCCTTCGTCGGAATCATCCTCAAGATCATCCCTCTCGGTCTTTGCAACGGTGACAACCTTGTCGCCCTCTCCGAGCCTCATGACGTTGACGCCTCCGCCGTATCTGGACTGGGTTGCGATGTCAGAGGCATGCATCCTGATTATTATCCCTGTCTCGCTTATCATTATCACGTCGTCGGTATCCTCGTTGACAACCTTTACTCCGGCGATCTGGGTTCCCTTTGCCTCGCAGTCGTAATTCTTGTTTCCGAGTCCGCCTCTCTTCTGCACGTGATACTCGCTTATATCGGTGAGCCTGCCCTTTCCGTTCTCGGTAACAGTGAGAAGCTTCCCGCTGTCTCCCGCTACGGACATGCCGACGACGACCTGACCGGGCTTCAGGGTGATGGCCTTGACGCCTCTCGCATTCCTTCCCATGGGCCTCACGTCATTTTCATTGAACCTGATCGCCATTCCCCCGGAGGTCGCGATGATGAGGTCGTCGTTTCCGCTGGTGAGCCTCGTCCACGCCACTTCGTCGCCTTCATCGAGGGTTATTCCGATAATTCCCGTCTTCCTTATATTGGAGAACTTGTCGAGCGGGGTGCGCTTGATGACGCCCTTCCTCGTTACCATAACAAGGTACTTTCCGCTGTCTTCTTCACCCACGCGAATCGTGCTGTGCACAACTTCTCCCGGAATCAGCGGAATAATGTTCACAATGTTTATTCCCCTTGCTCCTCTGGAGCCCTCGGCTATCTCATAGGCCTTGATCCTGTAGACGCGTCCGAAGGATGTGACAAACATCAGATAGTCGTGGGAAGAGCAGACAAACAGGTCTTCGACGAAGTCCTCATCCTTTCTCGAGAGTCCGCTGATTCCACGTCCGCCGCGCTTCTGGCTCCTGTACTCAGCGGCAGACTGGCGTTTGAAGTAGCCGGAATGTGTAGCCGTTATCATGCACGTCTCATTCGGTATGAGGTCCTCTATGTCGAGTTCGCCCTCTACGGGAGCTATTTCGGTCTTTCTCTCGTCCCCGAACTTCTGCCTGGCCTCCTCGAGGTCCTGCTTGATGATATTCGTCAGATGAGACTTGTTGGAGAGAATGTCCTTGTAGTCTGCGATTTTTTCCTTGAGTTCGGCGAGCTCGTTCTCGATTTTAAGAATCTCGAGCCCGGCCAGCTGTCCTAGTCTGAATGCCACGATGGCGGAAGCCTGCGGGTCATCGAACCCGAACTTCTCCATGATTGCCTGCTTGGCCTCGGCAACTCCTCCCTTGCAGGCCCTGATCGTGGCGATGATGTCATCGACTATATCGACGGCCTTCTTGAGGCCGTCCAGGATGTGGGCCCTGTCGGATGCCTTTTTGAGCTCGTACTCAGTCTTGCGCCTCACGACCTCTTCCTGGAACTCCAGATAGGCGGAGAGCATCTCCTTGAGATTCATGATCTTGGGCTCGCCGTCCTTTATTGCGAGCATGATCACACCCACAGTGTCCTGAAGCTGTGTGTACTGATAGAGCTGGTTCAGGACAATCTGCGGATTTGCGTCCCTCTTGAGCTCTACAACTATCCTCATTCCCTCGCGGTCTGATTCGTCGCGTAGGTCTCTTATCCCCTCTATCCTCTTGTCCTTGACCAGGTTTGCAATGCTTTCTATCAGCCTGGCCTTGTTGACCATATATGGTATCTCGGTGACTATTATCCTGTAGCTGCTGCCGTTTTCCTCGATTTCGGCACGGCCCCTCAGGATTATCCTGCCCCTGCCTGTGGCATATGCAGATCTTATCCCGGATCTTCCCATAATTATTCCGCCGGTCGGGAAATCAGGCCCCTTGATATACTTGCAGAGGTCCAGCGGGTCGCAGTCCGGGTTGTCAATCAGGTAGTCGATCCCGTCGATAAGCTCGTTCAGGTTGTGAGGAGGTATATTTGTGGCCATTCCGACGGCGATGCCGGTAGAGCCGTTCATCAGAAGCTGCGGCACCCTTGATGGCAGCACCGTGGGTTCGAGCATCCTTCCGTCGTAGTTCGGAATGAAGTCCACTGTTTCCTTGTCTATATCCTTGAGCATGTACTCTGCAAGAGCGCTCATTCTGGCTTCTGTGTACCTGTATGCAGCTGCAGGGTCGCCGTCGACTGACCCGAAGTTCCCCTGCGGGTCGACGAGCGGATATCTCATTGAGAAATCCTGGGCGAGCCTCACCATTGCGTCGTAGACTGACGCGTCGCCGTGAGGATGGTATGACGCGAGAACCGCACCTACGGTATCCGCGGATTTGTGGTATGGCTTGTCATGTGTAAGCCCTTTTTCGCCCATTGTATATAGAATCCTGCGGTGGACCGGCTTGAGCCCGTCGCGGACGTCAGGCAGAGCCCTCGAGACGATGACTGACATCGAATAGTCGAGGAAGCTGTTCTTCATCATGGGCTCGATGTCGACGTCGACTATCTTGCCCTCTGTATACAGTGAATTAGTTGATCCTTCTTCAATCATTTTTCAATGCCATCTCCGTTAGATATCGAGGTTCTGTACGTACTTTGCGTTCTTTTCGATGAATTCCCGCCTCGGGGGCACCTTGTCTCCCATGAGGACGGTGAAAACTTCGTCGGCCTTTGCGGCGTCCTCCATGTCGATCCTGATGAGAGTCCTGTTCTCGGGGTTCATTGTCGTCTCCCATAGCTGTTCGGGGTTCATCTCGCCGAGGCCCTTATACCTGTTGATCTTGCATCCCGTACCCATCTGCTCGACCAGGTCGTCGCGCTCCTTGTCCGAATACGCGTATCTTATCGTCTGGCCCTTTGTAACCCTGTATAGCGGGGGATTTGCGAGGAACACATGCCCTTCCTTTATGAGAGGCCTCATGAACCGGAAGAAGAACGTGAGCATGAGGGTCCTGATGTGGGAACCGTCAACATCGGCATCGGCCATTATTATCACTTTTCCGTATCTCAGCTTGTCAATGTCAAAGTCCTCGCCTATGCCGCAGCCCAGTGCCGTGATTACGGGCTGGAGCTTGTCATTGTTGTAGACCTTGTCCTCGCGGGATTTCTCCACGTTGAGCATCTTGCCCCAGAGAGGCAGTATCGCCTGGTACCTCCTGTCCCGCCCTGTCTTGGCTGAGCCGCCTGCGGAATCTCCCTCGACGATGTATATTTCTGTGATGTCCCTCTCGCTGCTGGAGCAGTCGGCAAGTTTGCCGGGGAGAGAGGCTGATTCAAGGGCGGACTTTCTTCTCGTGAGGTCCCTCGCCCTTCTCGCGGCTTCCCTTGCCCTTGCTGCGCCGAGGGTCTTCTCAAAAATCGTCCTTGCGTCCTGCGGATGCTCCTCAAGATAGTCGGAAAGCTTGCTGTACACGAGATTCTCCACCATCGGCCTCATCGCTGTATTGCCGAGCTTTCCCTTGGTCTGCCCCTCGAATTCCGCTTCCTGCAGCTTTACGGAGATGACTGCCGTGAGGCCTTCCCTCACGTCGTCCCCGGTGAGGTTCTTGTCCTGGTCCTTGAGCAGCCCGTGCTTTCTGCCGTAGTCGTTGAATGCCCTTGTGAGGGCGTTCTTGAAGCCCTGCTCATGGGTTCCGCCGTCTACGGTCCTTATGTTGTTCGCAAAGCTCAGGATGACCTCGTTGTAGCTGTCGTTGTACTGCAGCGCGACCTCAGCCTCGTTTGAATCGTCTTCATTTTTGGTCTTGAAATATATGACCTCGGAGTGGATTACGTTGGCTGCCCTCTTTTTGTTCTCGTATTCGACAAAGCTCTTGATTCCGCCGTCGTATTTCATGGTCTCGCTCACGGGTGGATCCTGGCGGTTGTCAGTGATGCTGATCTTGATGCCGGCGTTGAGGAATGCCTGCTCCCTGAGCCTCTCGAGGAGGACATCATATGAATAGTCGGTCGTCTCGAAGATCTCGTCGTCGGCCCTGAACCTCACATATGTCCCTCTCTTGTCCGTATCTCCGACGCAGACAAGGTCGGTTTCGGGCTTGCCCCTCTTAAATTTCTGCCTGTACTCTTTCCCGTCCACATAGACGGTGAGCTCAAGCCACGAAGAAAGTGCATTGACTACAGAAGCGCCGACGCCGTGGAGTCCCCCGGAAAAGTGGTATCCTCCGCCTCCGAACTTTCCTCCGGCATGGAGCACGGTATAGACCACTGTCGCCGCCGGTTTTCCGGTCTTCTTCTCCGGACCGACAGGAATGCCTCTCCCGTTGTCAGAAACTGAAATGACATTGTCCTTGTCAATTACTATGTCTATATCGGTGCAGTACCCTGCGAGGGCCTCGTCTATCGAGTTGTCCACTATCTCGTACACAAGGTGGTGGAGCCCGGCGGGCCCGGTGCTGCCAATATACATGCCGGGCCTCTTTCTTACTGCCTCGAGACCCTCCAGGACCTGTATTTCCGATGCATCGTATTTGTTTTCGTTCTTTTCTTCCATTCTGTATCCCCGTTTCTCGCTGTTATCTCTTTCTGAGTATCCTGGTCGTTGCTCCCGACAGGACTACTTCCCTCGGCCCCGTGCACAGCACGAAGCTCTTGGGCAGGTCATTCGCCTCATTTGAAATAGTGCCCTGTTCCCCAGCTCTCTTGAGGAGTCCCATGGTTTTTCTGCCGACTGTGACGGCATCCATGTCAAAGATTCCCAGAAGTTCGCTGTCCCTGACGGACACTCCGCATATATTCATGTACATGCTGTCGCCTCCCCGGCTTCAACATGGAACATTCTTGCCCCAGTCCTTTCCTTAATGGACCCGGGATCGCAGCAGGTCATAACCGTCTGCGTGCCCTCCATCATGTCTATCATCCTGTCCTGCCTCGAGCTGTCCAGTTCCGACATTACGTCGTCCAGCAGAAGGATTGGTTTTTCCCCGGTCTTCTTTTCAATGTAGTCTGCTTCGGTCATTTTGAGAGCAAGTACTGTGCTTCTCTGCTGGCCCTGTGACGCATATATCCTCATATCCCTGCCGTCTATAGTCATCAGAATGTCATCCCTGTGTGGCCCTATCCTGAAAATTCCAGTCCTTATGTCGTCTGCAAGCCCGGCTTTAATTCCGGACAGCGCATTCTCCTCCGTGATGTCCTCCCCGTTTGGAAAGAGGGTCGACCTGTATGAAAAGCTTACTTCCTCTCTTCCTGAGGAGATCGTCCTGTAGTGCTCCTTGAACTTGTCGAGGAGCTCTGTGCACAGCATGGCCCTTGCCTTTGTTATTTTTGTCCCCTCGGAAGCCAGCTGGCTGTCGAAGACCTCCATCATGTCATATGCCGCTGGAACAGTCTTCACATCCTTGAGAAGTGCATTTTTCTGTATGACGAGCCTCGAATACAGCCTCATTGTCGCTATATAACCCGGATAAATCTGGCAGAGAAGGGAATCCAGAAACTTTCTCCTGAGGTTCGGAGACCCTTTGACAAGGCTCAGATGCTCCGGAGAGAAGACAGAGCACAGGAACTTTCCCGCCATTCTTGAGGCAGGCTCCTCCTGCCCCCTGTTGAGGGAGACTGTTCTCCCGCCGGAACTTATTGAAAGCTTTTCCGTCTGTTCCCGTCCGAACCCGAAAAAGCGCGTATTTATCAGAGCTGCCTCGGTGTCATCTTTTATGAGGTCCCTGTCGGAGCTCTTCCTGAATGACTTTGCGCCGGACAGCAGATACATGCTCTCCAGAAAGTTTGTCTTTCCCTCGCCGTTTATCCCGTAGAAGATATTGACTGTTTCCGAAAGTTCCAGGTCTGCATGGGCTATATTCCTGAAATTGGTTATTTCGTGGCGGATTATCCGCATATCATGCAGTCCTGATTCTCACCGGCAGAACAAGGAACAGGAATGCATCCCCGTCCTTCGGCAGCACCTTCATCGGGGATGTCGGTCCGTTCATCTCAAACCAGACCTCGTCGCTTCCGCTGTTCTTGAGGGCATCGAGCAGATATCTCGCGTTGAATCCTATCTCGACGTCGTCGCCTTCCTGCTCGACTGCCAGTTCATCAAATGCATTTCCAAGGGATGTCCTGCAGCTTACAGTGGCTTTCTTGTCCTCGATCTTGAGTCTTATCGGGCTCTTGAATCTGTCTGTTATAAGAAGGGATGCCCTCTCCACGCAGTCTTCCAGCTGTGCCGTGTTTACAAGAACCCTTGTCTTCCACCCTTCGGGGATGGAGCGCTTGTAATCAATGAATTCGCCTTCCAGAAGCCTGGTGAGAACGGTATATCCTTCCATTGAGAATACCCCGTACCTGCGGGCCGTAGTGATCTGGACTTCCTTGTCGCTTGTTCCTATCAGCTGCACAACTTCGTTGAGCGTCCTTGCAGGCACTACAAAGCTCCTCTCGTCGGTGTTGATTATCTTCTTGTTGGCTACGGCAAGTCTGTATCCGTCTACAGCCACCATTGTCAGCTGGTTCAGGGAGAGGAAGAATTTTATTCCTGTGTGCACAGGCCTCTGGTCTGACTGTGCTGCAGCATAAATTGTCCTTCCGACCATTTCCCTCAGATCCTGTCCTGAGAGCGACATGCTGTTTTCTGCTTCTGCTTCCGGGATGTCGGGGTAATCGGCAGGAGGCATTCCCGTGAAATTGAATACCGCCTTTCCTCCCTTTACTTCGACAGTGAGATCGTCCCTGCACTCTATCTCCACTTCG
>JBMNPE010000045.1:0-12448 GCA_050943435.1 Oscillospiraceae bacterium | reverse complement strand
CGGCGAGGTCAAGGTCTGCTCCTTGGGAATAGCTCGAGGAGGACTTCGGACCTGAGAGTGAAGAGAAAATCCCCCAGTAGACGCCCACAACTGCCGCTATAAGTATTATCAGTATGAAGACCGGCACATTTTTCCGGCGCTTCCTGTCCCTGCTGACAGGCACCGTCTCATCCGCATGTGAACGGTGCTCCACTTTCTTCCTGGCAGAAGGGCCTGCCCCGGCTTCTGCGGTGCCTGCTGCATCCGCTTTTGGCCGTGAAATTTTACCCTTGGAACCGGATTCCATGGAGGAGGCTCCAGAGGCTTCTGCCAGGGCTGAATCAGAGCTCTCTGCGGGAACCTGGATGCACTGGTTCATCCTCATCGAGCTGTCCAGGTTGATGACGAACACATCCGCCGCATGGCCCGCGGCAGGAAGGCTTGACCCGTCAAAATCCACCACTGCGATGTGGACCATGCAGCCGCTCCCTGCCCTGGAAAGCCTTAACCCGGCCGCGACCCTGCCTTTGAGCCTGATGTTGTACCTGGTTATCTCACAAGTATACTCGGAGCCCCTGTATGAGAGGACTCCGCTCTCGCCGGAGTCGGAAACTGCCGTGACATCAGGCATCAGGGCCAGCAGCCTCTTTATTGTGGACATTCTCGCCCATACGGCATCTATGTCCTGTCTGTAATATTCAATTCTCTCCAGTGTTTTTGGATAGGACATTTATATGGTTACTGATCGCTTTCTGAATAGTTGATTTCCAATATCCCGAGAGTTTCTCTTGAAATAGATATGCTGAGAGGATACTGTCCGTCTTCCAAAACGGTTCCGTAGTAGAGGATTGCCCGGTCAGCATCGCATGCAACCCTGGAAGGAAGTATGCCGAGGACATTTTCCGCTTCCCCGAGAGAGGTGCACGAACTGAGCGCTTCTGCGTCGATGCCGCTTGTGACGTCGTGTTCATTTGTGGCAAGCTTGGTGTTCGTGAACAGTATTGTGTCAGCTGTTCCCCCACGGAAGAGGATGTCATATTCGTATCTCGGATAATCCTCCGTCCCGGACGGATTTGAAACCTGGTATTCCATCTCGTCTTCCCTTGTCTCTGCGCCTGCCCCGAGCAGTACGGAGCACTGTGATGGATCGAGGCCGTAGAGTATGAATACCTTTTCGAATGCATATCTGTCGTTGAGGTACTCGCTCTGTGAATTCTCCTGGGCTTTTGCGGCGCCGGGCATTTCGGTGAGGGGGTTGTCGGAACCGTATTTCCAGAAGTACTGGTAGCCCGCATATCCCGAGGTGGAGTTGAGATTCACATTGAGCTCTGCGTGAAGGGAAGGGCTGAATATTGTCCCTGCATCCGAAGAAAGGAAGCCGAAAAAGATGGTCTTGGCCCCGCTGCGGTTTATGACGTATCCGCTCGGCTCCTCGCCGACGAGCCCTGCCACTTCCTCCACGCTCATGCCTGAGCTTAGCCCGTCGAGGGACTGGATCCCGGAAGAAAAATCCTCCTGGGATATTTCCTGGTCCACATAGGCATATCTCCTGACGTACCCGTACGAGTCGTATGAAACATACAAGACCCCGGATCCTCCGTCAGTCCCGCTGGATTCGTAGATGTATTCCCCGATTATCTCGGAATACGTGCCTATGCAGTCGAGCTCGGTCTCAAGCCTGTCTTTGCTCCAGTCGAACTCTATCTCCGATATGTATGACGGTTCTATCTTCGGGCTCTCATATGGCGAAACCCCGGAAGAGGGTATCTCGTCCGGCATGCTGATGCCGGATACTGCTGCACATTCGGCAAACAGGAATATGAGGCATACGGCCCCTATGATCAGCCTTCCGGGTTCAACCGATATGATGTCGCTGTGCTCGCCTGCGGAATCATCTGCAGGCCCCGTCCTGATTATCTTCCTGAACAGCTTTCCGAGCGCAGAGCCCTTTTTCTTCTTCTGTCCGGATTTCTTTTCCGAGGCTTCCCTCGAGTAGGCTATGCTTTTTATGCCCCTCAGCATTTCGAGGGCGTTTGCGTTGAGCTTGTCAGCTATCGGAGACCTTTCGCTTAGAAGGGAGATGGTTATTGTGAGGCGGCAGCCCACCGGGCTGTCTTCCAGGAGGAAATCCTCCTCCACCATCTCATCCGAGATGGTGAGCCTTGACTCGGGGACGAGCTCCGTCACTACCTTTGTAGAGGCAAAGTGATGGAACCTGAGCCTGGAACCGATCCTGAGCTCGGTCTCCCCGGTGCGGGGCATAGGAGTCGCGTGCTCCGGCCATCCATACCATTCGCCATATGTGGAAAAATCGGTGAGGACTCCCCACACGATCCTGCTCCCGCATCTGAAATCGGATGACTGAACGACTTGTTGAAGGATTTCTCTCAACGTATCCTCCGAAAAGGCACACAATGAATAAGTACAAACATTATAGCATAACGGGCACGGTTAAACCCCGGCCCGAAGGTCCGATCCGGAACCCTGTGTCAAAGATGCCGGAATGGCCTCATGCAGGGCATCTGCGTGCATTTAAGCCGTCCTCTGCGGATTGAATAAGGCACTCTGTTTTGTTATATTTAACGTTGCGGAGCTGTTTTGCGGCAGGAGGGAATTCCTGAGCAGGCAGCCCGGCATTCAGCTATTTGTGTGCAGAGATTAGAGGGAAATAAAACTTGTTTTCAGTATTTGTCTGTAAGGCCTCCAAAGCCGTGCTTTCGGCTGTGGGACGCGGCAGCTCCCTGCCCGGGGCCGTTTCGCTTAAGCTGTCCCCGCATGCCCTCTCCAGGATACAGCTGCCGGAGAAGGTAATAGCCGTCACAGGATCCAACGGCAAGACGAGCACGACCGAACTCATAAGGAAGCTTGCCGAAAAGGCCGGCATGAAGGTCGTGTGCAATTCGGAGGGGTCCAACCAGATACAGGGCGTCGCTACAGCCCTGCTGTCGTCCTGCAGGGGTAACAGGGTAGATGCCGATGCTGCAGTTCTCGAAAGCGACGAGAGGTTCTGCCAGTACACTTTTAAGCAGTTCTCCCTGGATGCCATTGTGGTCAACAACCTGTTCAGGGACCAGATGACAAGGAACGGCCATCCGGAATTCGTAAAAAAGGAGCTCATGAAGGGCCTTCCTGAATCCTCCATGCTCATCCTCAACGCGGACGACCCGATGTCTGCCTCGCTGGCGGAGGGCAGGAAGGACGTAAAGTGGTTCGGGGTGGAAAAATGGGCGTTCTGCGAGGAACCCGGGACCGGACACGCCTATGACGACGGGGCTTTCTGCCCGATATGCCATTCCCGCATGAAATACGAGTACAGGATACAGAGCCACCTCGGGTCGTTCAGGTGCACGGGATGCGGGTTTTCAAGGCCTGCACCGGACCATGCTGTCACAGGAATCTCAGACGGGAGCTTCGTACTGGACGGCAGGTATTCCGTAAAGCCTGAGGCCCTCAACGTCATGTTTGCCGAAAACATCGCCGCGGCTTTCACCGCAGGGGTGGAAGTGCTCGGAATCGATCCAGAGAAGGCAGCGGGATACCTCAACGACATCCAGCTTGAGAACAAGAAGCTCAGGAGGATAAGAAAATACAGGGTCGGCTCCAGGGATGTGACCTTCATGCTGTGCAAGCACGAGAATTCCATCGCCTACAATGCCACTTTCGAGTCCATTACGGACCCGGCCGGCGGGGATGTCACCGTCGTGGTCATAGTAGACCAGCTGTCGCGCAAATATACTGCAAACGACATGTCATGGCTGTGGGACCTCGATTTCGGGTTCTTCAGGAGGGAAAACGTGAAGAAGGTCATACTTGCCGGAAGATTTGCCAATGACCTCGCGAGCACCGCACTGCTCTCAGGAGTGGACAATGGAAAGATCATTGTCGACACCAGCCTGCCGGACATGATGAATGACATCAGGAACAATGCGGAGGGCAGGGTATATGTGACAACCTGCTTCACCGATGCCCCGAAGTTCGATGCCCTGTGCAGGAAGGAGGCGTCCGCATGATCAGGATCGGATGGCTTTACGGCGATCTTCTCAACATGTACGGCGGACGCGCCGACGTGCTGGTACTTGAGAAAGTCCTGGAAGAAGAAGGATATGAGTGCGAGATTGTGAAATATACTGCCGGGGACCACGGGGACATAGGGTCCTGCGATGCGGTTCTGTGCGGATGCGGCACCGAAAACAGCACCATTGCCGCACTCGGTGATGCAGGAGATCTTGCAGAAGGGATCAGAAAGGCAGTGGACTCAGGGAAGCCTGTCCTCATGACAGGGACTTCCTACGGGATGGCCCTCGAGACTATAGTGGATGCGGACGGAAAAGAGCACGCGGGCCTCGGGCTGATGCCCGGAAAATGCATTTACGACGGAAAGCGCAGATACAGCGAATTCATAATGGAAACAGAGCTGTGCAGCGAGCCGGTAATCGGGGTGATCAACACGTCGTCCACATATTCGGTGTCCGGGGAGCCGATGTTCCACGTGAAGTCCTGCTCTGAAAGGATCCTCGGCTCAGATTCCGAGGGGCTCAGGAGCGGCAGCCTTATGCTCACCGAACTTCAGGGGCCCGTCCTGTGGCGAAATCCGGCCCTGCTGGATGCCGCTGCCGCGATGATCACAGGAAAGAAGCCCCAGGCTGAAACTGAATGGAGAAAGTACTGCAGAAGCGGATACGAAAATGTGCTCTCGGTGCTGAGACGTTCTGCAGGAGCAAAATAGGAGGACAGAGTAATGGCTGATGACGACAAGAAGATGGCTGTCCTGATCGATGCGGAGAACGTGAGCCCCGATTACGTCGGTGCGATTTTTGAGGAGCTCACCAACTATCCGTACACCGTGACATACAAACACGGCTACGGCGACTGGACCAGCACAAGGCTGAACGGGTGGAAGAAGTGCCTTCTGGACTATTCGATAATACCGATACAGCAGTACAGCTATACCACGGGGAAGAATTCCTCCGATTCAGCGCTGATCATCGACGCCATGGACATAATGTACTCCGGCAATGTCAACGCCTTCTGCATAGTGAGCTCGGACAGCGACTTCACAAGGCTGGCTTCGAGGCTGAGGGAATCCGGGATGTACGTCATAGGGATGGGGGAGAAGAAGACCCCGAAGGCCTTTGTCTCCTCCTGCGAAATCTTCAAATATCTCGAGGTCATCTCATCAACTCCCGAACACGACGCACCTAAGGAGAACAAGAAGAAATCTGCTAAGCCCAAGCCGCTGAGCGACGACGCCAAGAAGCTCGTCGATGTGATCCACAGGATAATAAACGAAGGCGGGGACGAAAACGGATGGATGAACCTCGGAAGGATAGCCAATCTCCTGCAGAAGAGGATCCCCGACTACGACATAAGAAACTACGGCTACAGCAAGCTCAAGCAGCTGATAATAGACAGCGGAAAATTCAAGGTTGATTCAAGGACGGTCGGGGATTTCGCCCCGATCACATACGTTGCCAACAAGTGAGGAGGCGCAGATATGACCCTCGAGATAGAAAAGACCATAGAGAACCTCAAGGGACGCGGATTCGGGGCGTTTTATGCCGAGAATTCCGCCGAGGCCCTTGAACTTGTAAAGGGCATGGTGCCGGAAGGAAGCACCATAGCCAACGGGGGCTCCCAGACACTCAAGCAGACCGGAATCATGGACTGGTTCCTCAGGGGAAATTACGACTATGCCCCGCACGGGGCTGCAGGTGAGACTCCTGAAGAGGAAGAGAGGAGCTACAAGTCGGCTTTCACGTGCGACTACTACCTCATGAGCACAAATGCCGTCACCGAAGAAGGGGAGCTCTACAATGTAGACGGAAGGGGCAACAGGGTTTCCTCCCTCTGCTACGGTCCGGAGCATGTGATAGTGATAGCCGGGAAGAACAAGGTGGTTCCGACCCTGGAGGATGCCGTCAACCGCGTCAAAACGGTCGCAGCCCCCAAAAACGGCAGGAGGCTCGGTGTAAAGACCCCCTGCGCCATAGTCGGGAGCTGTGCAGACTGCAGAAGCCCCCAGAGGATGTGCTGCCACAGGGTGATCACTTCCTTCTGCAGGACGCCGGGAAGGATATCAGTGATCATCGTAGGGGAGGACCTCGGGTATTGATCCGCAGCATAAGTCGGGAGAGCTCGCGCAATGGCAGTTAAAGTATCTGGATGCATAGTAAACTACAGGACCTATGACAAGTGCAGGGAAACCATCGCCGACGTAATAAAGTACACGAGAGGCGTGGATTTCACTCTCTATGTCGTGGACAACGCTTCCGGCACGGGCGAGCTGGCGGAGCTCAAGAGGGAATTCCCCTCAATACGCGATGTGCAGAGCCCCTGGAACGGCGGATTCGGCGCCGGCAACAACCTTGTCATAGATGAGCTCGACAGCAAGTACCACGTATTTATTAATCCGGACATAGGGCTCGATTCTGACGTGATAACCGAGCTCGCGGAGTACATGGAAGAGAATCCCGATGTGGGGATTGTCACGCCGAAGATACTCAACCCCGACGGGACGGTCCAGGTGCTCGGAAAGAGGAATCCGACTGTACTGTCCCTCGTCGGAAGAAGGATACTTAAGAATAAGCTTAAGCCAGAGGTGGAGCACTACGAGATGCTCGACGAGGACCTTTCGGTGCCCCAGGACATCCAGTTCGCCACTGGGTGCTTCACGATGATAAGAACCCAGGTCTTCAGGAAGATAGGTGGATTTGATTCCGACAGGTTCTTCATGTACTACGAGGACATGGACATCACCCGGAGGACCATAGAAGAGGCGGGGATGAGGGCTGTCTATTACCCTTATGCCCACGTCACCCACAAGTGGGAAAGGGCCAGTGCCCACAGCGCGAAATACTTCATGATTCTCGTGGACGGGATGTTCAGGTATTTCAACAAATGGGGCTGGCAGTTCAGGTACCCGGAGCTCAAGGGGAAAAAGAGGAAAACGGACCAGAAGTCCGAAAATCAGGCATAAGGAGGGTAAGCGGCATGCGCAAAGGCGCGTCCGCGGAATACGAGATGAAGATACTGATCACCGGAAGCAGGGGGCAGCTCGGAACGGAGATACAGAAGCAGCTCTCCGAGATGAAGTCGCCCATAGGCCCGATTCCCGCGTGCTATGAAGGGGCGGATATAACTGCCGTGGACATAGACGTGCTGGACCTGACAAAGAAGCACGACGTCATGAATGCCGTCACAGACGGCAGATTCGACCTCGTCATTAACTGCGCCGCCATGACAAACGTCGACGGCTGCGAGACAGACATGGATTCCGCATTCAGGGCAAACGCCCTTGCTCCTGGATATCTGGCAGAGGCATGCGAGGAGTCCGGGGCAAAGCTTGTGCATGTGTCCACTGACTACGTGTTCGCCGGGGACGGAACGAGGCCGTACACAGAATGCGATGCACCCGCACCGAAGACCGCCTACGGGGCCACCAAGCTTCTCGGGGAGAGATACGTGTCAGAGAGGTGCCGCAGGCACTTCATAGTGAGGACCGCGTGGCTGTACAGCCTCTACGGGAAGAACTTCGTCAAGACCATAATCCGCGCCGCAAGGAAGAACGGGAAGGTCACGGTCGTGAACGACCAGGTCGGGAATCCGACAAATGCCGCGGATCTCGCCCACCACATTCTTCTGCTCGGAGCGGGTGATGAGTACGGGCTGTACCACTGCACCAACAACGGCATATGCTCGTGGTTCGAGTTCGCCTCGGAAACACTCAGGGCTGCTGTGCCGGAGGCCCAGTGCCTGCCCTGTACTTCTGAAGAATATCCCAGCCGCACCCCGAGGCCTAAGTATTCTGCTCTCGACAACATGATGCTCAGGAACACCTGCGGAGACCACATGAGGGACTGGAAGGAAGCCCTTTCTGACAATCTGAAGGACCTCGAGGTCTGACAGGAGGCATTCTTTTATTAGAAAACGAAAAGGCACAGCATATGCTGTGCCTCTTTTCCAAATTGCAATGTCTCAGATGGGGTCCAGAAAGCCGAACATCCCGCTTTCGGTTATGTCGAGGACCGCGGTCTTCGGGATGCCGTCCTCGGGGATTCCTGCAGAACCCGGGTTGAGGTACCATATCCCGTCCCTGTAGAGGCACAGCGGCTCGTGGGTATGCCCGAAAAACACTGTCGAGGCTCCTGCCTCATGGGCTCGCTCCTCGAGGTCGGAAAGCCCCGATTTAACCCAGTACCTGTGGCCGTGAGTCATGAACAGCGTCCTGCCTTTTTCCTCAAAGACCATCTCAAGAGGCTCCTTGGAGCCTGCGTCGCAGTTGCCCCTCACCGACAGAACCGGGATGCCGGGGTGCATCTTTTTTATGAGCCCGAGTTCGAACAGGCCGTCCCCCAGGTGCAGGAACAGGTCTGCGTCAGAATATTTTGAAAAGACGTCCTCGATTACCGAGGACCGCCCGTGAGTGTCTGAAACCGCTACTATCCTCATGAATCCTCCCTGCACAGGAGCCTGTACAGCTCATTCCGCGGGACTCCCGTCTCCTCAGAGGCCTTTCTGCATGCCGCAGACAGGCTCATGCCGCTGTTTCTGAGCTTCCTGGCAGCCTCTGCGGCATTCTGGAGGTCTGGCACTTCGGCTTCCCCTGCGGAAGCTCCTTCCATTACTATCGCGTATTCGCCGCGGGGCTCCGAGCCCTCAAGGGAGGCAAGTGCAGCCGACAGGGTAGTCCTCATGTATTCCTCGTGGAGTTTTGTCATCTCCCTCGCGACGAATATCCTCCTGTCGCCGAGCTCGGAGAGGAGGTCCGACAGGGTGGCCCTGAGGCGGTGTGGAGCTTCGTAGAGGACGATTGTCCTCTTCTCTTCCTTGAGCTCCGCAATCCTCTCCCTGCGCTGCTTCCCGGAGGAGGGGAGAAAACCCTCGAAGCAGAACCTCGTGCAGTCCATGCCTGAGGCTGATATGGCAGCCGCAGCGGCGCAGCACCCCGGTATCGGAATCACCGGGATCCCTAAGGATATGCACCTGTCTGCGAGCTTCTGACCCGGGTCGCTGACCCCGGGGGTCCCGGCGTCGGAACAGAACGCACAGGATTCTCCCGAGGCTATCCTGGAGGCAATCTCATCCGCCTTCCTGGACTCGACTTCCCTGTAGCAGCTGACGAGCTCCTTGTGTATGTCCATGCTCGCGAGGAGCTTCCTCGTGACCCTCGTGTCCTCGGATGCTATGAAATCCACGTTCCCGAGGACCTCCGCGGCCCTCGGGGACAGGTCGCCCAGGTTTCCTATAGGAGTTGCCACTACGTAGAGTACGGATTTTTCTCCCGGGTTCATGATTGCATTTCCTTCCTGACGGCCTCAATGAGCAAAAGGCGGGTCCTGCCGTTCCGGCCGGGAACTTCTTCCCTTCTTGATCTGCTGAGCCCGTTTGATTCCATGGCCTTTTCCGCATCCTCCTCCCTCTCGGGAGGTATGCAGAAGCAGAGCCTGCCGCCGGGAACGAGGTTGTCATGGGCACAGGCCGCCATGTCGCCGAGCGTCATATATGCGTCCGCCCTGGCGGCATGCCTCTCGCCGGAAGGGCTCTTTACCGAGCTCTCCGCTCTGAAGTACGGAGGGTTGCAGACAGCAAGGGTGAATCCCCCGGACCTGTAGTTCCTCGCGTCTGCGAGGATCGAGGAGCACCAGGTTATTCCGGAATCGGAAAGCCCCCTTGAGAGGAGTACTGCAGCCTCCCCCGAAATGTCTATTCCGGCCGACCTGCCCCTGAGGCCCGTATCGCAGAGCTTGAGCAGGATTATCCCGCAGCCGGTGCCTATGTCCAGCACCCTGTCGCCGGGCTCCGTACGGCAGAAGCCTGCGAGAAGAAGCGGATCTTCTGTAAAACGGATCTTTTCTGATGTATAGACGTGCGTTCCGCCGTCCAGTATCTCACAGAATTTCATCGATAAAAAATAGCGGGCACCTTAATTGTGCCCGCTTCAACTGCAGTCAGATTATTCCTGCGGCTTGATGGCGCCGACTGGGCAGTCAGCCTCGCATGCTCCGCAGTCTACGCAGACATCGGGATCTACCACGTACTTCGTGTCTCCCTCGGAGATCGCGGAAACAGGGCAGACGGAAGCGCATGTGCCGCACTTGATGCATTCATCGGAAATTGCGTGTGCCATTGTGTATACCTCCATGTATATCTTGCCGGTCAATCTCTGTTGACAGAACAGCTATTATAATACCATATCAATTTGTCAATTCAAGAAATTTCAGAGCTCAATGGGCCCTATCTGGTGCTCCTGCGGCCTGGGGGGTTCCTCAGCCGGAGGAGTTTTTACTTCATTGCCGGCGGAGGAGGATTCTGAAAATCCCTCTATGGGGCCGATCTCGTGCTCCCCGGCGTCATTCTGCATTTCCTGGGCAGCGCTTTCTCCGGAGGAGGCGGGCTGCTTTTTCTGCGGCCTCTGCTTCTGTCCCTGTGAGCCCTGTCTTTTTGCCCTGCGGGGCTGGTCGTCCGGCTGGCCGTCGGCCTTCTGCTGCGGCTGGGGGGATCTCCTGTGCCACTTGAGCTGGTCGACGGGATATGTCTTTGGGACTCCTTCCGGTCCGTCCGCGTCGAGCCTCACCTTGACGGTGCCCATGATCAGGGCAACCTCAACTACCGTTCCTTCGCCGTCCGGAGTCTCCACGTGGTTCCCGATGCGGGGGCTGTTTGCGGCGAGCTCCTCGTATGTTGAGTTTTCAAATTTGAGGCAGCACATGAGCCTTCCGCATGCGCCGGATATCTTGGTCGGGTTGAGGGATATCCCCTGCAGCTTGGCCGTCTTGATGGATACCGGCTGGAAGTCGAAGAGGAACTGAGAGCAGCAGAAGGGCCTCCCGCATATGCCGAGACCGCCGAGCATCTTGCTCTCGTCCCTGACGCCTATCTGCCGCAGCTCTATGCGGCTGTGGAAAGTGGAGGCAAGGTCCCGGACAAGCTCCCTGAAATCCACCCTGCCGTCGGCGGTGAAATAGAAGATTATCTTGGAATCGTCGAAGGTGTACTCGACGTCGACGAGCTTCATCTCGAGCTTTCTCGCCTTGATCTTCTGCTCGCATATTTTAAAGGCGTCTGCCTCCTTCTGGGTGTGCAGCTCTACCTTCTCAATGTCCTCATCTGTGGCGAGCCTGATCACGCTCCTGAGGGGAGGGGTGATGGCTTCATCCCCCACTTCAGAAGGGCCGCGGACGACCTCGCCGAATTCCTCGCCCTTGGCGGTGTCGACGACCACGCTGTCGCCGGTCTTGAGATCAATGCCTGCGGGATCAAAATAGTAGGACCTTCCCCACCCGCGGAATCTCACTGAAACAACTGTTGTCATACTCTACCTCTTTGATGCAAGCATCAGGGATATCCTGGTGCTGAAAAGCTTTATATTTGCATTCGATGCCGTTACGGCGCGCCTTTCCCGCTCGAGGGCCATGTGCATCTGCGGCATGCCGTCGTAGGCGAGCGATTCGGAAACAAGCTCCCAGAAAGCGGCTGCCTGGCTTCTCGACGTATAGGCGGATGACTCGAGGAGCATCCCGTACAGGGAGCCCTTCTCTGCCGCCTCTGCGCACCTTCTTGCTGCGGCATACATGGCAGCGAGCTCCTTGTCCCTCAGAAATGCGAGGACCATCCCGAGTCTTCCGCCGAAGAATCTCGAAAATTCCATTGCGGCTTCGCTGGAGCACCCGGTCCTCTTTTCCGCCTCCTGGCAGCACTCCCCGGCGTCGAGGGGAGACAGGGTGAATACCTGGCACCTGGATGCTATCGTGTCCTTCACGTCGGTCCTGGCCCTCGCCGTCAGTATGAAGACAACTCCGTCGACTGGTTCCTCCAGTGTCTTGAGAAGGGCAGAGGCAGAGGAGCCGTTCAGGTTCTGCGCGTCGATAATTATGAAGGCCCTTTTTCCGTCCGTGCCCACGGATGAAAGATGGCTCTCAGAGACTGCTTTCCTCACTGAGTCGACTGTAATCGCCCCGGAGGCGCCGGACCCGGACACCTCTATGCAGTCCGGACAGGCCCCGCGCCTGACCTGGTCATATTCCGTGCCGAGATATGCGGCTGCTGTCATCCGGGCAATCGTATGCCTTCCGCACCCGTCGTCCCCGACGAACATGGCGGCGTGCGGATACCTTCCGGCGGATATTGCAGCCGACAGATGATCTGTCAGCTCTCTGTTTCCGAGAAAGCTTTCAAAACAAGGGTTCAAAGCTTGAGGAATCTCTCTATGGACTGTACGATCACCGTGGCGCCGCCGACAGTCACTTCGACGGGATATGAACTTGTGAGCCCGTTTCCGTATGTAGAGGATGACGGAACGAGCTGCTGCCTCTTGCTGCTCTGGCTCCTGATGATCTCTATCGCCCCATCGACCTTGTCGTCATCGCAGGCGATCAGGAAAGTCACGTTCCCTGCCTGCAGAAAGCCTCCCTTGGTCGAAAGCCTGGTGACAGAAAATCCGGCGTTTATAAGGCCGGTCTGCACCATGTAG
>JBMNPE010000044.1:0-12519 GCA_050943435.1 Oscillospiraceae bacterium | reverse complement strand
CCCATTTCGCCTTCGATCTCTGCTCTCGGGACCATTGCAGCCACAGAGTCGATTACGACTATGTCGATGGCTCCGGACCTCACGAGGGCTTCGCAGATTTCAAGCGCATCCTCGCCGGAATCCGGCTGGGAAACAAGCAGGGAATCGATGTCTACTCCGAGCGCCTTGGCATACACCGGATCAAGGGCGTGCTCGGCGTCTATGAACGCAGCTTTTCCGCCTGCCTTCTGGGCCTCTGCCACCGCATGAAGCGCCACTGTGGTCTTGCCGGAGCTCTCGGGTCCGTAGATCTCTATGACCCTGCCTCTCGGGAGGCCTCCGACGCCGAGTGCCATGTCGAGCCCTATGGAGCCTGTGGATATGGTGTCGACGTTCATCTTGAAGTTCTCGCCGAGGCGCATTATGCTCCCTTTGCCGAACTGCTTCTCTATCTGCTGCAGTGCCGTCTCCAGGGCCTTTTCCTTGTCGGCCGGCGGCTGTACTTTCTGAGTTTTAGCGTTGTTTTTTGATGCCAAAGTCAGCACCCCTCTCCGGGAACTAAATCCCTTGCTGTAATGAAAATTATATCACTGCCCAATATGCCCTGCAAAGCTGAATGAGTCCTATTTAAGGGCCTCGATCGCCCTCTCAAGCCCGTATTTGTCGGTGATTGTCCTGGCTTCCCTGAATCCGGCTTCGGTGACAATCCTGAAAACGGGTTCGGATTCCCCGTCGCCTGTCTCGTAGACAAGCGTTCCGCCTTTTCTCAGTGCGCAGTAGGCGGGTCCCGTCAGCTTCCTGTAATATTCGAGCCCGTCTTCTCCCCCGTAGAGAGCCAGCGCGGGCTCCCTCTGCACTTCTTCCTGCAGCCCGCTCATCTCTGCTCTGGTGAGATACGGCGGATTGCATGCGATGAGGTCAAGGGTGTCCACATTGTCCTCAAGATACCTCAGGGCATCACCTCTGACAGCGGCGGCATTTTCAGGCGCCAGGCTGCGTATATTCTCTTCGAGGCAGGAAAATGCCTCGCTGCTTATTTCGACGCAGTCCACCTTCCATCCGGGGCATGCCCTTGCCAGGGCAATCCCTATGCACCCGCTTCCGGAGCACAGGTCGGCTGCCCTGCCGCTCACGCATGGGCTGGCGGCATCGATGGCCGCAAGCGCAGCTGCCTCTGTATCAGGCCTCGGAATGAGGACTCCGGGCCTGACGGCAAGCTCAAAATCGAGAAACGGCGCTCTCCCGATGATGTACTGAAGGGGCTCCCCCGAGAGCCTCCTCTCTATAAGCTTTAAATAGGTCCTGGAAAGGGGTCTGCAGTCGGCCCCGTCGGGCATCTCATAGTATCTGCAGCCGTATACGCTCTCAAACAGGTATTCCGCCTCGCGGTCCCCGTTGTCCACGCCGGCGAGCTTCTCCCTGCCGGTCCTCACAAGTTGGGAGGCCTTCAGCATATGTCGCTTCCGTCCCCCGGAAGAACCGCCATGAAAGCGGCAAGAGCAGCTTCGATCATGCTGTCGTCGGGCTCTTTCGTGGTCAGCCTCTGCATCCAGAGCCCTGGTGCTGCGAGGGTCCTTGCGACCGGCCCGTCGTGGGTCCCGGAGTATTTGAGCAGCTCATATGAGATTCCGGCAATAACAGGCAGCAGCGCGAGCTTCAGGAGAGCCCTGTAGAAAGTCCCCCTCCACGGTATAAAGGCAAAAATTATAATTCCGACCGTCACTGCGATGAACAGGAAGCTTGTGCCGCACCTCGGATGGAACCTCGAATAGTTCCTGATGTTCTCGACCTTCATTTCGTCGCCGGCTTCGTAGCAGGCTATCGTCTTGTGCTCAGCCCCGTGGTATGCGAATACTCTCGAAATCTCCTTCATTCTGGATATGCTCCAGAGGTACAGCAGGAAGATGAGCACCTTGAGGATTCCTTCGACAAGGGACATTATTCCCTGGATTGGAAGCACCTTTGAGAGAAGCCCCGTCACAAACGTGGGAAGCACCACAAAAAGCGCTATCGCTAGCACGACGGAAATCACATACACAACGGCTTCGACGGTCTTTTCGGCCTTTTCCCCGAACTTTCTGTCGAGCCAGCGCGAGAACGCGTCGTCCTCCTCTTCGTCCTCTCCGGAGATCTCAGCGGACCTCATCATTGCCCTGTACCCTATCTTGAGGCCGGAAACGAGAGAACAGATTCCCCTCACGAGTGGGATTTTCCTGCACTTAAGCCCTTCCGTATCCCAGGTTTCAACCTGAAGCTCCCCGTCGGGCCTTCTCACGGCTATGGCAGTCTTTTTCGGGCCCCTCATCATGACCCCCTCAAGGAGGGCCTGTCCTCCTATTGAGGTCCTGTATTTCTCAGTCTTCCCTGCTGCCATTGTCTTCCTTCTCCCTGTAGATCGGCAGCGTGACCTCTGCCTTCGTGTAGCTCCCAAGTTTGGAATCGATGTCGAATTCCCCGGAGTGGCTCTTTACTATCTCATCGACTATCGAAAGGCCTATTCCCGACCCCTTGGTCGAATTGGAGGCCTTGAAGAACTTCTCCTTGACCTTCGGGAGGTCGTCGGGAGGAATTCCCCTGCCGTTGTCAGTGACGGTAATCACGGCGACAGTAGGCCTTCTCTCGAGCTGCACCACTATTTTTCCTCCGGGATTGGTATATTTTATAGCGTTGTCCAGAAGGTTTATGAACACCTGCTTCAGCCTCGCGCTGTCGCCCCACACGGGCACAGTCTCCTCAGGCTCGTTCCATATGAGCTCCAGCCCCTTGTGGGCGGCATTCTGCTCCTCTGTTATCACCGCATCGGTGAGCTCAGCCACGATGTCAAGGACTTCCATGTCGTAGCGCTGTCTTCCGGAATCCATCCTCGAGTAGTCGAGCAGGTTCTCTACCATGTTGGACAGCCTGTCCGTCTCACTTAGGATTATCCTTATTCCCTTGTCATACGTCTCCCTGTCGGAGGGATCCACATTCTTGAGCGTCTCACCCCACCCCTTGATAGATGTGAGAGGGGTCCTCAGCTCGTGGGAGACAGAGGATATGAAGTCGGATTTCATCTTCTCCGTGGAGCCGAGCCCGGATGCCATCCTGTTCACCGTATCGGCGAGGTCGCCCATTTCGCCCTGGTAGTTTCCCTCGACCCTCACGTCGAAGTCCCCGGATGCGATCTGCTTTGCGGCTCCCTCGATTTTCCTCACAGGCACAACTATTGACCTTATGAAGTACGACCCCGAGAGGGCTGAGAAGAACAGGACTATCGCCCCGAACCCGATGATTATCAGCTCCACATAGGATATCCTTGAATCAATCTTGGAAAGAGAGGATACTAGCCTGACTGCGCTGACGCTGCTCGTGTATTCGCTGAGGGCCTTTGTGACGCCTATGCACTTTTCATTTGTATTTGAATAGAAGACCTCCGAAGAAAAACCGTCTTCGGAAGACATCGCTGCCTCGTATTCCGGAACCGGGTCGCTGCTCCAGTAGTCGAATCCGCTGGAGGTCACGATGACCTTTCCGGAGCTGTCCAGCAGCATGAGTTCGTACTTGTCCCTCTCTTCAAAGTTCTCGACAATATCAAGAGCAGTGGAATACCTCCCCTGCCCGGTGGAAGAAGAGGTCTCCACGGCATCGGCAATCGACCTCAGGCTGTACTCCATGGTCTGCCGGGCCGTGCCGTAGTAGTAGGATTTCAGCGCATACTGCGCTATCACAGCTATCAGGATCACCAGCAGGACTATCCAGGAAAGGCTCCCCATTATCCATCTGCCTGTGATCCCCAGCTTCTTTTTCTTCTTAGTGTTCAACGGGCTCCTTCCCGTTCGGGTTCCATCTGTACCCGAAACCCCATACTGTGAGGATATATCTCGGATTCGAGGGGTCATCCTCGACCTTCATCCTGAGCCGTCTGATGTTGACGTCTACTATCTTCACATCCCCGACGTAGGATTCACCCCAAATGGCCCTGAGGATATCCTCCCTCGAGAGGGCGACGTCGGCGTGCTCGAAGAAATATTTCATTATCTGGTATTCGATCTGGGTCAGTTCGAGCGTTTCCTTGCCCTTTCTCACTATCCTCGCCCCGGAATCGAGCTTGAATATCCCCTGTTCGGACAGGTCCTGGCCGCCGTTCTCATGCGTGCACCTGCGGTATACGGCCTTGACCCTCGCAAGCAGCTCTGAAACGCTGAATGGCTTGGTGATATAGTCGTCGGCTCCGGAGGCGAATCCCAGCATCTTGTCGTTGAACTGGGACTTGGCGGTCAGCATGATTATCCCGACCTTGTCATTGGCCTTCCTCACCCTGCCGCACAGCTCGAGCCCGTTCATCCCGGGCAGCATGATGTCTATTATGAGAAGGGCATAGTCATCCTCCGCGGCTGTGTACATCTCGAGCGCCTTCTCGGCGTTCATGACCGCGTCGACATCGTATCCGTCCATCTTGAGGTTCAGGGCCACCATATCGCGTATGGAGTCCTCGTCCTCTATAAGCAGAATCTTGTTCATGTCTTTAAATTCACCAGCAGATTTTCTGTAATGTAATTGGTATCCGTCTCATCAAGGGAACTCCTGTAGAGATATCTGTAAACCCCGTTTGACTTGCAGAAAGAGTATCCCATCCTCGTGTAGTCCTCTATCGATTCGCCGACGGCCAGCACCTGAAGGCTGAAGAGCCTTTCACCCGTGAGCGGATTGACTATCGTGAAGTTCCTCCCGTTGTCCTGGCTCTGGGTGACAGTCACCTGGGACAGCAGGTCCTCGGGGACCCTTAAGGCAAACATGTATGACTCGCTTATGTATGTGGCTGCAGTGAACTTGACCCCTTGAGGAGTGCAGGAGTACCAGTATACCCAGGCGCTCTTGTCCATTATCTCATCGTAAGGCGCAGTGTCGGACGGCACGCACATCCCGTTGGTGTAGAGGTTCATGCACCTGAGGGACGTATCCGACCTCACTGTGAGCAGGTCAAGGTCGTAGTCGCCCTCGACGGTCATCTTTTCAAAGCTGCCGTTGCTGACTGTGAATATCTCGGTGGCGGCCATGTTGTCGCCCACGATCTCGTCAACATAGACTGCTTCTGTTATCCCGTCGGGAGTTCCGCGCTGGATCCCGATGGACCCTATCATGTCTTTTCTGAGTATGTAGGTCGAAGACTCCTGAAGGCTTCCTGAAACGTTCTCCACATAGGTTATGGTGTACCTCCCCGAATCCGGATTCAGGCTTATGTAGCAGAATTCGGAGAAGCCGTCCCTGTCGAAGTCATCGACGTCGATCTCCACGCAGCTCTCGCTGAAGCCTGTCTGGAGGGTGTCGTCCTCGAAGCTGTATACTGAGATGCTTGACTGCTGGGAGCTGACCGAAGACCACTGGATGAGGATTACCTTTCCGCTGCTTCCGCTGATCTCCATCACGCTGACCGTGTCTATGTCGGTTCCGAGTCCCTCGACGTCGCTTATGACTTTCCATCCGTCTGCAGTTTCCCGCATGACTGCGGCTCTCGCGTACATGCTGTCTGAATCATCCGATGTATAGAACACCAGGGCTTCGGTGGTTCCGTCGCCGTCAAGGTCATAGAACTGTATTGGAGACCTGTCTTCCCCGCCAGACGGATATATCAGGGTTATCTCGGAAAACTGGCTCGAAAGGCACTCAAGTATGTCGCTCTGTGTGTATGTCAGTGTCGGCGCCGTCAGCAGGTTTTCGCTGTCGGATAAGCCCTCCCCGCAGGAGCAGAGCACAATGGCGGCGAGAATCAGCGCAGCAGCCTGGAAAATATTCTTAAAAAATTTAGAGTGTTTCACAACAAAATTATAGAATTCAGTCAATATGACGTCAAACAAGCACCAAGGTTGATAATCCGGCCCCGAATATTATAATTATTTCATTAAACTGCTCTTCAGGGAAAGGCCGGTACCAGCCATGTCAGCAATGATAGCTGTTTTGATAATATGGTGTCTCTACGAAAACATCAAAGCCCTTATAAATGCCCCTACGCCGTGGGACAAGACGGTGTGGTTCTTCTTTGTTATTACAATTCTCCTCACTGTGGCACTGGTGTTCACAGTGAAGAAGGCCATCCGCGAATACAATGAGCGCAAGAAGGACGAGGCCGAAGCCAAAAAGATAATTGAAGAGCGCAAGAGGGCCCAGGAAAGGGCCAAATACGGCGACCTGCTGAATGCCGATGCAGTGGAATCCGCAGAAAGCGTATCAGGTGAAAATGATGCCGCCTCCGCAGCTCCTGTTGAAAGCGGAGACAGCAGTGCAGCTCCTGAGGAACAGAAAGAGTCCCCTGCAGAATCTGAGGAAGCAGAATCTGAGGAAGTCCGGGAAGAGGCTTCCCAGGATTCAGCGGCAAGCAAATACGACAGCTGAGCAGCTTAGGACTGTCAGATATTTTTGAGAAAGGATCTCCTGTGTATCGGGGAGATCCCTTTTTCTTTTATCGCGGCATAGTGCTCCCTGGTCCCGTATCCCTTGTTCCTCTCAAAGGCATATCCGGGAAATTCCAGGGCATACCCGTCCATCAGCCTGTCCCTCGTGACCTTTGCAAGTATAGAGGCGGCAGCTATGGAGGCGGCCTTTGCGTCCCCTCCTGTGACGGTCCTGGATGGGATTCCCGGTATTCCTGGATCCCTGTTTCCGTCTATAAGGACTATTCCGGGCTTTACAGTGAGCTTCATAACGGCTTCCCTCATCCCGGCCATCGTAGCTTCCAGGATGTTGATTTCATCTATTGTTTCGGGCCAAACAAAGACTACAGCGCAGGAATCGGCCGCTTCCAGTATCCTGCCGTACAGCTCCAGGCGCTTTTTCGGGGACAGCTTTTTTGAATCGTTGATTCCGTCGGGGACGGGCCTGTTTCCGAAGACAACGGCTGCGCAGCACACCGGCCCTGCTAGAGGCCCCCTTCCGGCTTCGTCGACCCCGCAGACAGGGCCTGCTCCTCCCGCGAGCTCCAGCTCGAATCTCCTGAGTTCTCCCGCGTCAGTCATCCGGCTCCTCCAGGGAAATCCTCCCGAACCTGAGCTTTCTGTAGTCCCTCACTGCGGTGAGTGCGGCCCTCTCCACATCGGGTTCTCCTCCGCGCAGAATCATACCGTTCCTCTCTGCCAGGGCTTCAATGGCACCGGCACAGTCCTCTATCCCTTCCGGGCTTATGCCATATGCACTGAGAAACCTCTCAGTGCCGGTCTTTTCAAATATCAGGTTTGCGGCCTCCCCGGCATCGAGGTCTGCGTCGCTGAACGCTCCGATGCAGCCGAGAAGCAGAGTGCTTTCCGGCCCGACCTTCCCGGGGTCCAGGATTCCGGGCATGTCGAGAAGCTCGATGCCGTCTGCAGATACCCACTGCTCTCCCCTCGTCACGCCTGCGGTGTCGGCGACCCTGGCCTTTCTGGACCCCGCTGCCGTATTGATAAATGTGGATTTCCCAGTATTCGGGACCCCGAGCAGCATGGCCCTCGGAGAATAGATTTTTTTCCTGGAAGGAGCTCTCAGTGCTACAGCGGTCCTGAGGGCAGATTTCACCGACCCTCTGTCCTTCGAATTGACAGAGACGGCGGCATATCCGTCATTTCTGAACTTTTCGAGCCACTTTGCAGTGGCTTCGGGATCGGCAAGGTCATCCCTTCCGAGCATTATAAGCGTGCTGCTTTTCCTCTGGGAAAGGGTCCCGAGGCCGGCGAATGGCTCGAAGCACACTCCGGGTGCCCTGGCGTCGAGCATGACAAGGATGACGTCCACCCTGCGGGCGGCATCTCCCAGGCCTCCTGCGGCCTTCGCCATGTGCCCGGCATATCCGGGTTTTCTGCTCCTGCCGGAAGCCATCTCAGTCAGCTTTTCTAACGCGGGAGAACGGGAAAATCACTGCCTTTGCAACTGCAGTGACGTCCCTTACGTCTACAAGTCCGACCCTCTCGAACCTGCTGTCGAGTGAAACAGACCTGTTGTCCCCCATGACGAATATCTTTCCTTCCGGAACCACAAGCGGAAATTCCACGTCGCCGCGGACATTGTCCGGGGTGCTTCCCCGGTATTCGCTCAAAACCCCGTTGACATAGAGGTTTCCGTCCTCGTCTATGTCTACAGTATCTCCCGCGACGGCTATTACCCTCTTTATCAGCGATTCGTCGAGGGTCTCGCTTTCGAATATGACTATGTCGCCGGCCTCCGGACTGCCGTAGCAGTCAACGGCCAGCACCCTCTCGCCGTCCTCGAGTGTCGGATACATGGAAGTCTCCCTCACCATATAGACCTTTGCAACAAAAGTGAAGATGACGACCATCACGGCGAGTGCGGCAGCTATGGATTCCAGCCAGTCTGCTGCACTCATCCAGCCTTTATGTACTTTTCCGCCGTTTTCCATTTTGTACGCCTAACAGAAAGGCGGATCCTTTCGGACCCGCCGTATTGTCACTTTGTGAAGATTTCCTTGACTCTCGCAGATTTGCCCGACCTGTCTCTCAGGTAATACAGCTTGGCCCTTCTCACTCTGCCGTGCCTTACTACCTCGACCTTTTCCACGTTGGGTGAATTGATCGGGAAGATCCTCTCGACTCCCACGCCGTAGGATATCCTTCTCACCGTAAACGTTTCGTTTACTCCTCCGTGCTGGCGGGCGATCACAGTGCCTTCGTACATCTGGATCCTCTGGTGCTCGCCTTCCTTGATGCGGACGCTCACTCGGACAGTATCGCCGATAGAGAACTCCGGCATATCTTCGCGGATGCAATCCTTTGTCATCATTTTAACTGCGTCCATCTCTATCCTCCAATATCAGAGACAGCCGGATATCCGGCCCTGTCGTATTCATCTCAGCCTGTGCCCCTGACCCCTGGCACAGAACAGCGAATTAGATATTAACACAAATGAAACTGCTGTGCAAGGCTGGAATTGCCTGAATTTTGCGAATATCCGGCGTTTTTTTCATGATTCCGCCATGTCCTCTACCGGTGTCCCCCAGCCGGATGAACAAGCTCATGCATCCCGCCTAAAAAATCCCTGTTTTCAGGCGAATTCGGCCATATCGCGTGTCATGATCCCGGTCCTCGTTATCCTTACGTGGTCCAGCTGCCTGCCCAGCCTCGCCTCGAGCTCCGATATGACTGCTGCCGGGTTGAGGTTGGAAGAACTCCCGGCGTCGCACGTCATCTCGAGAAGAACCTTTTCCTCGGTGTCGATAATGGAATACGCGCTTATCTTTTCGGATGCATTTATCAACTTTTCCCTGCCGGCCTTGCTCTTCTTCCTTATGGGTATGCTCCCGGAAGAGAGCATCGAGAGGAGATCTTCCGAGATTTTCTCCCTCGGAACCGTGCGGTCGTCCAGCTCTATCAGGTACCTCGCACTCGCTATCTCTGCGGTCTTCATGACGGGAGTGGTGACATTGAATATCTCGATCCCCTTAGGCAGGAAGGGGTTTATCTTGAGGTCCAGATAGTGGTCGTATTCGTCCAGCAGCTTTATGTCGCACACTTCGCACGTGCTCTCGATTCCCAGCGGCAGCGGAAGGGGAAACGATATGAACATGTGGGAATTGAAGCCCTCCGTGAACCAGACCCTCACGCCGCTCCTCATTATCGCCCTCATCATCGCCCTGTATGTGTCCAGGTGGGAGATGTAGGACGCCGGCCCCAGCTTTACAAAGTGAAGTCTCTCAGTCTCCAAAGCAGGGCCTCCCCAATTTGGCGGCGATGCCGCATCCAGAGCACTTTTCCGTGCAGGAAGGTGTCGTCTTCCCCTCGAGGGCCTTCTTATATTCCCTTATCAGGAACTGCCTGCTTATTCCGCAGTCAATGTGGTCCCACGGGAACACCTCGTCGAGGCTCCTTTTCCGGGACGTGTAGAAACCGAGGTCAAGTCCGTTTTTTTCAAGGGCTCTCATCCACCTGTCGTAGGAAAATCCCTCGTCCCAGCTCTCGAAAACACCTCCGTCCCTGTAGACGTCGAGAATGACCTTTCCGAGCCTTCGGTCGCCCCTCGCGAGCAGAGCCTCTATTACAGAGGTCCTGGCATCGTGGTACTTGATGTTTATCTTTCTCGATGTCACCGAGCCCAGGAGAAGCTTCTGCTTGCGCTCGAACTCCTCCAGAGTATCCATCGGCACGAACTCGAACGGGGTGAAAGGCTTCGGCACAAAGCACGCAACGCTGCAGGAGACCTGTACAGCCCTGCCCTTTTTCCTGTTCTCGTTCTGGTAGTAGAGGTCCACTACCCTCTGGGCTATCCCGGCGATTGCCTTCACGTCCTCGTCCGTCTCAGTGGGATGGCCTATCATGAAGTAGAGCTTTACGGAAGAGTACCCTTCGGAAAAGGCTGTCCTGCAGGTCCTCATGACCTGCTCCTCGGTCACGTTCTTGTTGATGACGTCCCTCAGCCTCTGGGTCCCTGCCTCGACTGCAAACGTGAGCCCGCTCTTCCTCACTCTGGTCGTCTTTTCGATTATGGAATCGTCGAAATTGTCGATCCTGAGGGATGGAAGGGACAGGTTTATCTTCTGGGGCTCCGTCCAGGATATGAGCTCGTCGAGGAGCTTCCCGAGCTCCGGGTGGTCGCTCGTGGAGAGAGATGACAGGGATATTTCCGAATACCCGGTGTTTTTTATGAGCTCCTTTGCCTGCCGGTTGATTGTGTCGGCTTTTCTCGGCCTCATGGGCCTGTATATAAATCCCGCCTGGCAGAACCTGCACCCGTGTATGCATCCGCGCAGCACTTCCACAGTGGCCCTGTCATGCACTATTTCAATGAGCGGGACGACTACCTTTGTGGGATAATACGCGGAATCGAGATCGTACAGCATCCTGCGCTCCACGTGGGCAGGCTTTCCTCCGTTGCCTGTGACTGACGCCACCGTCCCGTCCTCGTTGTAGTCCACCTTGTATCTCGAGGGCACATACACTCCCTTTATCCTGGAGAGCATGTAGAGGGTCATCTTCCTGCTGGCCTTCCTGTTCTTGGCCTTCTTGAGGCATTCCGCGATCTCAACGGAAATCTCCTCGCCTGCTCCGAGGGAGAAGAAGTCGAAGAAATCGGCAAGGGGCTCAGGGTTGCATGTGCACGGCCCTCCTGCAAACACGAACGGGTCCCCCTCCTTCCTCTCGGAAGCGAGGAGCGGAATTCCCCCGAGTTCCAGCATGTAGAGTATCGTCGTATACGACATCTCGTACTGCAGTGTGAATGCCACGGCGTCGAACTGGTCGAGCGGGTCCCTGCTCTCAAGGCCGAAAAGCTTCATCCCGTTGGAAACCAGCTGGTCCCTCATGTCGGGAAGAGGCGCGAAGCACCTCTCGCACCACACTCCCGGCACATTGTTGAAAATCGCATATAGGATTTTCATTCCAAGATGGGACATGCCGATCTCGTATGTGTCCGGAAAGCAGAAGGCTATTCTGAGGCTGACGTCCTCCTTCTTCTTGACTATGGAGTTGACCTCGCCTCCGGTGTATCTCGCCGGCTTCTGCACCGACCTCAGGATTTTTTCGAGAGTATAATCCATACAGCCCCTTAAAAGTCGTCCCAAAAGTTGGGCCCCCGGGCTGAAGCCTCGGAGGCCCAAATCTGTCAAAATGCCTTATTTTCTCTCTATTGCGGCTTTTGCCCTGTCAACAATGTGCGGAGCAGTGAGCCCGAAGATGCCGAGCAGCTCGGCGCCTTTTCCGGAATGGCCGAATGTGTCGTTGACTCCGACCCTTTCCACGGGAACCGGGTGCTTTGCGCAGACTGTCTCGCAGACTGCAGATCCCAGTCCTCCGATGATGTTTGCCTCTTCCGCTGTGACTATCGCACCGGTCTTCTCTGCGTACTTAACGACAAGCTCCTCATCCAGGGGCTTTATAGTGCTCATGTCAATGACTGCCGCGCTGATGCCTTCGGAAGAAAGCATATCGGCGGCCTGGATGGCCTCGTTCACCTCGAGCCCGCATGCAATGATCGTGACGTCTGAGCCGTCGCGGACCACCCTGCCCTTGCCTATCTCGAAGCTGAATCCGTTCGGATCGTAGATGACAGGAGTTGCGAGCCTGCAGAAGCGCATGTAGACCGGTCCCTTGTACTTGTAGGCGGCGAACACCATTGCCCTTGCCTCGGTGTCGTCTGCAGGGCACATGACAGTCATGCCCGGAATGGACCTCATCGTTGCAAAGTCCTCGATGCACTGGTGCGTCGCGCCGTCCTCGCCGACGGATACGCCCCCGTGGGTTGCGCCGATCTTTACGTTGAGGTGCGGATATCCGATGCTGTTCCTGACCTGCTCAAAGGCACGTCCGGAAGCGAACATCGCGAATGTGCTTGCAAACGGGACATACAGCCCTGTGGCTGCGACGCCTGCAGCTGCACCCATCATATTGGCCTCGGCAATTCCGAAGTCAAAGAACCTCTCCGGGAACTTCTTGGCGAATATAGCGGTCTTCGTGGCTCCTGAAAGGTCAGCGTCGAAGACAATGAGATCCTTGGCAGTCTCGCCGAGTTCGGCCAGCGCGTTGCCGTAGCTCTCCCTGGTAGCGATCTTCTTTACGTCAGCCATATGTTAAGCCTCCAGTCCCTTTC
>JBMNPE010000043.1:0-12579 GCA_050943435.1 Oscillospiraceae bacterium | reverse complement strand
TACTGTTAACGCCCAGGATCACCCGTTCCCATCCCGAACACGGAAGTTAAGCTGGGTCGTGCCGAAGATACTTAGCTGGAGACGGCTTGGGAAAATAGGTAAGCGCCGGTCCTTGATTTATTTACAGGCGTTATGCGCTTTGTAATAAAGGGCCTTTAGCTCAGTTGGTTAGAGCAGTCGGCTCATAACCGATCGGTCCGGGGTTCAAGTCCCTGAAGGCCCACCAGAATGCAGGGGTATAGCTCAGCTGGTAGAGCGGCGGTCTCCAAAACCGCATGCCGAGGGTTCGATCCCTTCTGCCCCTGCCATTGGCCCGGTAGTTCAGCTGGTTAGAACGCTAGCCTGTCACGCTAGAGGTCAAGGGTTCGAGCCCCTTTCGGGTCGCCACCCGCTGTTGTAGCTCAGTTGGTAGAGCACATCATTGGTAATGATGAGGTCGGCAGTCCGATTCTGCTCAACAGCTCCATAAAAGCCGCGGTTGAACCGCGGTTTTTATTTTCTCCAAGAACTGTATGCAGGGACAGGGCAGATTGTAAAGCACAACACATTTACAGTATCGAATTTTTCAGCATGTTGAAAAGACCCGCAGAAAATCCTCTTTCCGAGGCTTCTGCGGGCCTTTAACTGATGAAAGTCTATTTTTCAGGCGGCTTCCAGGAATCCTTGAGGCTCACGACGTTTACGAAAATCATCTTGTCGGCGTTCTTGGAATCCCTTATGTAGTAGCCGTTCCTCACGAACTGGTATCTCACGTCCAGGGGGGCGTCCGAGAGGGATTCCTCCAGGAGAGCATCCCTGTGGGATTTGACGGAGTTTGCGTTGAGATAGTCCCCGAATGTCTTTCCATCCGGGATGTCGGCGGTGTTCTTTATTGTGAACAGCCTGTCGTAGTCCCTGACCTCCGCCCTGACGCCATGCTCACATGACACCCAGTGGATGGTGCCCTTGATCTTTCTTCCGTCCGGCGGGTTCTTTCCGCCAGTCTCGAGATCCGCCCTGCAGGTGACCTCTGTCACGTTTCCGTCTGCATCGGTCCTGTATCCGGTGCATGTCACGGCATAGGCCCCCATGAGCCTCACCTCTGAACCGGGCGTGAGCCTGTGGTACTTCGGGGGAGGGGTCACCTCGAAATCGGAGCGCTCTATGTAGAGGCTGCGGGTGAATGCAACTTCCCTCGTTCCGGCGTCGGGATTCTTGGGGTTGTTCGGCACATCGAAATACTCAGTCTTTCCTTCCGGATAGTTTTCGACAGTCAGCTTTATTGGATCCAGGACTGCCATGCGCCTCGGAGCAGACTCATTGAGTTCGTCCCTTATGAAGTGCTCGAGCAGTTCTATGTCCACAATGCTGTAGGCCTTGGCGACCCCGGCCGCCTCGAGGAATTTTATTATCGACGACGGGGTGTACCCGCGGCGCCTCAGTGCCCTGAGCGTGGGCATCCTGGGGTCGTCCCATCCGTCTACGACTCCCGTCTCGACGAGCTCGCGCAGATATCTCTTGCTCATGACGGTATAGGTGACATTGAGCCTCGCAAACTCTCTCTGCTTGGGATACAGGTGCGGCTTTGCCGGGCCGTCCCACGCGACGTTGTTTATGACCCACTCGTAGAGCGGCCTGTGGTTTTCGAACTCTATAGAGCACATCGAATGGGTGATGCCTTCCAGGGCGTCCTGGATCGGGTGCGCGTAGTCGTAGAGGGGATAGATGCACCACTTGTCGCCCTGGCGCTGGTGGGATGAATGTATGATCCTGTAGATCGGGGGATCCCTGAGGTTCATGTTGGGGCTCGCCATGTCGATCTTGGCCCTGAGAGTCATTGCCCCGTTGGGGAACTCGCCGTTCTTCATGCGCTCAAAGAGGTCGAGGCTCTCCTCGATCGGGCGGTCCCGGTACGGGCTGTTTTTTCCGGGCTCTGTGAGGGTGCCCCTGTATTCCTTCATTTCCTCCTGCGAGAGCTCGTCCACGTACGCCTTTCCATCCTTTATGAGCTGGACGGCGAACTCATAGCACTTGTCGAAGTAGTCCGAGCCGTAGAAGATGCCCCCGTCAGGCTCGCAGCCGAGCCACCTTATGTCCTCGATGATGGAGTCGACATATTCCATGTCCTCGTGGACAGGGTTGGTGTCGTCAAACCTCAGGTTGAAAAGCCCGCCGAACTTCTTTGCAGCGCTGTAGTTTATCCATATGGCCTTTGCGCTGCCTATGTGGAGATATCCGTTGGGCTCGGGAGGGAAGCGCGTGTGCACTTTTTTGACGGTGCCCGACTTCACGTCCTCCGAGATTATGTCCATCAGGAAATTTGTAGATTCCTCACTCATCTTCTGTACTCCAAACTGAAATTATCATCAGAAATCGTATCATATCGGGCTTTTGTTTACAATTGAAGGGAGCCCTTCAGGAATGCTTTTTGTACTCCTCCACGGCGAGGGTGTCGCATATCTCGTTGTACCTGTTCCCGGCATGGCCCTCGACCCACCCGAATCTCACGCTGTGCACGGACATGAGAGAAGCCAGCTGCTCCCAGAGATCCCTGTTTGGGACGTCCTTCTTGCGGGAGTTCTTCCATCCCTTCCTGATCCAGGACTCGAGCCAGCCCTTGTTCACGGAATTCACGAGATAGGAGGAATCGGAATACAGGTCCACGCTGCACGGCCTCTTGAGGGCTTCAAGGCCCTTTATCGCTGCAGTGAGCTCCATCCTGTTGTTGGTTGTGGAGGGATCATACCCGGAGAGAGTTTTCTCCCTTCCCCTGTAGATCAGGACGCAGGCCCAGCCTCCCGGACCGGGGTTGCCAGAGCAGGCTCCGTCGCTGTAGATTGTGACGCGGTCTCCAGCCATGAAGTTCCTCCCTTTTTCAGCTTCAGATCGAATTTTGCATTATTGCATCTATGTGATAAAATACCGATAGTTCATAGATAATTTACAAATGCATATCTACTGCTGTATTTTCGCCGTCCATGCATATGGACAGGCTTCTGATCAATATTAATCAGTATAGTGTTTTTTAATATACATTGAAACAGACTTAAATTCATTATTTTTGGAGGTTTATTTGGAAACCAGGGATAAGTATGAGCCCAGGCTTTTTGACAGACTGGACCTCGATGACGACTCCCAGGAGGCTCGCGTGAGCCCTGAGAGCAGTTCTTCCGGCACGCCCGAGAAGGGCACGAAGAATGCCGGAAACACAAAAAAGACTCCGCCCAAGAGTGGACAGAAAGGCCGCAGGACAAATGCGGCAGGCAGCTCAGCTGCAAAGAAGACGGGAAGCACGGCCAAAAAGGCCCAGCCGGCAGCAAAGCAGGCGGCGGCAGATGCATCTGCCCCGAAGAAGCGCGGCAGGCCGGCCGGAACGGGAAAGAAGACCACCGCAGAGGCGGGCCAGCCGAAGAGAAAGTATACGAGGAAGAAGGAGACTTCCCAGCAGGCTCCCAAGGAGAGCGCAGACCAGCAGAGAAAGACGGTCAGGGTGACCCTGAGGGCACGCCCCAACAAGGAATCCAAGGACGAGCTCAAGATCATTCCCCTCGGCGGACTCGGGGAAATAGGGAAGAACATGACGGTCTACGAGTGCGGGGACACAGCAATAATCGTGGACTGCGGAATGAGCTTCCCGGACGACGAGCTGTTCGGGGTGAACATAGTGATCCCGGACTTCAGCTACATCAACCAGATAAGGGACAAGGTCAAGGCGCTGTTCGTGACTCACGGACACGAGGACCACATAGGCGGAATCCCGTATCTCCTCAAGGAGATAAACGTGCCCATCTACGGCACAAAGCTCACAAACGGGCTCATAAGCTACAAGCTCGAAGAGGCCGGGATACTCAACCAGTGCAACCTGCGCGAAATAAAGCCCGGGGACATAATAGTCATCGGGAACATGGCAATAGAGCCCATAGCGGTCAACCATTCGATACCGGATTCCGTGGCTTTTGCAATAACCACCCCGCAGGGCGTGGTTGTGCACACCGGGGACTTCAAGATCGACTTCACGCCTGTCCAGGGGAAGGTCACGGATCTTCACGAATTCGCAAGAATAGGCGACAGGGGCGTCCTGGCGCTGCTCTCCGACTCCACCAACGCCGAGAGGCCAGGGACGAGCATGACCGAGAGCAAGGTCGGGCAGTCATTCGAGAACGTCTTCAACCAGAGGTGCGGAGGAAAGAGGGCAATCATAGCCACGTTCTCCTCCAACATCCAGAGAATCCAGCAGATTCTCAATCTGGCAGAGAGGCACGGAAGGAAGGTGGCGATTCTCGGGAGGAGCATGCTCAACTATTCCCGCATAGCCGCCGAACTCGGATACCTCGACATCAACCCGGACGTGCTGATAAGCGCGGACGAGATGAACAGGTACCGCCCGGGTGACCTCATCCTGATAACAACGGGCACTCAGGGCGAGCCGATGGCGGCCCTTTCGAGGATGGCGCAGGGCATCCACAAGCAGGTCAAGATAGGCAAGGATGACGTGATCATCATCTCCGCGAGGCCGATACCGGGCAATGAGAAGGAGATAGGCAAGGTCGTGAACGACCTGCTCAAGCTCGGTGCAGACGTCATATACGAGAGCATGTACGAGGTGCACGCATCGGGGCACGCCTGCGCTGACGAGCTCAAGCTCATGATGACGCTTGTAAAACCGAAGTACTTTATGCCTGTCCACGGCGAGTACAAGCACCAGAAGAAGAACGCCGGCCTCGCGAGAAGCCTCGGATTCACTGACGACCGGATAATAATTGCCGAAAACGGAGACGTGATAAAGTTCCGCGACTCGAAGGCGTCGAAGGGCGACAGGGTGAGATGGGGCCAGGCCCTCATCGACAGCCAGGGCACCGGGGACATCGGATCCTCGGTCATCCGCGAGAGAAAGCGCATGGCGGAGGACGGTGTGGTCATTGCCGCATGCTCGATAGACAATACGACGAGGGAGATAATCGCCGGACCCGACATCATAATGAAGGGAATCGGGTTTGAAAAGGAATCCGGGGACATTATCATGGACTCCAAGAACGTTGTCCTCGAGATAATGCAGCATTATAATCAAGAGTCAAGGCACATAAGCGGGCCTGAGATCAAGTCCATCATCAAGAGGAGGCTGGGAGAACTCATGTACAGCAGGACCGGCCACAACCCGATAATCATCGTCATAATAATGGACTACTGATGCTGGATTATTAAAGCAGCTGTCTTTTCCAAGAGGTCTTATGTTCGACAGAAGAAAAAAACTGACTGACGAAGCGGCGTTTCTGCTGCTTCTTACTGCATACATTGTTCTCTGTGTGCTGCTCGGGGTGGCGAACCTCAAGCTGTGCATTATTGCGCTTTGCGTGGGGCTGGCTGCGGTCATACTGTTCCTCATAAACCTCGGCAGCCTCAGGAACACCCTGGACAGGGCGATACTTGGCACCAAACAGAAGGAAAAGTCCACCACGGCAGAACTTCTCAACAGCCTCCCGGCACCGGCCCTGGTGACAGACAGCTCCGGGAAGGTGCTCTGGTACAACAGGACTTTCAGCTCCACAATGCTCAAAAAGGGCGACAGCATGGTATTCGAGTATGCCCAGGACGTCCTGAGGGACTATGACGTGCAGAAGCTCGCGGAAGCGGGCGAGGACAGCATTGAGTTCCGCGGGAGGCACTACGACGTGTTCGCAGCCAAGATGGGGTCGGAATCCTCCACCTCAGTCGTGTCGATTTTCAACGACGACACGGAGGAGCACGCTGACGCCGTCGAGTACAGGCGCTCAAGACCTGTCGTCCTGATGTTCGTCATAGACAACTACGAGGAGCTCTTCTCCTCGACGAGCGAGACGGACAGGTCGGATCTCCTTCTCAAGGTCAACAACGAGCTTGACAAGTACGTTTCTTCCTACAACGGCATACTGATGCATCTCTCATCCAAGGACTTCGTTGCCATAGTTGAGGAGAGGAGCCTCGACGAGATGCTCTCCGGCAAATTCAAGATCCTGGACACAGTGAGGAACATAAAGACGGATTCCATCCCGATGACTCTCTCGATAGGAGTCGGAAGGGGCGGAAAGGACTACAGGGAGGACAGGGTCCTCGCGAGGGATGCCCTCAACATGGCGCTCGGACGCGGCGGCGACCAGGCTGCCATGAGGACCTCGGACGGCTTCTCGTTCTACGGCGGGACGACCAAGGCCGTGGAGAGGCGCAACAAGGTAAAGGCAAGGATAGTCGCAACAGCCCTGGGCGACATAGTGAAATCCTCCACAAAGATAATGATATCAGGGCACAGGTTTTCCGACAACGATTCCCTCGGAAGCGCCATAGGCGTGGCGAAGATAGCCCAGGTCTACGGCAAAGAGGCGAAGATTGTAATCGACCCCAAGACCACACTCGCAAAGAGCCTCTACAGAAAGGCCCTGGTGACCGGGATGAACGACAAGTTCCTCTCCCCGGACTCTGCGATGGAATACGCGGACAGCGGCACGCTGCTCATAGTGGTGGACTGCCACTCCGCAAAGATGCTGGACAGGCCTGAAATCGCGGAAAAGGCCGGGAGCCTTGCCGTAATAGACCACCACAGGCTCACTGTGGATATGATCGAGAATGCCGCGCTCTTCTACCACGAGACTTCTTCCTCCTCCTGCAGCGAGCTCGTGACGGAACTCGTGGAATACCTCTCCACCGCCGAGATAAGGCTAAACCCGTTCGAGGCGACTGCGCTCCTCTCGGGGATAATGCTCGACACCAAGAACTTCTCCCTGCAGACAGGGGTGAGGACATACGATGCCGCGTCATACCTGAGGTCAGCAGGCGCCGACCCGATAGCCGCGAGGGGCTTCTTCTCCACGTCCTTCGACACGTACAGGCTCAAGGTCAAGATAGTTTCTGAGGCCGACATCTACAGGGGATGCGCTGTGGCGGTGGTTACCGACGCAGACATGAACGACATAAGGCTCGCGGCCCCGCAGGCGGCAGACGAGCTCCTGAACGTGGACGGAGTCAAGGCATCAATAGTGGCTGCTCTCGAAGGCGAAGAGTACAGGCTGTCCGCGAGGAGCCTCGGGGAATACAACGTGCAGCTCATAATGGAAAAGCTTGGCGGAGGGGGACACCAGACCATGGCAGGGGCCCAGATAAAGAGCTCCGGGATGACGCCATCGGAGATGAGGGACAAAATACACTCCGCTATCGACGAGTATATAATGGACAATCGGAAGGAAGGCTGAAGACATGAAGGTAGTACTCCTTGAAGACGTAAAAGGGGCAGGGAAAAAGGATGAGGTGGTCACTGTATCCGACGGATACGCGAGAAACTACCTGCTTCCGAGAAAGCTCGCCAGGGAAGCCGATGCGGCTGCCATGAACGAAGTGAAGAGCAAGGAAGAGGCAAGACTCCACAGGATCGAGGAGGAAAAGCGCCGCGCCTCCGAGACAGCCTCCAAGATAGGCGGCAAAACCATCACAATCCACGCAAAGGCGGGGGAGAACGGAAAGCTGTTCGGCTCTGTTACTTCCAAGGAGATATCCGAAGAGCTCAAGAAGGAATTCGGAGAGGACATCCCCAAGAACAAGATAGCCGCCGAGGGCGATATAAAGTCTTACGGCGAATACAAGGCGAAGATAAAGATTTATCCGGAGATCTCGGCCGAGATCAGGATAATCGTCAAGGAGTAGCGGCGGCCGGAGGACTCTGATGCCCGATACAGACAGAAATATTTACACGGATCCTTCGGTCCAGAACCTGCCCAACAGCATTGAGGCTGAACAGGCGGTGCTCGGGGCAATCATAATAGACCAGAACGTCATGACTGATGTCGTGAGCGACCTAAAGCCCGAGTACTTCTATTCGAGGATCAACCAGGACATATACAGGGAGATGGTGGCGATGTTCACGGAACACCGCCCCATAGACTTCGTCACTGTCCTGGATGCAGTTATGGCCGCGAGGATCTTCGATTCCCAGGCTGACGCCAAGAACTACCTGTTCGGGATAACCCAGACAGTCCCTACAATAAAGAACATAGGCAGCTACGCAAGGATCATCGTCGACAAGTACACGATGAGGGCCCTTATAGAGGCCTCCAGGGAGATCATAGTCAAGGCCTCCGACGAGGAGGAGAACGGGGAAAAGCTGCTCGAATATTCTGAGCAGAAGATATACGACATAAGGCAGGGCAGGGATTCCTCCCAGCTCACCCACATCAAGACGGCTATACTCGATTCCCTCGACCACCTGCAGAAGCTCAACGGCGCCGACAGGGAAAAGTACATGGGCCTCAAGACCGGCTATTCGATGCTGGACAGGATAATCACGGGGCTCAACAAGTCAGACCTCATAATCCTCGCGGCGAGGCCCGGAGTAGGAAAGAGTTCTCTGGCCCTCAACATCGCCGTCAACGTCGCAAAGGCGTATCCGGTTTCTGTAGTCTACTTCTCCCTCGAAATGACCAACAGGCAGCTCGTGGAGAGGGCACTGTCCTTCGAGTCGGGCGTCAACAGCCAGGCGATGAGGCTCGGTGAGATGACCAGGGACGACTGGCACAGGATAAGCGAGGGGAGCGATTCGCTCTCCAGGACAAACATCTACTTTGACGACACCTCCGGGATAAGCGTGCAGGAGATAAAGGCCAAATGCATGAGGACAAGGAACCTGGGGCTCGTCATAGTCGACTACCTGCAGCTCATGGGAGGATCCGGCAGGTACGAGAACAGGACCCTAGAGATTTCAGAAATAACGAGGGCCTTCAAACTGATGGCCAAGGAGCTCAATGTCCCCGTGATGCTGCTCTCCCAGCTCAGCAGGGCGGTTGAGAAGGATTCCGGCAAGAGGAAGCCCAGACTGTCGGACCTGAGGGATTCCGGGTCCATCGAGCAGGACGCCGACATTGTAATGTTCCTGCACAGGGACGATTCGTCGGACGACGCAGGGGCTCCAGGACAGCCGAATGAGAGCGAGGTGTCGCTCATAATCTCCAAGAACAGGCACGGGGAGACGGACGAACTGACGCTGCACTGGGACGGAGCACACACAAGGTTCACATCGGTGGATTATGCCAGAGAGTATTGAGGACAGAGTAATATCTGCAATAGATAAGTACGGCATGGGCATTTCCGGGAGGAATGCCCTTGTCTGCGTTTCCGGGGGACCTGATTCGATGGCCCTCCTCCACCTCTTTTATTCCCTCGGGGGAAGGATAGGGTACAGGTCAATGCGCGCAGCCCATTTCAACCACGGAACGCGCGGCAGGGAAAATGACGAAGAGCAGAGGATGGTGGAAGGCTACTGCAGAAATCTCGGGATTCCGGTCTCCACAGGCTACGGCAGGATAACAGAGACGGGCGTCCCGCGGGGATACAGCGCCGAAATGTGGGCGAGGAAGGTCAGGTACGACTTTTTTGAGGAGGAGCAGGCGAAGGACGATTCCCTCCTGATAGTTGCCCACACCCTCAACGACTGCGTGGAGACGCTGCTCTTCAACATAGCGAGAGGCAGCGGAATACGCGGTGCAAGGGGCATAGAGCCCGTATACGGCAATGTCCGGAGGCCCCTCGTGAGGATAGCAAAGGCGGAGCTCATGGACTACTGCGCAGAGCACGCCGTCCCGTATGCACTGGACCCGAGCAACAGGAATGACGTCTATTCCCGCAACAGGATAAGGCTGGATGTGATACCGGAGCTGGAAAAGGTGAATCCGTCTTTCCTCGAAAACGCGGGCAGGTTCTGCGACTTCGAGGACGAGGCCTACAGGTATATAGAAAAGCAGGTCCTGGATCTGCTGGGAAGGGCTTCCCTCGAGAACGGGGAATACGATTCCGCAGTTCTCGATTCAGCGGACCCGTACATCCGCGGCATGGCGCTCAAGAGAATCCTGGACGACAGGTTCGACGGGGTGCGCGAGAGGGACGTGGAGCTCTTCGGGGACGTCCTCGACGGAAAAAAAGGAGCCTTCCAGATGCGCGGCGGATACCGCGTCGAGGGGACGGAAAATTCCGTAAGGGTTGTGCCTTACGGGGAAGAAGCCGGAAAAGCTTCTCCCGAAGCGGCGGATCTCGACAGGGACGGGTGCCGCGTGAGCTTCGGTACGAGGGTTATAAAGGTCTCGAAAAGGCCCATGCACGGCGGACAATGTTCAAAGAATGTCTATAAATCTTGCATCGACTATGATAAAATCATTGGTAATTTGTTCGTGAGAGGCAGAAAGCAGGGAGACAGGTTCAGCATAGCGGTGAGGCACAACACAAAAACCGTGAAGAAGCTGTTCCAGGAGCTCGGCATCCCGAAAGAGGAGAGGGACTCCTACCCTCTGGTCTGCGACGCGTCCGGGATCGTCTGGATTCCGGGGGCAGGACCGGCTGAAGGCAAGGCCGTCAGCAAGAATACCGAATATGCCGTACAGTTTAGTATCGAGGAGGTGTCCCGCGCAGATGATGTCCGATGATATTGAGAGCGTCCTGCTGGACGAGGATAAGCTCAGGACCAGGATTGCAGAGCTCGGAAAACAGATCTCTGAGGACTACAGGGGAAAGGATCTTCTGTGCGTCAGCATCCTCAAGGGCTCGGTGGTTTTCATGACCGACCTTATAAGAGCGATAGACATTCCGCTGGCCATCGACTTCATGGTCGTCGGAAGCTACGGCGGAGGGGTCAAGAGCTCGGGAATAGTCAAGATAATCAAGGACCTGGACATACCCCTCGAAAACAGGAACATCCTGATAGTGGAGGACATCCTCGACAGCGGAAAGACCCTTGCATACATCCGTGAGCTCCTCAAGGACAGGAGGGCAAAGAGCATCAAGATATGCACCCTTCTCGACAAGCCTGTGAGGCGCGAAGCGGATGTCAAGCCGGACTACGTGGGATTTGAAATTCCGGACTACTTTGTGGTGGGATTCGGTCTCGATTACAAGGAGCTGTACAGAAACCTGCCGTATATAGGCGTCCTCAAGCCTGAGGTGTACACTGCGGCAGATTCGGCAATTCTGGGACTCAACGGGCGCGAATGAGCTGCGCCTAACAAAAATGAGGATTTGGAGATACTGACAGTTAATGGATTCTAACCAGAACAGAGGAAGGGGACTTTCGATCGCGCTGCTGATAATCGCGATCCTGACTCTTTTTTACTTCGTTGCAAGACCTACGACGCAGACCATGACGTATTCGGAGCTCATGGATCTGTTCCGCAACGAACAGATTACGGAGTTCTCGATGAACCTCGGGAACGGCCAGATGACGTATACTCTTGAGGGGGATGCGCAGCAGGATTCCCATACGTACACAGTCCCGGACGTCAACCTGTTCGTATATGACGTCGAGGAATACATAGACCAGTACAATGCGGACAACCCGGACTCTCCGATGCAGTACGACTACGTGAAGAGTTCGAATTTCCTCACGGTTCTCGTCCAGCTGCTTCCGACAATAATGATGATCATCATGTTCATATTCCTGTTCAGCATGATGAGCCAGCAGGGCGGAAAGGGGATAACTTCCATAGGAAAGTCCAGGGCAAAGATGGAGCAGGACGCCAGCAAGAAGGCGACCTTTGCCGATGTTGCCGGGGCGGACGAGGAGAAAGAGGAACTGGAGGAGATCGTCCAGTACCTCATGGATCCGTCGAGCTTTACGACCCTCGGTGCAAAGATCCCGAAAGGGGTGCTTCTCGTAGGCCCTCCCGGAACAGGAAAGACGCTGCTCGCCAGGGCTGTGGCCGGAGAGGCCGGAGTGCCATTCTTCTCGATCTCGGGCTCTGACTTTGTCGAACTGTATGTCGGCGTCGGGGCTTCCAGAGTGAGGGACCTCTTTGAGAAGGCAAAGAAGGCAAGGCCGAGCATAATATTCATTGATGAGATAGACGCCGTCGGAAGGCGCCGCGGAGCCGGACTCGGCGGCGGACACGACGAGCGCGAACAGACGCTCAACCAGCTGCTCGTCGAAATGGACGGATTTACGGGCACTGACGGTGTCATAGTCATGGCAGCCACGAACAGGGTCGACATCCTCGACCCCGCCCTGCTGAGGTCGGGAAGGTTCGACAGGCAGATATATGTCGGAATGCCTGACGTAAAGGGCAGGGAGGAGATCCTCAAGGTGCATGCGAGGAACAAGCCCCTCGGCCCGGATGTTAACCTCAAGACGATCGCAAAGACAACAGTCGGATTCTCCGGTGCAGACCTCGAGAACCTGCTCAACGAAGCTGCCCTGCTCGCCGCGAGGAAGAAGCGCAGGGCAATCACGCAGGAAGACATAGAAGAGGCCTCCATAAAGGTGGTCGCGGGACCGGAAAAGAAGTCCCACGTCATGACCGAAAAGGAGAAGAGGCTCACGGCCTTCCACGAGGCCGGGCATGCAGTGGCCACGTACTACATGACCCCGGAGAGCCCGGTGCACCAGGTGACAATAATCCCGCGCGGAGCCGCAGGCGGATTTACGATGTCGCTGCCGTCTGACGACACGGACTACCAGACCAAGACGCAGATGGAGAACCAGATAGTTGTCCTCCTCGGCGGAAGGGTCGCGGAGCAGGTCGTCTTCGGGGACATTTCGACAGGAGCCTCGAGCGACATCCAGAAGGCCACTGACACCGCGAGGGCGATCGTCACGAAATA
>JBMNPE010000042.1:0-13192 GCA_050943435.1 Oscillospiraceae bacterium | reverse complement strand
CGATAGTGACCCAGGCAGGAGTCAACGGCGAGAAGGAAGTCACCGAGGAAATACAGTACGTGAACGGAGTCGAGGTCTCGAGAGAGACCGTGAGCGAGACCGTGACAGTCGAGCCGCAGGACGAGGTCATCACAGTCGGAAGCAAGGCCTATGACGGCGAAATCATCACGGGCAGCGGAACGATGGCCTTCCCTGCACCGAATTACCAGTTCATAAGCAGGGGGTACACGGCAGGGTACCACCTCGGGATAGACATAGCCATTGCCTCCGGGTCGCCGATATATGCGGCAGACAGCGGAACTGTAATAGTTTCACAGTGGACAGACTCAGGATACGGATATTACATTATAATAGACCATGGCAATGGTCTTAAGACGCTGTACGGACACTGCAGCCAGCTGCTTGTAAGCGTCGGGGAAAATGTGACGAAAGGCCAGTTGATCGCACTTTCCGGATCCACCGGAAATTCAACCGGACCTCACCTGCACTTCGAGGTCAGGCTGAATGATGTTAAGATAGACCCGGCACCGTTCATATTCTAGGAACAGAGGATATTGTATTGGACAGATTTATCGTGAGCGGCGGAAAGCCGCTCAGAGGCGAGGTCGAGATCTGCGGCGCAAAGAACTCGGCCGTCGCAATTCTTCCAGCCGCAATTCTATCGGGCGGCACGTGCATAATAGACAATGTGCCTGAAATAATGGACGTCAGGAGGATGCTGCGCATCCTCGAGACTGTCGGAGCGAAAATTGAGACAAGCGGGAACAGGGTCGTAATAGACTCCTCCGGCGTGACAAGTGCGGAGCCCCCTGCCGATGAGGCCAGGAAGCTCCGTGCGGCATATTATTTTCTGGGAGTGATGCTCGCAAAATTCGGCGAGGCGAGCATAGCCCTCCCGGGAGGCTGCGACCTCGGCCCGAGGCCCATAGACCAGCATCTCAAGGCATTCACGGCAATGGGATGCGAGTGGAGGGTGGACCACGGCATAGTGAGGGTCTCCGCGAAATCCGGAAGGCTTCACGGGGCAAGGGTCTTCTTCGACACGGTTTCCGTAGGGGCCACGATCAACGCAATGCTCGCAGCATCCACTGCGGACGGGCTTACGGTGCTCGAAAACGTCGCGAGGGAGCCCCATATAGTCGATGTGGCCAATTTCATCAATTCCATGGGAGGAAGCATCAGGGGAGCCGGTACCGACACTATAAAGATCCGCGGGACCAGGGACCTCCATCCCTCGGAATACTCCGTGGTTCCCGACCAGATAGAAGCCGGGACCTACATGGCTGCGGCAGTCGGGACCGGAGGGGATATAGTGATAAAGGACATCATCCCCAAGCATCTCGACGTGATAATAGACAAGCTCATAAGAGTCGGCGCCGAAGTGGAGGAGGGAGACGACTCCCTCAGGATTTTCAGGCACGGCGCGCTCTACAGCACAAACATCAACACAAAGCCGTATCCGGGCTTTCCAACTGACATGCAGCCCCAGATGTCAGTCCTGCTCACAGTTGCCGACGGCACTTCCATAGTTTCCGAGGGCATCTGGGATTCGAGGTTCAAGTATGCCGAGGAACTGAGAAGGATGGGGGCAAAAATCCAGGTAGACGGAAAGGTTGCCGTCATAGAAGGCGTTGAGGGCCTCCAGGGGGCCGACGTCAGGGCCACCGACCTGAGGGCCGGAGCAGCACTAGTGATAGCAGCCCTCATGGCTGAAGGCAGAAGCAGGATTTCCGACGTGCAGTACATCGACAGGGGCTACGAGAAATTCACCGAAAAGCTGAGCGGACTCGGGGCCGACATCGTGAGGGAGACCGCGGAATGAACATTCTCGTGTGGAGAGGCGGAATATGCCGGAGATAAGGACACTTTACAGCGGCTCTTCCGGAAACTGCACCGTGGTCACGGGAACGGGCGGAAGGCTTCTCGTGGACATGGGCAGGAGCTGCAGATATACGGTGAGGGAACTCGGGGAATGCGGAATCGACGTCTCCGAGATACGTGCCCTGCTCATAACGCACGAGCATTCCGACCACATAAGCGGCCTCATGACTTTCCTAAAGAACTACCGCATGCCGGTATACGGGCCGAGGGCGGTGCTCAATTACCTGCTCATGAACCGCCTGGTTCCGGCCGGGGCCGACCTCAATCCTCTCGATCCTGAGAGCACTTTTTCCGAGGCAGGACTCGATATAAAGATATTCAGGACCCCGCACGACAGCGTGGACTGCGCCGGATACAGGTTTGACGGGCCCTCCGGCTCGTGCGCGATAGCTACGGACCTAGGTGAGATGACCGACGGGATCATGAGGAACCTTGCAGGGTGCTCCTCAGTGGTGATCGAATCCAATTACGACGAGGGACTCCTGATGACGGGGCCGTATCCGTTCCCGCTAAAGCGCAGGATACTCTCAAATGTGGGCCATCTCGCCAATACTGACAGCTCGGAAGCCGCAGTGAGGCTTGCCGAGACCGGGACAAGGTTCATAGAACTGGCCCACCTGAGCGCTGAAAACAACACACCTTCCCTGGCACTCAAGACGTGCATCGGGATGCTCTCCGAAAACGGACTTCATGCGGACGTGCAGACAGCCCCGAGATCGGAGCCGGGAAGGACAATGGAATTTTGAACAGCATCGTGATCGTGGCGGTTGGACAGATGCACTCCGGATTCCTCAGGGATGGGTTCGAGGAATATTCGAGGCGCATTTCGGGACTCGCCAGATTCGAAACTGTGGAAATAAAGGAGGAGAAGCTCCGCTCCGAATCCCCTGCGGACATCGCCCGCTCGATTGAGGAGGAGGGCAGGAGGATCCTGTCTGCCGTCTCGGACATTTCCCCGAGATACACCGCTGCAATGTGCATAGAGGGAAAGAGGATCTCTTCCGAGGAGCTTGCGGAGGGCCTCAGGACACTGGACCCCTCCGGCAGAAGGGCAGTGTTTATAATAGGAGGCTCATACGGCCTCAGCGACAGGGTAAAGGATAAGGCCGATCTCAGGCTTTCCATGTCCGACATGACTTTTCCGCACCAGCTGGCAAGGCTTATGCTTGCGGAACAGCTCTACAGGGCATGTACAATAAACGCAGGGATAAAATATCACAAGTGAGAAAGCCCTTGTTGAGGGCAGGAGGGTAAAATGCGCTTCGATACCGTACTTACAGACTGCTGGTTCTACAACACGCCTTTCAACAGGTTCTACCACGGCTGGATAGGCATAACGGGGGACAAGATAGGCGCAGCCTGCAGGGGAGAGCTCCCCGACGACATACAGTACGGCCAGTGCGTGAGCCTGGGCGGCAGGCAGGTAGTCCCCGGGCTAGTCGACATCCACACGCATATAGAGAGCACCCTCATGACTCCCGGAGGATTCGCGGATGCGATGATCATGCACGGCGTCACCACCGTGGTGAGCGAACCGCACGAAATAGCGAACGTCTCCGGGGTAAAGGGAGTCCTTGCCATGATAGAGGCGGGGAAAGATGCCCCGATGGACATCTTCTACGGAATACCGAGCAGCGTGCCGGCCTCGAATTCAGGGCTCGAAACCACTGGAGGATCCATAGACGAGGCCGAGGTCGCAGAGCTCTGCAGGAACCCCATGGTCAGGTGCCTCGGGGAAGTGATGAACGCCCGCAGCGTGATTTCGGAGCCCGACGGGAAGGCAAACAGGATAGTCAGGGAATTTAAGAAGGATGCCCCTCTTCTGCCTGTGGAAGGGCACTGCCCGAGGCTCAAGGGGCTGGACCTCGCAAAGTTCGTGTTTGCAGGCATAGATTCGGACCACACCGAGCACGACCTGGAGGAGTTCAGGGAGAGGTGGTTCGACGGGATGCTCGTCGAGCTGCAGGAGAAGACGCTGACTCCAGAGATAATAAGGTTCATGAGGGAGAACGGCCTGTCTATAAGGACCGCAATAGTTACAGACGACCAGATGGCCGATACGCTGGCTTCCGACGGGGCCCTCGACAGGCTCGTGAGGCTCGCCATCAAGTGCGGATTCCCGAGAAACGACGCGATAAGGTCCGCGACCTGGGTCCCAGCCGAGAGAATGCTCCTCCGGGACAGGGGTGAAATAAAACCCGGGCTTCTCGCGGATCTGGTGGTTCTCGAGGAGGACGAGGCATTCAGGCCATCCGCTGTATACAAGAGGGGAAGGCTCATGTGGAACAGCGGCATGACCGGCGACCCGGGGAAGACATACAGCTTCCCGAAGGAATTTATGGACACTGTAAAGCTGGGGAGGCTTACAGAGGACGACTTCACCATCAGGTGCAGCGGCACGAGGAGAACGGTGAGAACAATGTCTGTGAGCCCCGAAAGGACGTCCACGGAGGCCGGAGAGGCCGAAATGGACGTGAAAGACGGCGAACTCATGTGGGAGGGCAGCGGCTGGAATCTCGCCGCGGTCTTCGACAGATACACGGGCTCCGGAGCGCGAGGATACGGATTCCTCGGAGGGTCCTGCCACAAGCGCGGTGCAGTCGCGAGCACATACAGCCATGACAACCACAACCTGCTGGTCGCAGGCGCAGACAAGAGGGACATGGCAGCTGCAGCAAACCGCGTGAGGGAGCTCGGAGGCGGAATTGCAGTCGCAGAGGACGGAAAAGTGATTGCTGAGATTGCCCTCCCGGTGGGAGGAATAATGAGCAGGCACGGGGCTGCTGCGGTAGGCAGGGATCTCGGAGCAGTCGTTGACGCGATGAGAAGCCTCGGATATGTGCATCCCTCCCCGATTATGAGCCTGTGCGTAATTTCGCTCACCGTATCGCCGGAGCTCAAGGTCACTGACAAGGGGCTGGTGGACGTCAGGAAGCAGAGAATAGTGCCCCTGTTTGCGGACGAGGGCTGAACTGCAGTTGAAGACATGAGAAATGGCGGGGAAATTTCCCCGCCATTAATTATCGCTGTATTTCCCCGGATCCTTCGTTCAGCTTCCGGAAGAATCCTCCGAGCCGTAGTAGTAGATCGTTATTGATTTGATCTTGACGTCCTTTACGGGCCTGTAGTCTGAATCGACCTTTACGCCGGATATCTCATAGACGACGTTCATGCCCGATACGACCTGCCCGAAGACAGTGTATCTGAGGTCAAGCTGAGGCAGGCCGCCGTTTTCCCTGTATGCCTCGATAATGTCGTCTGAATAGCCGGCCTCCTGCATCATGGTGACGACGTCGTCGCTGACTTCCGTCCCGCAGACGATATAAAACTGGCTTCCGTTGGTGTCAGCCCCTGAATTGGCCATTCCCACGGCACCCTGGAAATTGTGGAGCTCCGTGGACAGCTCGTCCTCGAAGTACCCCCCGTAGCAGCTCTCCCCGCCTGTGCCCGTGCCGGTCGGGTCGCCCGCCTGGATGACGAAGTCCTGGATGACCTTGTGGAAAGTGACATCGTCGTAATACCCGCTGTTTGCAAGAGTGCAGAAGTTTTCCACGGCCTTCGGAGCTACATCCCTGAAAAGCTTTATGGTGATGTCCCCCTTGGTGGTGGAGATGGTGGCCATGACATCGCCCTCCGCAGGGGCGTCGAGCTGTGCTATTGTCGACTCGGATGCAGAGGTTCCGCTCCCGGAGCTTCCGCAGGCCGCGAGGCAGAAGAGCATTGCAGCGCACAGGATTCCGGAAAGAATCTTTTTGAGCATATCAGCACCTCCGATAGGGGACAGGGTCCGATTAAATAATATCCATATTATAATCCATGCCTGCCAGTGATGTCACCAGCAGGGGCAGAGCTGCCATTTTCCAGCAGATGTGCACATTGCTGTACTTCGGGGTCCACGTATGTTGAATTTCCGGCAGAATTATGTAAAAATATAGTCAAAGAGCGGCAGGTGCCGTTAAAAGTTAGAGGTATCCAGATGGCAGACAAGAAATTCAGCGACTATTATGCCGACGACGAGGATTTCACGATTGACCCCATAACCCTCACTGACGAGGACGGCGTCGAGCATCAGTTCGAGCTTGTGGACACCCTCGAAAAGAACGGAATCACGTATGTTGCTCTTATAACGGACCCCGAAACTCCGGAAGAGGCGCTCGAATCCGACGGAAACCTCGTGATCATGAAGATCGTAGAGGAGGAAGGCGGACAGGAAGTGCTGGAGCTCATCGAAGACGACGATGAATTCGAGGAGATCTCCGACATATTCAAGGACAGGCTCGGAGACATCTACGACATCGAAGACGACGATGACTTTGATGAAGACGGGGACAAAGACTGAGAGGATATCCTGCCCTGATAGATTTGTTGCGGCCTTTTTTAACCCCACAACACTTTAAAACAGGGATTCCTTATCTGGCAGCGGAGTGCAGGCCGTCCCGCATGGGATGACGGAAGCCGGAAACTACCACTCGGATTTACCCGCCGTCGCTATGACGGGTTCTAAAGTGGCCGCAGACGTCTTGGCGGGATATCCTAAAAGAGAAGAATCAAAAACAGAGGTTCAGGACCAGAGTCCTGAACCTCTCGCCAATTTAAGGGCATTTTTCAGTTTTTTCCGCCCGACGCGGGAATGCGGTCGAGGTAGGGTATCGCGTCGGCAAGGGTGTCTACGACCGCGAGGCACTTCGACGTGAGCTCCTGCGGCGGAACCACCAGGTCCGGCACGCAGATGCACGCTATGCCCGCGTTTATGGCCGAGCCCACGCCTGCGATGGAATCCTCGAAAATAAGGCACTCGTCCCTTGCGACCCCTGCAGCCTGCTGTGCATGCAGGTACATGTCCGGGGCTGGCTTCGAGCGCTTGACGGTTTCCCCGGGGATTATCATGTCGAAATATCCTATGATCCCTGCCCTCGTGAGGGAGCCCTCGGCGTGCTCCTTCCCCGAAGAAGTGACTATGTACTTTTTGATGCCTCTTGAGGACAGCTCCCTTTCGAGCTCAAAGAATCCGGGCTTTACGTCCTGAGGCTTGCTGAGAACCTCTTTCTGAAACTGGGAGGCGAACTCCCTGTTGTACTCGTCGATGTCGAGATCCGGGAACATCTTCCTCATCGCCACGCGTATTTCGTCCCCGCGCATTCCGCAGAGATGTGCGTACTGGTCTGTTGTGAGGTCGTATCCCCATTTTTTGAGGATCTTTCTGTCGACTTCGTAGCAGGGCCTTTCCGAATCTATTACGAGCCCGTCCATGTCGAAGAAAACTGCCTTAAGAGCCATGGGCTTATCAGCCTCCTGCTGTGCTGTTCTTTGAATATTTGGCGATTGCCATGCAGATCGGAACAGAGACGACCGTGCAGACGACTGCCTCCACTACTCCCTGGATTCCGACGAATGCCGCTATGAATGCGAGCGGATTTGAAGTCCCGAGGGCCTCCGCGATCCCGCGGATGTACTCTGTGTTGTAGAAGAACAGCACGAGCGTCCCCATGAAGAACACGGTGTTGAAAACCGGGGCGGCCAGGCATCCGAGAATCGTGGCGGGAAGCGGCTTCCACGGCTTTGAGAGCCATTTGTAGATGAGCCCGCTCAAAAGTCCCGCGAGGGCTCTCGATACGAAGCACACCACGAACGTGCCTAACGGGCTGATGCCGAAGAGCGTCGTGCCGAACGCGCTCATGCCGAAGCACTGTATGAAGCTCGTGATGCCGAACACGCACCCCAGCACGAGCCCGCCCCACGGGCCTATCGTGACTGCGCCGATCGCGACCGGGATCATCAGGAAGCTTATCTCAAGTCCTGCCGTCCTGATGTACCCGAGCGGCGTGAACGACATGATCGCGATTATGGCGATCAGGACCGCCAGCCTCGTGATCGTTCTGGTCTTCTTGTTTTTCATTCCTATTCTATCTCCTAACTGCCGCTTGCCCATTGCGGGAATGCGGCGTATTGGCAATAAAGAATGGATCTGCTTTTACTTTTTCCTGCTGTTCCTCTCGTAGATGAGCCTAAGGCCGTCGACTACGAGATTGTCGTCCTGTATGACCTTCTCGGTGCAGTATCCCGTGACCTGCCTTGAGAGGCCGCCCGTCGATACCACGGAGCAGCTGCCTCCGAGCTCAGTGCGGAACTTGGCTATCATGCCGTCAAGCATCGAAGCTGTCCCGTAGATTATACCCGAAATCATGCAGTCGGATGTGCTGCCGCATATGACCCTGTCCGGGGCTGAAAGAGCTATGTCGGGGAGAAGCGATGTCTTTCCGACCAGGGCGTTGAGGGAGATCTTGAGGCCCGGAAGTATGGCTCCCCCTATGAAGCACCCCGCCGCATCGATAGCGGTGAGGGTCGTAGCCGTACCCATGTCTATGATCACGCAGGGGAGCGGGTACTTTGCCTTTACCGCGACAGCCGCGGCCACGAGGTCCGCGCCTGTCTCGGAGGGCACGTCTATGCGTATGTCGAGGCCTGTCTTGGTCCCGGGGCCCACAATGAGCGGCGCCTTTCCGGTGAGCATCTCAATCGCGGCAGAAACGCTTGCGCACGCCTCCGGCACGACTGAGCCCACTATGCTGCCGTCTATTGACGAAGGGTCTATGCCGTTCAGGACGAGGATGTCCCTCAGCTCGACGCAGTACTGGACCGCAGTCCTGTTCCTGTCTGTGTATACGCGCTCGAGCATCCTGAGCTCATCGCCGCTGTAGCAGCCGTAGTTAATGTTGGTGTTTCCGATGTCTGCACAGAGAAGCATATCAGTACCCCGTAGTGTCGCCGAGGGAGTCGTCGTGTTCAACCCAGTCGGTGGCCACATTGATCGATTTGTATTCGTTCTTGTTTATCCTGATGATGACGGTCTTGATTCCAGCGTTGATTATCATCCTCTTGCACATTGAGCAGCTGTTCGGGTTCTTGACGTAGTCCCCGGTGGATACCTCTATCCCCGTGAGATACATGGTTGAATCTATGCAGTCGCGCCTGGAGGCGCTGATTATCGCATTCGCCTCCGCGTGAACCGACCTGCACATCTCATATCTCTCGCCGCGCGGGATGTTGAGCATCTCGCGGCGGCAGTATCCGAGGTCCGTGCAGTTTATCCTCCCGCGTGGCGCTCCCACATAGCCTGTTGAGATTATCTCGTCGTTCTTGACGATTATTGCGCCGTAATGCCTTCTCAGGCACGTGCAGCGCTGCGAAACCGTCTCGGCAATGTCGAGGTAGTAGTTTATTTTGTCGCGCCTTTTCATGGCATGCCTCCTGATATACCGCGCTTGGCTGGAAATGTGCATTCGGGACCACTTCCCGGCCCCTGATTTCTCAGTTCATTCTATATATTCGACCGGTAAAATACAACAGACACAGCACTCCGGCGCGCGGATGCGGGCTGCATGTCCCGGGACATTTGCCGCAGGAGTGATATTATATATGCATATACCCTTTTAAATGGGCAGAAGACAGGGAGTAACTGGCATGGGAGTTCCCAAAAAATCTCTCGGGCAGAATTTTCTCATCGACGAGTCCGTATCCGAGGCCATAGCCGGGGCGGGGAGCCCCGAACTGGTCGACGGTGTAGTCGAAGTCGGCCCCGGCAGGGGAGCCCTTACTGAAAAGCTGCTCAGGATATATGACAGGGTCGCCGCGGTGGAGCTGGACGAATCCCTCATAAACCCGCTGATCGAGAGGCTGGGGGCCCCGGAGGGCCTCACGGTAATACACGGAGACGCAATAAAAGAGGACCTAAAGGAAATCGCGCTCGAGCACGTGGGGAGGAGGTACGCAATTTTCGGAAACATACCGTACTACCTCACTAGCCCGCTCGTCATGAAGATAGTCAACACGACCGACGCCGTCTTCTCCGTGCTAATGATGCAGAAGGAGGCGGCCATGAGGATCTGCGCTCCCGAGTGCAGCAGGGGCGTCGGGGCGATAACCCTCTCTGTCATGTACAGGTTCGACTCGAAGATCCTGTTTGACGTACCCCCGTCGTGCTTCAGGCCTGCCCCGAAGGTGACCAGCACGGTTATAAGGCTCGACAGGCTCAGTGAACCGAGGGTAAAGACAAAGGAGCCGAGGGCCATGATAAGGCTCATAAGGGCTGCTTTCTCGCAGCGCAGGAAGACTGCCGTGAACTCAATATCCTCCGTCCTCAAGATAGACAGGGACCTGTGCGCAAGGGCAGTGGCTGATTCCGGGCTGGAAGGAGTAAGGGCTGAGAAGATACCGCTCGCGGGCTATGCCGCCATCACAGACAGGCTCATTGACCTGGGCTGCACATTCTGACAGGATTGCCTTCGGAAACCTGCTGAAATAGTGCACTAAGAAAGGCCTCAAAAATTGTATAAAACTGTTGCAAGTTTTTCCCCTCTTGTGTATTATATAAAAATGTGATCACAAAAACGGCCGCCGTTTGTGTATTTTCACATTATTACTGAGCGAGGAAAGGTTCGGACCATGGCTAACAGGTTGTATCAGGGTATCGTTTTTCAGCTGAAGGACATAACTGACAGGATCGCCGGGGTAGTTGACAGCACTGGTCAGGTCATAGCATGCAGCGAGCTGGGGATGCAGGGGGAGCAGAGAACTCCTCTAATGCAGCCGATGACAGCCGGGGATGTGATAAGGGACAACGGCTGGACGTACAGGGTCATGGCCGGGTCTCCGATGCCGGATTCGGCGGTGTTCATTGAGGGAACCGACGATATCGCGAACAATTCTGCCGCGATACTGGCCGTAGCGCTCGAGAGGATCAAGAAGCTCTACGACGACAAATATGACAAAAGCAACTTTGTGAAGAATGTTGTCACCGACAACATCCTGCGCGGCGACATCTATGCAAAGGCCAGGGAGCTCCACTTCGTGACCGACGCAAAGAGGGTCGTCCTCCTCTTCCGTGTGGTCAAGGACAGCAAGACCACCACAGCCCTGGGCGTCATCTCCGGACTGTTCACTGACACCGGAAGGGACTTCGTATTCAACATAAGCGAAACCGACACCGTCATAGTCAAGGAAATCAGGCAGGAAGTGGGCGATGCCGATCTCGAAAACCTCGCAAAATCCATAGTCGACACGCTCGAGGGCGAGCACAACATCAAGGCCATAGTCGGCATAGGCACGATCGTCAGCAGCGTCGCGGACCTTGCCCAGTCGTTCAAGGAGGCCCAGGTCGCCCTCGAAGTAGGCAAGGTGTTCGACACCGAGCACCAGATACTGAGCTATGACAACCTCGGAATTGCGAGGCTCATATACCATCTTCCGACAACACTGTGCGAGCAGTTCCTGCACGAGGTGTTCAAGAAGGAGTCCATAGACTCCCTCGACGACGAGACGCTCTTCACGATCCAGAGGTTCTTCGAGAACAACCTCAACGTGTCAGAGACGTCCAGAGGCCTCTTTGTGCACAGGAACACTCTTGTCTATAGAATAGAGAAGATACAGAAGCTGACCGGGCTCAATCTGAGGAATTTCGACGACGCCATAGTGTTCAAGGTCGCACTCATGGTCAAAAAGTATCTCGATTCTAATCCGACGAAATACTGATCACTTTCTCCACGGGGAGACAAAATGATAGAATTCCAGAACGTTTCTAAGACTTATCCTAACGGCACCGATGCACTGTCAGGAATTAATTTCTATGTTGACAAAGGGGAGTTCGTCTTCATCCTGGGGCATTCCGGAGCCGGAAAGAGCACTCTTGTGAAGCTCATACTGAGAGAAGAGGTCCCGACCGAGGGCACAATACGGGTCGGGGACTACGATCTCACCCGCATGAAGAGGCGCCAGATACCGTATCTCAGAAGGCAGCTGGGCGTCGTATTCCAGGATTTCAGGCTGATACCGAATCTCAATGCATATGACAACATTGCCTTTGCAATGAGGGTGACGAACATATCGTCCGAGCAGATAAGGAAGAGGGTCCCGTACATACTCAATCTCGTCGGGCTCGAAAACAAGGGCAGGATGATGCCCGACCAGCTGTCCGGAGGCGAGCAGCAGAGGGTTGCCCTCGCGAGGGCACTGGTGCACAACCCGCCGATAATACTGGCTGACGAGCCCACCGGAAACATCGATCCTGAAATGAGCCTCGACATTATGACGCTCTTAAGCGACATAAACAAGCTTGGCACGACGGTCCTGGTCGTCACTCATGAGCACGAGCTCGTGAAGAAGTTCGACCACAGGGTCATGGTCCTCAACCACGGAAGAATTTCCAGCGACACAGGCGGGACCGGAGGTATTTTCAAGTGAGAGGTTCCAGTTTCAGATATCTGTTCAAGCAGGGTCTATCCAACGTATGGATCAACAGGCTGATGTCCCTGGCTTCTATATTCATCCTGACCGCATGCTTCATACTTGTCGGAGGCGCGGTGCTTCTGGGGGTAAACCTGACTGGGGTCTTCAAGGAGATAGAAGACCAGAATGAAATGGTCGTGTATCTCTACGATGACATCAGCGACACCGACAGGGCGATGATACAGTCCACCCTCGAGGACCTCGACGGAGTGGCTTCCGTGAGGTACGTGTCGAAGGACGAAGCCCTTGAGGAGCAGAAGGCTCAGCTCGGCGAGGACGCCTCGCTTCTCGAGGGACTCGAAAGCGACAACCCGCTGCCGGCTTCATTCAGGGTCAAGCTCTCAGACCTAGCAAAGCTGTCGGAAGTGCAGTCTGTTGCGGAGTCGCTCTCCGGAGTGGAATCCATATCCGCGCCTACATACATCGCCGAGACGCTGACAGGGCTGAGGAGGATATTCCTGATCCTCGGCGGGGCCATAATCCTGGTGCTCCTGCTTGCCTCAGGCGTCGTAATATCCAATACGATCAAGCTCACGGTTAACGCAAGGCGCCGTGAAATAGCTATAATGAAGTACGTCGGAGCCACCAACTCGTTCATAAGGCTCCCGTTCAAGGTCGAGGGGACCGTCATAGGCTTTATAGCGGCAATCCTCTCATTCTTCGTTCTTTACGGTGTTTACGCCGGAATACAGAGGCTCATCGGGGAGTCCTCTATACCGTGGCTCAGCTCCATATCGGGCGGCATAGTGTCGTTCTCGGATCTGTGGTACTGGTTCCTCATAGGATTCCTCGCTGCGGGGTTCATCATAGGAACCCTCGGGTCCGCTTCCTCTATGAGGAAGTATCTCCGCGTCTGACAACCTCAGGGAGGTGTCCTCATGAAAAGAAAAAGGATGATGCGCAGGGCAATGGCACTTCTGTGCTGTGTTGTCCTCATGTGCACCGTTTTCGGGGCCCCGTCTGCAATGGCCACCGATTACTCGGAGGAGCTCAGCGAGGCAAACCAGAAGCTCAATGAGCTCAACCAGCA
>JBMNPE010000041.1:0-13578 GCA_050943435.1 Oscillospiraceae bacterium | reverse complement strand
ATCAAGAAGGAGTTTACAATATGAAGACTTGTCCAAACTGCGGAGCTGTACTCGATGACGACACAAGGTTCTGCACCAACTGCGGGTATCAGTTCCAGGACCAGGGGAATCAGAATCAATACGGCCAGCAGCCTCAGCAGCCCCAGCAGCCGCAGTACTCGCAGTATAATGCCCAGTACCAGCAGCCTGTTCAGCAGTATGCCCCTGTAGAGCCCAACACCCCTAATCACGGGCTGGCTCTCGCATCCATGATTCTCGGCATCCTTGCGCTGTGCACAAGCGCCACCCTTCCGTGCGCAATTATAAGCCTCGTTCTCGGAGGAAAGGCCACCAGGGGGCCCCGCCTCTCTGGCAGGGAATCCAGCTGGGCCAGGGCAGGAAAAATATGCTCCTGGATAGCCATCGCACTGATGGTCCTGTACATGATCATCTTCTTCTCGGCTATCGGCTCAGTGACCTCTATCGTAAAGGACATCCTTGAGGAATTCCAGAACGGATCATACAGCTACAACTGGTAATCAGTCCTTAAGCAGGACAGGAAAAGACATCCGGTGCCTTCGGACACCGGATGTTTTTGTGCCTGCACAGGAATTAAAGAGCCCCAAGGAGCCCCAGAAATTCAATGTGCACAAGGAGCGTAAGCACGGAGACAAGAGTAGGCACTGCTACAAGGGTGTTTGCGAGCTCTGAATCCGTCCAAGAGGAGTTCGTCTTTGCGACGGCGAAGGTGACAACGGCGGGAGGCGTTGCGAACAGGGAGAGGAGCACTGCGGTGTCGCTCCCGTGCACCCCGAACACATAGCAGCCCAGCACCTCCACTGCAGCGGGTATCAGGAGAAGCTTTACGAGCATAAACCAGCCGAGGGTCTTGTAGCACTTCTTTAAGCTCCTGAAGTCGAGCGAGACGCCGAGGGACAGAAAAGCCACTGCCGTGGCGGCCTTCCCCATCATGTCAACTGCCCCGGTGATCATTTGGGGCAGCTTGAGTCCTGCAAGTGAGACTATCATCCCGAGAGCTCCTGCAATCACCAGAGGGCTCATGAAGATCCTCTTGAACGGCGTCCCGAGCTGCCTGCCCCCGTATCTTGATATCTGTATTTCGCAGATGACCGAGTTTATGAAGATGATTATGCATATCGCGGCAGCGAGGTTTGACTCGTCCTCGCCCGGGAACATCCTCTCGAAAAGCGCAATTCCGTATATCGCAATATTGTTCCTGTAGAACGCGTGGTTTAATACAAATGACCTTCCGGGGTCCTTTCCCTTCGGGAATATGATGCATGCGAGCACAAAGGTTGCAGCGTAGACGGCGACGCAGAACCCTATGAACCCGAAGTCGAGGTTTTCCCTGAGATTGCTCCCGTAGGCAGTCGAAAACATCGTGCATGGCAGCAGTACGTTGCTGTAGAGCCTGCTGAGATCGACATTTGCAGAGTCTGAAACGGCCCCTGTCCTGCCGAGCAGATATCCTGTCATGACGACAATGAGGATCGGGACGACGGTATTCAGTCCGAACAGCGCAAGATCCATCCGCTACCCTCCGCGAGAAAGCATTTCCATTATCATATGGTCTTTGGGACCCGTGTTCAAGGGACAGCGCAATAGGCTCATTTCCGTGCAGTGAAATGGTGGAAAAACCGGATGTCAGAAGGCATTCCAAACTTGTCAAAACCTTGCACGGGGTTTTGTATAATAAGTTCATTGAAGGCATTCTGCGCACTGTGCTAGAATTTTTTTGACCAGGGCTGCGGCATGTTTATTCCTTGGGGAGGTGCTGCGGTCCGTTCGGATGAAGGCCCCGGGAGAGCCGCTATGCGGCACCGAAGGTGTAAATGCGTATAAACTCTCAGGTAACAGGACCGGGACCAGACGAGCTCTGAACAAATGGCAGCCATATGCCGGGGACAGAGACGCGGAAGACAAGCAGTTGTTTTCCGCTTTTTTTATTGATGGAGGTAATTATTATGGACAGGAAGACGCCGCTCTACGATGTTCACGTGAGATACGGCGGGAAGATCGTGTCCTTCGGGGGATACCTTCTGCCCGTTCAGTACTCCGGGGTCATCCAGGAGCACATGGCAGTGAGGACAAAAGCGGGGCTGTTCGACGTGTCCCACATGGGGGAAATAACCTGCAGGGGCGAAGGCTCGCTTGCTTTCCTGAATCACGTTCTCACCAATGACTACAGTTCCCTTGTCCCGGGCGGGGCCAGATACAGCCCCATGTGCAATGAGCACGGAGGCACCGTCGACGACCTCATTGTCTACATGAAGGCCGAAAACGATTACCTCATAGTGGTCAACGCCGCCAACAGGGAGAAGGACTACAGGTGGATGCTGGATCACAATGTCCCGGGATGCACCCTTGAGGATGTGTCGGACAGCTATGCGCAGCTCGCCATACAGGGGCCGGAGGCCAAGGCTGTTATGCTGGAGATCCTCCCGGAGGACAAGCTACCCGTCAAGAACTACACCGCACTTTTCGGGGTGGACATCGACAGAATAGACACGATAGTTTCAAAGACGGGATATACGGGAGAGAGAGGATACGAGCTCTACTTCCCTGCAGAGCACTCCGAGAAGATGTGGGAGCTCCTCATGTCGGCCGGAAAGGACCACGGGCTCATCCCCTGCGGCCTCGGCGCGAGGGACACACTGAGGCTGGAAGCCGCCATGCCTCTCTACGGGCACGAGCTCACGGAAGACATAACCCCGCTCGAGTCTGATCTCGGCAGGTTCGTCAAACTAGACAAGGCAGAATTCGTTGGAAAAGAGGCCCTCGAGGCTTCTGAGCCTAAGAGGGGCAGGATAGGCCTGAGGGTTGTCGGAAGAGGCATTCCGAGGGAGAACATGGACGTCTATGCAGACGGAAAGCTCATAGGGCGCACTACTTCCGGCACGTTCTGTCCGTTCATAAACAGGCCCGCTGCCATGGCGATACTCGAAAAGGAGTACTGCGAGCCCGGGAAGCCGGTGGAAGTCGACATAAGGGGACGCCGCGTCCAGTGCGAAACCGAGGCTCTTCCCTTCTACAAGAGGCCGAAGCTGCAGAAAAAGTCATAAATACCATATAAACTGGAAAATCAACCTGCAAAATACAAAAGGCGCAGAGCGCAAGGAGAAAAAATATGGAATTCCCTTCTGAACTCAGCTACACGAGATCACACGAATGGATGAAGAAGGACGAGGACGGAGAGATACTCGTCGGAATCACGGCATATGCCGAGAACGAGCTCGGATCAGTCGTGTTCGCCAACCTCCCTGCCCCGGGAGAACTGGTGTCAGTCGGGGAGCCTTTCGGGGACGTGGAATCAGTAAAGGCGGTTTCCGATGTCAACAGCCCTGTGAGCGGCGTCGTGGACGAGATAAACGAGGAGCTCCTCGAGAGGCCTGAGCTCATCAATGAGCAGCCCTACGAGTCCTGGTTCATCAAGGTAAAGGACGTCACAGCAGTAGAAGATGTCATGAATTCAGATGAATATGAAGCGTTCGTAAAAGAGGAGCAGGCAAAGGAGCAGTAATATGGGTTCGTATCTTCCAAATACGGATGCCGAGCAGCAGGAGATGCTGAAGGAAGCCGGATACAAGAGCTTTGATGAGCTCTACTCCGACGTCCCGGAGAGCGTCCTGCTCAAGGACGGCCCCGACCTCCCTCCGGGAAAGAGCGAAATGGAGGTGAGGGCCGAGGTTTCCAAGCTGGCTTCCGAAAACAAGGTTTACAGGAGCATATTCCGCGGGGCGGGATCCTACAACCACTACATTCCGTCCATAGTCAAAAGCGTCACATCCAAGGAAGAATTCGTCACGGCATACACGCCGTACCAGCCCGAGATAAGCCAGGGCATCCTGCAGTCGATTTTCGAATACCAGACCATGATCTGCGACATCACCGGAATGGATGTCGCAAACGCCTCGGTATACGACGGGGCCACGGCCACTGCGGAGGCGGCGGCAATGTGCTCCGGAAGGGGCAGGAAGAGGATTCTCATCTCCTCCGCTGTAAACCCATTTGTCCTGAGTACTGTAAAGACCTACAGTTTCGGAAGCGGTGCCTCTGTGGAGACCATCCCCTGCAGGGACGGCCTCACGGACGCTGATGCACTTTCGGGCATGCTCGGGGACGACGTATCCTGCGTCATCCTGCAGCAGCCCAATTATTTCGGGCTGATTGAAGATGCGGAAAAGTTCGCCCAGGCTGCCCACGGGTCCGGGGCAAAGTTCGTGATGAACTGCTATCCGTTCGCTCTGGCCCTTCTCGAGACGCCGGGAGAATGCGGCGCCGATATCGCAGTCGGAGAGGGCCAGCCGCTCGGAATGCCGATGTCATTCGGCGGCCCGTACCTCGGATACATGGCATGCACCAAGGAAATGATGAGAAAGATGCCCGGGAGGATCGTCGGGGAAACCCACGACTCCGAGGGCAGGAGGGCGTACGTTCTGACACTCCAGGCAAGGGAGCAGCATATAAGGCGCGAGAAGGCCGGGTCAAACATATGCTCAAACGAGTCTCTCTGCGCCATGACCGCGGCGGTGTATCTGAGCGCAGTCGGCCCTGACGGGTTCAGGGAAGCCGCGAAACAGAGCGTCTCCAAGGCACATTACATGCAGAAGAAGCTCGAAGAGGCCGGCCTCAGGAGAAAATACCAGTCCGAATTCTTCAACGAATTCGTGACTGAAGGCGGAAATGCCGACGAAATCCTCAGAAAACTCGACGAAGCCGGCATTCTCGGAGGCCTCAAACTCGATGACGGCAGCCTACTGTGGTGCTGCACCGAGATGTGCTCCAGGGAAGACATAGACAGGGCATGCGGGCTCGTAAAGGAGGCGTGCGGAAAATGAAGCTGATATTTGAACGCTCGGTTCCCGGAAGAAAGCTCTCCATATTCCCGAAGTGCGACGTCGAGGAATATACGCTCAAGGCCCCCGCGAGGAAGTCCGCCCTGCACCTGCCGGAGATGTCGGAGACAGGGATCAGCCGCCACTACACCCAGCTTGCCAAGGAGGCCACCGGCATCAATGACGGATTCTATCCACTCGGCTCCTGCACGATGAAGTACAACCCGAAGATCGGCGAGGAAAATGCCGCTCTTCCGGGGTTCACTGACATACATCCGCTCCAGCCGGCGGAGAGCTGCCGCGGGGCACTCGAGCTTATGCTCAGGCTCAAGGAATCCCTCTGCTCGATAACGGGCATGGACGACATGACCCTCCAGCCGGCGGCAGGGGCCCACGGCGAATTCACGGGGCTTCTCCTCATAAAGGCCTACCACACCTCGAGGGGAGACACGGCGAGGACGAAGATAATCGTCCCGGATTCGGCCCACGGAACAAATCCGGCTTCCGCTGCAATGGCAGGATTCACCGTAGTCAACATCAAGTCAGATGAGAACGGGTGCATAGACCTCGACACGCTGAAGGCCGCATGCGGTCCCGACACTGCGGGCCTCATGCTCACAAACCCCAATACCGTAGGCATTTTCGACCCCAACATTCTGGAAATCACAAAAATAGTCCACGATGCCGGGGGACTGTGCTATTACGACGGCGCCAATCTGAACGCAATCGCCGGAATAGTGAGGCCCGGCGACATGGGATTCGACTGCATGCACCTCAACCTGCACAAGACGTTTGCAACCCCGCACGGCGGCGGAGGACCCGGATCGGGTCCCGTGGGATGCAAGGAGTTCCTCAAGAAGTTCCTGCCCACGCCAGTTGTGGAGAGGACCGATGACGGCCCGCGCTTCTCCGTGCCGGAAAACAGCATAGGCACTGTCAGGGGATTCTACGGCAACTTCCTGGTCTTCGTAAAGGCATACACATATATTCTCAGCCTCGGCAGGGAGGGAATCCCCGCCGCATCGAGGAATGCGGTGCTCAACGCAAACTACATGCGCGTAAAGCTCTCGGATACGTACAGGATGGCCTATAACCGCACCTGCATGCACGAATTCGTAATGTCACTCGAGCACGAGAAGCATGCGCTTGGTATCTCCGCAATGGACATTGCCAAGGGGCTAATAGACTTCGGCATCCACCCGCCGACGATGTACTTCCCGCTCATCGTACACGAGGCCCTGATGATTGAGCCCACGGAGACCGAGGGCAAGGAGACTCTCGACGAGTGCATAGACGCCTTCAAGAAGCTTCACGAATCTGCCATGGACGGGAGCGGAAAGCTGCACGGAGCACCATACACCTCCCCGATCGGGAGGCCGGATGAGGTCCTTGCTGCAAGGTCACTTGTCCTCAAGCATGAATTCACAGATGAGTAATCCCGTATTCATCTGCACTGACTGCCACGATCCATACACAAACCTGGCCGTGGAGCGGTATCTCACAGAGAATGCCGCTCCCGGCCGTCCTGTATTGTTCCTCTGGAGCAACAGGGATTCAATAGTGGTCGGCAGGAACCAGGACTGCAGGGCCGAGTGCAACACAGAGGCCATGAAGGCTGACGGCGTCAATCTCGTGAGGAGGTTTTCCGGCGGAGGCGCCGTATGGCACGACCTCGGGAACCTCTGCTTTTCCTTCTGTGCGGACGAACGTGATTATTCCGTTCCTAGGCAGACGTCTGTCGTCATCGGGGCCTGCAGGCTCCTCGGAATCGACGCCTCATCAACCGGGAGAAACGACATAGAGGCCGGAGGGCTCAAATTCTCAGGAAGCGCCTACTACCAGGCGGGAAGCGGCAGGTGCCATCACGGCACGCTCATGCTGTCCTGCAGCCTCGACAAAATGGCAAGGTACCTGACTGCGTCCGACCAGAAGCTCAGAAAACATGCGGTCAGATCCGTGCGATCACGTGTCGTCAACATCAGGGACATAGCTCCGGATGCTACAATGGATTCGCTGATAGAAGCCCTCAGGGAGGCCTTTCAGGGGGAATACGGAAATGTAATCACCGTGCCGGTCCCGGATTCCGGCAGAATCGATGATATGGCTTCCCTGCTTAGGTCCGATTCATGGATATACGGCAGGAACCCTGAAATAGTAAAGACCCTGCGCGGGTCATTCCCCTGGGGAGAATTCGAGCTGCGGCTCTCGGTCAAAAACGGCGTCATACAGGACGCAGTCTGCATATCCGACATGATGAACGGCGAATTGCCCCTGAGGCTCGAAAAAGCCCTTGTCGGCAGGCCGTGCACGGCCGGGGAGATATCGGATGCAGCAGAAAAGGAGCTCGATCCGGACATGGCCCGGGACATAAGGGATCTTACACGTGATCTCACAAAATAAGGAGTTTGGTGAAATGAGCGATTATCAGCTGGCTGTAATAGGCGGAGGGCCCGCAGGATACACTGCCGCCCTCGAGGCCGCACGGCTGGGGCTTTCCACAGTTCTCGTGGAGGAGTCTCTTGTTGGAGGGACATGCCTCAACAGGGGATGCATTCCCACAAAGTCAATCCTCCATTCAGCTGAAGGCGGAAAAGATGCTTCAGAGGCAAAAGAGTTGTCTGACGGCACTTCAGCCCAGCTGAGGAAAGGCATAGAGGACCTCCTCAGGAGGGGAAAAGTTGCCTCTGTGAACTCGAGGGCTTCCGTCCCGGAGCCTCACAAAATAAAATGTGCGGACGGGACGGAGTTCACTGCCGACAGGATTCTCATAGCTACAGGTTCCCGTCCTTCAGTTCCCCCGATAAAGGGCCTTGCCGGGAATCCGGCTGTCGTCGATTCGGACGGCTTTCTCGCGGGATTTGCATCCCTACCGGAGAAAATCGCGATTATCGGCGGCGGGGTTATCGGCGTGGAATTTGCCACCGCGTGCGCCGGGTTCGGCAGGCAGGTGACTGTCCTGGAAGCCCTCCCGAGAATCCTCTCCAATCTGGACCGCGAGCTCTCCCAGAGCATCTCGATGAACCTAAGAAAGAGCGGTGCGGCCGTTCATACGGGAACCATGGTAAAGGAAGTGAAGAGCAGCGGCTCCTCCTCCCAGGTGATATTCGAGGAGAACGGCAGGGAATCCTCCTGCGAGGCCGACCTCATACTCGCTGCAGTCGGAAGAAAGCCTGTCCTGCCGGAATTCGGCTTTGACATAAAGACCGAGAGAGGCGCTCTTGTCGTCTCTGATTCATGCGAAACTTCCGTGCCGGGAATATACGCTGCAGGAGACTGCACGCCGGGCATCCAGCTTGCCCACAGGGCGTCATCCCAGGCGGTAAACTGCGTGAGGATGATGTGCGGGCTCGAACCTAAATACGACTTGAGGTTCATCCCCTCATGCGTATATTCGGCCCCTGAGGCAGCAAGCGTCGGAATGGACGCGGAATCGGCAAAACAGGCCGGGATAGAGGCGGAGACCTCAAAGTGCGTGCTCGGAGGAAACGCGCGCACCCTTATCTCAGGGTCCGGCCGCGGGTTTATAAAAGTGGTTACTGAGAAGGCCACAGGAAAGATCATCGGGGCACAGATCCTCTGCGACAGGGCCTCCGACATGATAGACGAATTCACCCTTGCCATGACGCGCGGCATGACCCTCAAGGACATGAGTGCCGCAGTCAGGCCTCATCCCTCATATATAGAGGCTCTCAACGGTTTATTTTCCAGCATCTAATCTTTACATGAACAAATTCCCAGACTTTGCAAAAAAATATCCCACAGCCGCCGGTGCAGTAACCGGCGCAGCCGCAGTTCTCACCTATTTCTCCCTCGACGATTCAAGGCCAAAGGCCACCTTCTATAAGATGGCATCAAAAAGGGTCAGGGCTCCATTCAGGATCGGACTCATCAGCGACCTTCATTCCTACGAGCTCGGGAAGGGCCAGTGGAAGCTGCTGCACATGACGAGAACCCTGAAACCGGATATCCTGGCTTTCTGCGGCGACATCTTTGATGACCTGCGCATGTGCGATGATGCCGTCATGGAGCTCCTTGACCCTCTTGGAAAGGAGTTCAGGGGCTTCTATGTGACCGGCAACCACGAATGCTGGAGCGGGAGGATTGACCCGATTCTCAGAAAAATCCGTTCATGCGGAATAACCGTCCTGAATGGTGAGGGGATGGACATCGAGATAAACGGGACTCCCGTATCCATCTGGGGCATCGACGATCCTGCTATTGACATGTGCCGCGGAAACGGCACATTTGCCCTGGAGCTCAACAGATACAGCACTGAAGCAGGAAGGTTCTCTGTGTTGCTGAGCCACAGGCCGGAATACGCTGATATATTCTCTTCCCTACCCTGCGACCTTGTCCTCGCCGGACACGCCCATGGCGGGCAGTGGAGGTCACCGCTCTTTCCCAACGGGCTCTTTGCGTCAGGCCAGGGCTTCTTCCCTGAATACACGGGAGGCGAATACCCTCTGGGAGAAGGCCGCATGCTCATTGTGAGCACAGGCCTCAGGCCCGGTACACGCCCCCTGCCAAGAATAAACAACCGGCCGGAGATAGTCTTCGTAGACGTAGTGCCCTGCAGCGCATGAAAACTGTGGTGCTCCAATCAATGCATATTTATTAATTTGCCAGAGCACCACGTCTGATGCCAGCTCATCAGGCGTGGATGAATGTAGTCTGACAGTACATTGTGGTAAGGTATCATTAGTTCATTGAAAAATGTCATTGTTGGCAGTTGCTGCGGCAAACCATCCGCAAGGTAAAACATTGAGTGTGTGGAACGATTGTTGTGATGCGTAGAACAATGTATCGACATCACAATTCAAGTAATCCCGTTTGGGATAGGGCTTTGTGAATAGCCATAAACCCCTTATAGAAGCCCCGCATGATAAGCGGAGCGTTTAGACGGGGGTAATTCACGCATTTTCAATTGAAATCAGGGCCCGGATAGTGTATTTTATTCAGTGTTGATTTTCTAATTGGAGGCCCTATGGATCTGGCTGCTGTACTGTCGCTGCTTTGCGGCATATGCGTTTTCATCTACGGAATGTCCGTCATGGGACAGTCCCTGAAGCGCGTCGCAGGCGACAGCGTCGAATCGCTTCTGCGCAGGATGAGTTCCACCCCCGCAAAAGGAGCTTTGTTCGGCGCTGTAGTGACAGCTGTCATCCAGTCTTCCTCAGCCACTTCCGTCACAATAGTCGGCTTTGTCAACGCACGCATGATGACCCTCTCAGAGGGCATCAGCGTCATAATAGGTTCACTTTTCGGCACCTCAGCTACAGGCTGGGTGCTTTCTCTTTCCCAGATCGGCTCCGGGAGCATGTCGAATCTCTTCTCCGTGATGACCATTGTCGCCATTGCGGCAATAATCGGCACCATTCTCATGCTGTTCTCCGACGGGAGCCGGAAGCAGGTCGGGAACATACTGATGGGCTTCTCCGTGATGATGATCGGAATGGAGACGATGAGCTCCGCGATAGAGCCCCTCAGTTCCGACGAGACATTTATAAATACGCTTGCAGGAGTGACTAATCCCCTTGTCGGGATACTTGCCGGCATTGTCCTCGGCGCTGTGACGCAGAGCTCCTCTGCAGGCGTCGGCATTCTGCAGACCTTCACGCTCACCGGAGCCCTCACATACAGCTCATGCATCCCATTGATGCTCGGAGTATATGTGGGTTCTTCGCTGCCTGTCATACTTGCCATGATAGGCTCCTCCGCCAACGGCAAGCGCGCGGCAATATCGTATTTCATCTGCAACACCCTGACCCTAATAGTGTTCCAGCCCGCATTCATGATCTGCGAGGCGCTGGGAATTGCCGACTGGCTATCCGTTCCGGCCACATTCGTCGGCGTCGCCCTCCTGAACAGCCTTGTGAGGCTCGTTTCAGTCATCCTCCTTTCGCTCTGCTCGAAGGGTGTCCGCAAGCTGACCTATGTGTTCGTGAAATACCAGCCCGAAGAGGAAAAGGACGAGCTCGCGCTCGACAGCCTCACGGATTCAGCCCTCAAGGTCCCCGGAAACGCACTGAACCTTGCAATTTCGGCTCTCGAAACGATGACGGACATCACCTATTTAACTGTAGACCAGTCGCTCTCCCTGTTCTCGTCTTTTGACAAGGACGTGTACACGCAGATAGCGGAGCGCGAGGACCTCATCGACAAGTACCAGGACAGGCTGGGATCGTTTACAACCAAGCTGATAGGCTCCGCTCTAGGCAACAGCCAGATGAACACTGCAGGAAGAATTCTCAATTCGATCGGCGACATTGAGAGAATCGGCGACCACGCCATGAATGTCGCAAAGACCGCTGAAACCTTCAACAGGACTAAGGTCAAGCTTCCGAAGAACGAGGAATCGGACTTGAACACCCTCCTCAGCGCGACCGATGAGATCGCAGAGCTCTCATTCACATCTTTCAGGGCTGTGGACCCCGTTGCCGCCAGAAAGGTCGAGCCTTTCAACGAAATAATCGGAGACCTCTGCTCCACGATCAAGGAAAGGCATGTAAAGAGGATAACGGGCGGGATGGATTCTGCTGACGTCGGCCTCCTCTACAACGACATAATAACCGACTGCGAGAGGATTTCCGGGCACTGCGCAAACCTTGCCTTCGTGACAGTAAGGCAGGACGAGCCTTCCGAAGAGGAGCACTCCTATTCAGAAGAATCGAAGTTCACGGAAGAATACAGGGAGCTCCTGCACTACTACAGCAGCAAATACATCGACAATCTCTCGAGTTCGTCGGGATCGAAAAAGAAAAAGAAGAAAAAATAATCATCTGCATATGGGCAGAAGGAAAACGAAGCGGACTGCCGCTTCGTTTTTTTTGTCTTCATCCGCTTTGAGAAAGGACTTATCTTTCTCAGATGGAAGTCAGTATTCGGGCTCCCACCTGTATTTTCTGACACAGGCGGCCGGATCAGAGACTTCGTTTCTGTTGAGTCCCTCCACTGCCGCTTCTGCAGCGACGGCTTCGGCCACAGTTTCAGAAAAGCTGTCCAGCTCCCCTACAGGCGGCAGCACGGCGGCACCAGGCTTATGCGGGTCGACAGTTCCCCCTAAGGAATGCGCCGCCACTGAAATCATGCGGTCAGTCAGGAGCCTAGCCCCTGAGGCTATGACGCCGAGTCCGAGGCCAGGATAGACCAGTGCGTTGTTTGACTGTCCTATTTCATATGTCACTCCGTTATATTCTATAGGCCCGGAAGGAATGCCGGTTGCCACAAGAGCACGGCCGTCTGTCCAGCGTATAAGGTCTTCCGCCTTTGCCTCTGCAAGTTCGGTGGGATTGCTGAGCGGGAAAATGACCGGCCGCTCTGCGTGTGAGGCAATTTCCCTGACAATATCCTCAGTAAAGGCTCCTGCCTTTGTGGATGTCCCCACAAGGATCGTTGGGTGCACCGCCCTGACCGCGGCTGCAAGTGTTGTCAGTTCTGAAGAATTCCCAAACTCCGAGCGCTTTCTCGCAAACGGCTTCTGCTCCGGGGTGAGGTCCGCCATGTCGTCAAACAGCAGGCCCTGGCGGTCCACAAGGTAGAACTTTTTTCTGGCCTCGTCTTCCTGAATCCCCTGGTCCAGCATCTCCTGATAGACCCTCCTCACGATGCCGCATCCTGCGGTCCCTGCACCGAAGCACATGTAGACCTGATCCTCAAGTTTCCCGCCGGATATATTGAGGGCCCCGAGTATGCCTGCAAGGGAAATGATGCCCGTGCCCTGGATGTCGTCGTTGAAGACCGGGTATTTGTCCACATACTTGTTGAGGATATTCGCCGCGTGTTCCTTTCCGAAGTCCTCAAAATGAAGGTAGAGATGAGGGAACATGCCTTCCACAAGCTCTACAAACCGGTCGACAAAGTCGTAATAGCGGCCGCCGGTTATTCTCCTGTGCCTCAGCCCGAGGTAGAGAGGATCGCCGAGGAGGCTCTCCCTGTTGGTGCCGACATCCAGCACTACAGGCAGGACCCTTGCAGGGTCAAGGCCTGCGGCCGCTGTGTAGACCATAAGCTTCCCTATAGATATGCCCACGCCGTTGGTCCCCCAGTCTCCGATCCCCAGGATCGCCTCTGCGTCGGTTACGACTATAAGGTCAATATCGCGGCCGTCTGCAGCATTCCTGACTGCCTGCTCCATCTCGTCCTGGTTGTCGATGGAGAGATATGCCGCATTCTGCGGGGTCACAAAGAACTCGCTGTACCTGCGTATGCCCTCTGCAATGCCCGGATTGTATACAATCGGCAGGATTTCAGCAATGTGCTGCTTGAAAACATGGAAAAACAGCGTCCGGTTGCGGCTGTAGATGTTCATGAGATATTGACGCTTTTCCGAGACATCCTGCCTGCCTTCAATATTCCTGTACACCTGCAGGGACTGCTCTTCCAGAGTCCGGACTGCCGGAGGGAGCAGCCCCGTAAGTCCGTACTTTTCCCTCTCTTCCCCAGTAAATGCCGTCCCTTTGTTGAGGAAAGGGTCGTTCAGCAAATCATATCCTGTCTTCATTATTTTCTCCCTGCCAAGCTTCGACACTTTAATTTCAGTATAGATTATGGTGATTCTTTTCTAAAGGACAGATATCTCATACATCATATGCGGATTTGGCATTATTACATGCTCTGACACCGTGGGTGGAGGAAGAACTTAATGACAATAACTATCCTCCATTCTGCTGAACAAACCTTTCGGCATTTGAACATACAGAAAATACTCTGCTGACTAAATTCTGATATAGTTTAGATAAATGCC
>JBMNPE010000040.1:0-13732 GCA_050943435.1 Oscillospiraceae bacterium | reverse complement strand
GACCTTGCGGCCTCTAGCTTGAACCTGTCCTGATATCCGAGGGAGTCGACACCGACGAGCCTCACTATCTCGTTGAGCTCGGCTTCCTCCTGGAGCAGTGCCATGGTCTTGGTGACCATGGAAGACCATTCATCTCCCACATTTGCATCAAACCATTTCCTGACCGAATCACTGTACAGCGAGTAGCTGGTGAGCCAGTCGATTGCCGGGAAGTGCCTCTGGTAGGCCAGTTCTGAAGACAGGCCCCAGAACACCTTGACTATCCTCAGCGTCGCCTGGGATACAGGCTCCGAGGTGTCGCCGCCAGGAGGCGAAACAGCTCCTATTGCCGTGATGGCACCGATCCTGTCCTCGTCGGATCCGACGCATCTCACCCTTCCGGCCCTCTCGTAGAAGGCTGCGAGCCTTGAGGACAGGTATGCGGGATATCCTTCGTCGCCAGGCATCTCTTCCAGACGTCCGGAAATTTCCCTGAGTGCCTCCGCCCATCTGGACGTGGAGTCGGCCATGATGGCGACCTTGTATCCCATGTCCCTGAAATACTCGGCAATCGTGATGCCCGTGTAGATTGATGCCTCACGGGCTGCAACAGGCATGTCCGAGGTGTTGGCTATGAGGACTGTCCTGTTCATGAGGGCAGACCCCGTGCGCGGGTCCTTGAGCTGCGGGAACTCATTGAGAACGTCCGTCATCTCATTTCCGCGCTCGCCGCACCCTATGTACACGATGATGTCGGCATCAGCCCATTTTGCGAGCTGGTGCTGCACGACTGTCTTGCCGGAGCCGAAAGGTCCCGGAATTGCCGCGACGCCTCCGATGGCTATCGGGAACAGAGTGTCTATAACCCTCTGACCGGTGATCATCGGGTCAGTGGGGGGAATCTTTTCCTTGAACGGCCTAGGAACCCTGACCGGCCAGTGCTGCAGCATGGAGATCTCTCTCTCATATCCGTCGTCCGTCTTGATGACGGCTACTGTCTCGGTGACAGTGCATTCGCCTGAATATATCCTCTCCACAGTTCCGCTGATGTCCGGGGGAACCATTATCTTCTGTGTGACTGCATCGGTTTCCACGACTGTTCCGAGGACGTCGCCGCCCATTACCTTGTCGCCCTGCTTTGCCACGGGCACAAAATTCCACTTCTTGTCGTGGGAAATCTTGGGCATGTCTATTCCCCTGGTGATCCTGTCGCCGGCAACTTTTGCTATTTCCGTGAGAGGCCTCTGGATTCCGTCGTATATGCCTCCGATGAGCCCTGGTCCGAGCTCGACAGAAAGCGGCTCATCCGTGACGTAGACAGGCTCGCCGGGTCCGAGTCCCGCTGTATCCTCGTAGACCTGTATGGAAGCAATATCTCCCCTCAGCTGTATGATCTCGCCGATCAGCTTCTTGTCGCTGACGCGGACCACGTCGTACAGCTTGCTGTTTCTAAGACCGGAGGCCACGATAAGGGCCCCAGCCACCTTGACGATTTTCCCCGTGATGATCTGTTCGTCGGAAGAACCTATCATTTAATTGCTTTCCTCCTTGTTGAGAATATCGGCACCGATGGCTTTTTCCACTGTTTTGTGGAGAATCTGCTCCGAGAAACCGGTTTTGCCGTCTTTGCCTGGAATTGGAATGATTGCAGGAGTCTTCTTCTCTTTGTATCTGTCAATGACATCTGGTATCATCTGCGCACAGTTTTCAGTGATATAGATTATTGCGTATCCCTGCTTTGCAAGGGACTTTACAGCCTTTTCAGCCTCTTCCCTGGTGTCGCAGAAGACGGTCCTGGCCCCGATGGCACGCCAGATGAGTATCGTCCCGCGGTCGCCTACCGCTGCAATGCCGCCGTTCATGCTCAAGACCTCTCTTCCTTCCTTATGGATATTGCGTTCATCAGCCCGTGCACCTTGACAAAATAGGACACTATAGCTGCGGGTCCCTCAAGGGCTCCTGCTGCGCCGGAGAGCGTGTCCGAACGCACCTTTGCAAGCCCTTCCGAGAGCTTTGAAATGTCTCTGTCGGAGACATAGGATGAAACATACTTCCTGATGCTGTCGGGAGAAATGTCCACAAGGGATTCAGGTGCTGATTCATATGCCGCACTGATTTTTTCCTTGTTCGGCCCGATCAGGAGCTTGGCCATATCGGCCTTTGAAATCTGCAGATTCTGGCATCTCACCGCAGTGAGGATGTCTGCAGTCTCCGCACGGCTCATGTAATAGGAGGAGATAGCTTTGTATCCCAGAGAGCGTGCCGAGTTCCTCTGCTTTTCAATGAATATTTCGTCCAGCCTGGCGCAGACAGCCATCAGTTCCTCGCCGGATTCCACCAGGGATTCGACTTCTGAGATGCTGTCTGCGATATCCCCGAAAACGGAGTAATCCTTTTCTGCAACCGCTGCCTTGACTTCCACGTCCGGGACAGTGCCTATGGCAAGCGTTTCAGAATCAGGGTCAAGTCCGAGGAGCCTTATCTTGATGAGAAGCTTGACGTTGGTGAGATCTCCGTCGAGCCACAGAATGTCAAAGAGCCTCTTGTCAGGGCAGAGCTCGAGAAGCTCGTCGCGGAGATGCTCTTCGCACATCCTCCTCAGCTCCTGGATGCCGGACGGCTTGGCGGACTGCGGGAGCAGCGCGGCGGACGAGAACAGACGGATAAGACTGTCAAGGCCGTTCTGCGAGGCGTTCTGAACCTCTGTCTTGGAAGGAAGCCTTGAATCCAATGCCGCTATTCTTCCGGAAGCATACTCATATCCCGCCATACCCGTCATTTATCTTCCTCCGGGAAAAGTATCGAATATACAGCCCTCTCATTGGAAGCTCTCCAATCGGTCAGGAGGGTTTCAAAAGAGCAGTCAATGTCTGTCTTGGTGCCGCTAATGAGCACTCCGGACTTGACTGAACTGTCTTCACCGCCGAATGAAAAGTGGTTCCCGCCGGTGTTTATCTTGTCGAGGATGCCGGCGCGTCCGAAGCGGTCTCCCGCCCCTTCCGGCACGAAGATCTTTTCGTCGCCTCTGGCGCCGCTGTTTTTAATGATGCTGCAGATCAGGGACCCCCAGTCATCATCTCCGAGGGATTCGAGCTTTGAGAGCGCGCCTGCAAATGCCTCGTCGAGAAGATCTCTTTTTGCCTTGAGAGTGGCTTTTCTAGCGTCAAGAGATGCTATCAGCGAAGCACGGCGCTTTTCCTCTTCGCCCTGCTTTTTCGCGTCCTCCATAATAGCAGAGGCGCGCTCCGCCGCATCGGAGGCAATGCGCTGGGCTTCCTCCCTGGCTTCCGCCAGTATGGCATCTCGCTGCTCATTGCCTTCGTGGACGTAGTCCTCGGTTATTTTCTCAAGTATTTTCTGATCTTCCAATTTGCATTCTCCGATAAAGCGTCAGGATTACAGGTCAGACGCTGAAGAGCGTGAGTATCGAAACGAGCAGTGAAAGTATTGCGTAGGTTTCGACAAGTGCTGTCATTGTGATTCCGCGTCCGGAGGAATTGGGCTGCTTTGCAGTCATGAGAACGGCAGACGCTGCTACGCTTCCCTGATATATGGCAGAGAAGAGGCCGCCGAACGCTATCGTCAGTCCGGATGCGAAATAGGTCCATGCCGTGGAGAGCTCGGTTACAGGTGAACCGCTGAGTATTCCGGAACGGACCAGTATGAGTACTGCGGTGAGGAAGCCGTAGATTCCCTGGGTTCCAGGAAGAGCCTGGATGACGAGGAGCTTTCCGAAGAGTTCAGGCTTCTCGGAAACTACGCCTGCTGCCGCTTTGCCTGCAGTGTGAACGCCCCAGGCAGATCCGATGCACGGAAGAGTGGCTGCCAGGGCAATGCCCAGATAGACTATTGTGACTGGATTGCTAAACATGTGAGATACCCTCCTGAAATCTGTGCGATTTTATCTGTCAGCGCTGTTGTCCAGCGTTACATATTTTGTCTGGGCGGACAGTGGAGTGAACTGGTATCCGCCGCCGTCATAGAATTTTCCGAAGAATTCTATGTACTGTAGCCTGCTGTCGTGCACGTATGCCGAAAGAAGGCCCATCACCAGGTTGAATGCGTGCCCGATTATATAGATTATGAACGACAATGCATAGCCGATCACGGAAGTCTGCACCATGCCCGCGAGAAGGTTCATGACCATTCCTATGACGCCGCTAGAGAGCATAAGGGCGATGATCCTCGTGTAGGAGACAATGTCGCTGAAATAGCTGCTTATGTTGTAAAGGGAGAGGACGCCGCCTATGGCCTTGCCGAAGACGCCCTTCCTGTCGCGTCCGCCGGTGAGCAGTATCACCGCGGCTCCGATTATAGCCATCCACTTTCCGACTCCCTTGAGAGAGTCGATGAAGAGGAATCCCAGCCCTGTGATGAGGACCATCCAGCTTATCTCGTCGAATATGGCATCAAGCCACTTGCCGTGCCGGCAGAGGTCCCAGACCTTTACGAGCATGCCTGTGAATATATGCAGGATTCCCACTATAACGCTGAAGAGAAGAGCCTTTACAGGTTCATCAAGCGGCGGGAAGAGCAGGGGCTCGAACCAGCTTGCGCCGAAATAGCTGCCGAATACAATTCCCCAGAATATTGTGGTGATGCTGCAGTATTCGAGGATATTCATGAGCTTGAGGGTCTCGCCCTTCGGGTGGAGCACCTTCTTGAGCACATAGAACAGGATTGCCATCAGAACGCCGTACCCGGCGTCACCCATCATCATCCCGAATATGAGCCAGTACCAGGGGCCCATGACCGGGTTTGGATCGACCCCGCGCGGGTCAGGCCTTGAGAACATGTCCGTAAGAGTCTCAAACTGGGAAATGATGTGATTGTTCTTTGTGAGCGTCGGGGGCTGCTCGTCGTCCAGAGGATCCCTCGAATCAATAAGTGCATATGGCGCGACGGAAAGCACAGTCTCCGTCAGTTCATCAACCCTGTCAGCCGCGCACCACCCGGTTATCATGAATGTCTTGTCTGTAAAGGCGACAGGCACGCTGGACCTCGCGAGGGCAGTGGCTGCGGAATCGCTCCCTATTTCGAGGCTGTCGATTGAGGAGGCATATCCTGCCGCTTTTGCCCTGAGCTCCTCGAGACGGCTTTCGTCATCGGCATTTTCCTTTTCGAGTTCAGCTATCCTTTCCCCGGCGGTGCAGGGGACGTCGGGAAGAGAAACTTCAGAAAAGTCGTGCTCCCTCAGGAATTTCTCGACCTCGGAAGCGCAGCTCTCATGGGATATTATGAGAACAGCCCTCTTGCCGTCCGGAGTTGTGCCGTATTCGTGTACTGAAGCAGTGAGATCCTCCGGGAGCTCGAGGCTCTGGGAGGAGCCGACAAGCCCGGTTATGACCCTGCATGTCTTGGTGTCCTTTATGTCGGAAAGCCTGGCATCCAGCCCTGTCCAGGGGGCAAGTGAAGATTCCATGGAGCTTATCGAGGACATCTCGTGCCCGATCTGCTCTATCTCGTCTTTTGTCTTGAGAGATTCCTCCACGAGAGGCTTGGATTCGCCTGCTGCGGAGTCGAGCTCGTCAAAAGAAACCACCTTTTCAGGCCTCAGGCCTTTTACCTTTCCCGACTGCTTCGCAAAGGCAATCGATGCATCTGCATCGTCAAGGGCCTTCTGGAGCTCTGCATCATTTTCCGGCGATACGGTGTCGTCATCTGACACTATCATGATGACGGACTTCTTCTGGAGGGCGTGCAGGAGCTCTTTCCTGTCGTCCTTCATCGCACATATTTCGATGTGCTTCATAGGTACAATCATGGCTCAGAACCTTTTGAATCCATCGATTATTTCGTTGACGGCGGAATCCATGTTCTTTTTTGCGGATTCGGTCATGGAAGCGTCTTTCTCTGCAGAAGAAGCTTCGAACTTTCTGCGCTCCTCATCAGCTTCCCTGCGGCTCTGCTCGATGAGGGAAGAGGCTTCTTCCTTTGCCCTGGAGATCGTCTCTGAGGATTTCTCCTTTGCATCCGCAATGATGCCGTCCGCTTCAGTCTTTGCGGAAGCTATGATATCAGCCTTCCTGGCGGCAGCATCCTGCTCGGCTTTTCTTATGTCTTCAAGAACGCTCATTCTCTAACCCCTGATAAGTCGATTCTGTTTACAAACACAAGTCATTATATCATAAGTAGATACAATTATTTATTTGATAAAGTCCGGTTTTGCTTTCTTACATGATATTTTCGGAAGCTCTCCCTGTAAATGAACAAATCTGCAAAAATGCTAAAAAAATAAGAGGTCTGCCGAAGCAGACCTCTTATCACTGCTGAGATGTTCTGGGATTATTCCAGAGTAATGCTCTTTCCTTCGTCCTCTTTTTCGACTTTCTTGGGAAGCGTCACTTTGAGGATGCCGTCCTTGTAGTCGGCCGAAATCTTGTCCTCGTCGATTCCGGAGATGTCAAAGCTCCTGGCATATGTGCCGTAGCTGCGCTCCCTGTAGATGTAGCCCTTCTTTTCGTCTTCCTCTTTCTTCTCGTCGGAGTGTTCTGCGTTGATGGAGAGGACTCCGTCCTTTACCTTGACGCTGATTTCCTTTTTGTCGAAGCCCGGAAGCTCGGCCTCAAGAGTGAAGGAATCTCCGTTGTCGATGACGTCCGTGCGGAACATCCTCATGTCTCCGTGCCTGAACGGGAACATGTCGTCATCAAAGAATCTTGCAATTTCATTCCTTCCAACAAATGGTGTAAGCTCAAACATAATGCATATCTCCTTTTCGGTTTTATTTTGTTTTATCTGTTCTCAGGACCTTCATCCTTGAGAACACCTACATAGTAGAGTCCACCTGTTAACGAAAGTTGCATAAATTATGAACAAACTGTAAATAGTTAGCACTCTTAGACATCGAGTGCTAACTGTATAGACAAACTGATTAAAGAAGAATGGAATTGCGCAAAACCTGTGAATAATGGAACTCTTAATATATAATTAGGCTAACCGCGCAGGGGCCTTTCTCTGTGCACTACGCTCTAGACCGATCCGGAGGACAATCTTATGAGCAGAAATATTAAGGAAGAACTTATCACCGACTATTACGAATATACTATGGCCAACGGGTACTATGAGACAGGTAAAGGGGACGAAATCCTCTATTTCGATGTCTTTTTCCGCAACGTCCCCGACGGCGGGGGATTTGCGATCGCATGCGGGCTCAACCTGATAATTGACTATATCAACAATCTGCACTTCGACGAAGACGACATCAGGTTCCTCGAGGGCAAGAAGACATTTTCCGAAGGGTTTATTAACAGCCTCAGGGACTTCAGGTTCACCGGAGATATCTGGGCAGTGCCGGAAGGAACTGTAATTTTCCCCGGAGAGCCGATACTGACAGTCAGGGCAAGGGCAGTTGAGGCACAGATGGTAGAGACTTATATCCTCCTGCTCCTCAACCATTCGTCCCTCATCGCCACGAAGACCAGCAGGATAGTCAGGGCCGCGAAGGGACGCGCGGTCATGGAGTTCGGCTCCAGGAGGGCCCAGGGGGCTGACGGAGCCTACGTAGGGGCGAGGGCTGCCTACATTGCAGGCGCAGCCGGAACGGCCTGCACTTTCTCCGATTTCGAGTACGGGGTGCCGGCAATGGGCACCATGGCCCATTCGTGGATCCAGACATTTGACAGCGAATACGACGCATTCAAAGCGTTCTGCGAACTGTATCCAGACAATGCGTCCCTGCTGATAGATACATATGATGTCATGAAGAGCGGCCTTCCAAACGCCATAAAGGTGTTCAAGGAGGTCCTCCTCCCGAAGGGGATAACGAAATGCTCCGTCAGAATAGACTCCGGAGACATTGCCTACCTTTCCAAGAAATGCAGGGCTAAGCTCGACGAGGAAGGACTCACCGACTGCAAGATCATCGCATCCAACTCGCTCGATGAAAACCTCATAAGAGGGATCATAAACCAGGGAGGATGCGTGGATTCATTCGGGGTCGGCGAGAGGATGATTACTTCCCAGAGCAGCCCGGTGTTCGGCGCGGTGTACAAGCTCGCGGCGGTAGAGAAGGACGGGAAAATCATACCCAAGATCAAGATAAGCGAGAACGTCACCAAGATAACTACTCCCGGATTCAAGAAGGTATACAGGATCTACGGAAAAGAGGGAAAGGCGGAGGCCGACCTCATAGCCCTGCGCGGAGAGGAATTCGATTTCTCAAAGCCCATAGAGCTGTTTGATCCCGAATACACATGGAAGAGGAAGACATTCGAGGGATACACTGCAAAGGAGCTGCTGGTTCCGATTTTCAAAAACGGAAAACAGGTTTACGACAAGCCCGATATAGAGGCAATCAGGGAAAACTGCAGAAGGGAAGTCGGGACGCTCTGGGACGAAGTCCTGAGATTTGACAATCCGCACAATTACTATGTGGACCTCTCCCAGAAGCTCTGGCAGCTGAAGCATGACCTCATCAATTCCCGCACAGGAGCCATGGAGGACAGGGATGGACAAAACTGAAAGGACCCTTGAGTCGGAACAGATCTTCGACGGCCGGCTGATCAAGGTATACAGGGACAAAATAGAACAGCCGAGCGGCAGAAAAAGCACCAGGGAAGTCGTGAGGCATCCCGACGGCGTCTGCATCGCCGCTGTTGACAAATACGGCAGGATTGCCTTTGTTTCCCAGTACAGGTATCCGCTGGGAAGGGAATTCCTGGAGCTTCCCGCTGGAAAGGTCGACCCTGGCGAGGACCACAAGAAGGCTGCAGAGCGGGAGCTCAAGGAGGAAATAGGCGCCGAGACGGAAAATCTCGCATTCCTTGGGGGAGCGGTTTCCAGTCCAGGGTTCTGCGACGAGACAATCTGGTGCTATGTCGCAACTGACTTTGACATGGGAGATCCGAATCCGGATGAGGGTGAACTTCTCACAATAAAGTGGGTGACCCTGGATGAAGCGGTCAAGATGGCCATGTCTGGAGAACTCGAGGACCTCAAGTCGAGGTTCCTCGTACTTGCTGCAGACAGATATCTGAGAGGAACAAAATAACATGTATGCGGCAATTGCTGTACTGATCATCATGGCTCTGCTGCTCTACCTCTGGATGCCGAGGAATGCCGGGAAGGATGCAAAAAAGAATTTCGCCGGGCACTCATTTGCCCACAGGGGTCTTTATGACAACGAAGCCGGAATTCCGGAAAATTCCCTCAAGGCCTTTCACAGGGCTATGGAAGCCGGATTCGGCTGCGAACTGGATGTGCAGCTCACAAGCGACGAACACCTGGTTGTGTTTCATGACGACAATCTGAAGAGGGCATGCGGAGTAGACAGGCTCGTCAGGGAGACTTCCTTCGAGGAAATATCCAAACTCGGCCTCTTCGGGACAGATGAGAGGATTCCGACTTTCGACGAGGTCCTGGCGGAGGTTGATGGAAAAGAACCCCTGATAGTAGAACTCAAAAGCGAGAGGCCCGACAAGAGGCTCAACACAAGAAACTGCGAGGAGACTCTCAAGAGGCTCAGGAACTACAAGGGTACGTTCTGCATAGAGAGCTTCGACCCGACAATTGTCGGATGGTTCCGGAAGAACGCTCCTGACATAGTCCGCGGACAGCTTTCAATGAGGCCTAAGAGATACGTGGGGATGAACCGCTTTGAGGGATTCCTGCTCGGGGATCTCCTGCTCAACTGCATCGGCAGGCCGGATTTCATCGCGTACGACATATCCATGGGGGTACCGTTCTGCCTTAAGCTCTGCAGAAAGCTGGGGGCGTTCTATGCCTCATGGACATGCAGGGAGCCTTCGGAGCACGAGGCAAGGCTGGCGGACGGGCAGGCGGTAATATTCGAAAAATACGTACCGGAGAAGCATGCCGAAGAAGCTCAGAACGCATGATCGTATAATAATGAAATATAGGTGAAGTCCAGAAGGAACAATAACCCGATCCCGCTGTTTTCTCTTGTTTTTTGCGGAATATACTGTCAAAATGAGGTTGTTTTAGGCAGTCTGCGAGATCCCTATCTGCAGGTATCAACATCAAGGAGAAGATAATGTTTTCTAAAAGGTGTGACGGAAGGAAGCTCACCAACGGAGTAGACCCTTTTACAAGATTTGTGCCTCTCATCATGACGAAGCGCAATGATGCAATGGTCATGAGCACCCAGTACATCGACTGCGACAAGATCAATAAATATATCAATGACAGGAGAAAAGAAGGAGTCCAGATGTCCCATATGGCAGTACTCATTGCCGCCATCCTCAGGACATATGCAGAATTCCCCATGCTCAACAGATTCGTCATCAACAAGACGCTCTATGCGAGGACGGATTTTGTCTGCACATTCATTGCTGTGCAGAACAGCGACATTGAAAATTACATGGAAACGGACGTCAAGCTCCATTTTGACCTGACCGATACTATAGACACCGTACAGAAGAGGATGGATGCAGGAATAGAAGAGGCACGGAAGGATGCCGAAAATTCCGGGACGGTCAAATTTGCAAATGCCATCCTGAAAATCCCGCTTCTCCCGAGGATCATAGTCGGCATCCTCAAATGGTTGGATGCCTGGGGTGTTCTGTCCAAGGACCTCATAGACATTTCACCGTTCCACTCCAGCCTGTTCATAACCAACATGGCTTCACTAAAGATGGGATATGTGTATCACCACATCTACAATTTCGGAAATACCTCCATCTTCGTAGGGCTGGGAAAGAGAGAGCAGCAGCTCAAGATGGGCTCCGACGGGAATGTAACTGTAAAGAACGTATATCCGCTCGGGATCACCGTGGACGAGAGGATAGCTCCTGGAGCCCAGTTTGCACAGGCATTCCAGACCATGGTGAAGTATATTAACAATCCAGTTATTCTCGAGACCCCTCCCGAGAAGGTAAACTATGATGTGGGAATGAAACCGTATACAATAGATGAGAAGTATAAACTGGAAAAAAAGAATGGCAATTCTGTTAAAGCCGACTGAGGAGATGCATTCTATTGGATAACGATAACGGAAAAAGAAGTGGAGCTGCATATTATGCAGCTGCGGCTGCAGTGATCCTGTATGCGCTGATCTTTCCGCTCTACAAGCCTCTGCATTATGTTCTAGCTGCCCTGGTGTGCGGTGCAGTGTTCATGATTGTCGACAGCATATCCGCCAGACACACCGGGACGAGGAATGTTGACAGGGCGAAGGAGCTCGAGAAGGAGGCAGACAGGCAGAAGTCTACCGGGAACAAGGAGGCAGACGAGCTTCTCACTGAGGGAAGACAGAGACTCGCAAACATCGTGAGGAGCCAGCATAATATCAAGAACGAGCAGGTAAGGGCAAAGGCTGCAGGGCTTATAGATGTATGTGAAAAAATCTTCGACTATGTATCCCAGCACCCTGATGCAGCATCCAAGCTCAGGGAGTTCAAGAATTTCTTCCTTCCGAGCCTCGAAAAGCTGCTGTCGAGCTATGAGGTCCTGGAATCCACGAATTCAACAGGTGAGAATGTAACAACTACGATGGATAAGATCAACGGTATCCTCGACACGATGCAGACTGCATTTGAGAAGCAGCTCGATGCCCTGTTTGAAGATACTGCCGTCGACATAACCTCCGATATATCTGTGCTCAAGGCAAAGCTGTCGGAGGGCGGCCTGTCGGAGTTCCAGATAGGAGCATCCGTAAGCAGTTCATCTGCAGATTCTCAGTCTGCAGGCGGAGAACAGCAGACATCCACAGGGTCCAGCTTATAATACTTATAATAGGAACAGAAATAATCAACAGACAAGAAAAGACAGGAAAAGAGAAAAAAGGAGCAGTTATCATGGACAACGAAAACGGAACAAACAAACCGGAAGAAAACATTACCCTGAGTCTGGAATCGGATCAGCAGCAGGTTGCAGCTGCAGTAGCACAGGCTGAGAAATCAGCAGATGTGAGCGTAACACCTGAAGAGAACAAAAAAACGACAGCGGAGCCGGTGAAGCTCGACGAATCGATGCTTTCCGAAGCCGAGCGCAAGGCAGTTGATGAATTTTCCAAAAAGATCGATGTTACGAATACAAGCCAGATAATGCAGTACGGCGTTTCGGCCCAGAAGAAGCTGGCTGACTTTTCCGACAGCGCCCTCGAGAATGTCAGAACCAAGGACTTCGGAGAAGCGGGAAATATGATCGCCGACCTGGTTACGGAACTCAAGGGATTCGATGTAGACGAAAATGACAAGGGATTTCTCGGGCTGTTCAAAAAGAGCAGCAACAAAATAGCTGCACTCAAGGCGAGATACGACAAGGTAGAGGTCAACGTCGACAAGATTGCCGGCTCCCTCGAGCAGCAGCAGGTGACCCTTTTAAAGGACATCGCAATCCTGGACCAGATGTATGAGAAGAACCAGATCAACATTAAAGAGCTCTCCATGTACATCATCGCCGGAAAGAAGAAGCTCGAGGAAGTCAGGAACACGACTCTCAAGGAACTCGTAGAGCATGCAAAGGAGACCGGGACCCAGGAAGATGCCCAGGCTGCAAACGACCTTGCATCCTTCTGCGACAGGTTTGAGAAGAGGCTGCACGACCTTGAACTCACGAGGATAGTTTCGATACAGATGTCTCCCCAGATCCGCCTTGTTCAGAACAATGACTCCCTGATGGCGGAGAAGATCCAGTCCACTCTCGTAAATACTATTCCTCTCTGGAAGAGCCAGATGCTTCTCGCCCTCGGCGTGGAGCACACCAATGAGGCAGTCCAGGCTCAGAGAGAGGTCACGAATATGACAAACGAGCTCCTCAAGAAAAACGCGGAGAAGCTCCATACCGCTACAGTCGATACTGCCAAGGAGACAGAGCGCGGAATCGTGGATCTCGAGACAATAAAGAACACGAACGCCATGCTGCTCCAGACGCTGGACGAGGTAGTCAAGATCCAGGACGACGGGCGTGCACAGCGCAAGGCTGCAGAGCAGGAGATAGCAAAGATAGAGGGAGAACTCAAGCAGAAGCTGCTTGACATCCACACGGTAAATCCAGCACAGCCCCAGCAGGCACAGAATACCCAGCAGAATCTGCAGTGATCCCTGGGACTGGAGCATGAATTCGAGAAGGACCCAGTGTCCCGACCGATCGTCAAAGGAAGCATCAATCAATGAAGAGTAGAAAGACAGGCAGAATAGTGCTGATCGCGGCGTGCATAATTGCCGTCGTGATAGGCTTCGCCCGCAAACCGTCGTATATACAGGTGGACGACAATACCGAATCGTCCACATATGTCTACGATGAGGCCGGAGTACTCGACAGTGATGCGGTCAATGCCGTAGAAGACGCAAACAGCAGGATGGACGCAACCCTGTATGTTGTGACTGTGGAGGACACTGGTTCGTACAGCACTGAGGAATACTGCTACAACTGGCAGGAGTCCCATTCTCTCTCCCAGACAAGCTGTGAGCTGCTCATCGTGACGGATGACGACTCTTACTGGTTTATCTATGGCTCTTCTCTTGCCGGTGTGCTCGATTATTCGTACGGGACGCTTCTGGACCAGTACTATGTTCCATATACAGACTACAGCAAGGCGGTGGAAAAATTCTCTGATGCGCTTGCAGACCTGTTTGAAGAGTCTGATTACAGCGCCGTTGGAGCCGCAGCGGAATACAGCGGGAACGGGGGAAGTGTCATCGCCCAGATTCTCATCGCTGTAGTCTTGATAATAATTATCATTGCCCTTGTAAAGGCATTTACCAGAAGGAACTATTACTGGTGGGGATACAATTATCCGAAGCCGTGGTACGTCCCTATGTGGTGGTGGAACAGGAGGCCTCCTCATTAC
>JBMNPE010000039.1:0-13900 GCA_050943435.1 Oscillospiraceae bacterium | reverse complement strand
CAGGAAAACCGTCATCTTCAATGTCTGGATTATCTTCTCTACAAGCTGGAGGAAAAATAGGAGGTTTCGATGAAAATACTGATTCTCAATGGAAGTCCGCACCCACATGGAAACACCCAGGCACTGATTGATGCCTTCAAAGAAGGTGCCGTTTCCAAAGGATATGAAATAGCAGAAATTGATGCTGCCAGATTGCAAATTCATGGCTGTCTCGGCTGTGAATACTGCCATACCAGAGGTAGTGGCAGCTGTATACAGAAGGATGATATGCAGAAGGTTTACCCTCTTCTTCAGCAGGCTGAAGTTCTTGTCCTTGCCTCCCCGATCTACTACCACGGTTTCAGCGGTCAGCTGAAATGTGCCATTGACCGTTTATATGCCATCGGTGCACCGGGACAGCTGAAGCTACGCAGAATTGCCATGCTACTTAGTTCAGGTGCGGATCAGGTTTATGAAGGAGCTGTTTATTCCTTTAATGAAGACTTTGTCAATTTCCTCGGCCTGGAAAATGCAGGAATTGTAACGGCATACGGATTTGAAAATAAATCAGAAGCAAAACTTCAGGAAGCAAGAGCACTTGGAGCTTCACTGTAAATGACATACTTGCAATATGAAAGATCAGAAGATTGATTCTTCTGATCTTTAATTGTTTATATAATTCAAGACTTGCAGGGATTCGTGTTTTTATTCCCACTCTATTGTCGCAGGAGGTTTGGGTGTCACATCAAAGACAACTCTGTTGATGCCCTTGACCTCGTCCGTGATTCTGGAGGCCGATGTAAGAATGGTTTCTACCGGCAGGGAGAAGACCTCTGCAGTCATGAAGTCATTTGTTTTTACTGCCCTTAGTGCTGCAGTGTATTCATATGTCCTGAAATCTCCCATGACTCCCACGCTTCTCATGCTGGTCAGAACAGCGAAATACTGGTCAGGGCGGTCCTCCAGCTTGTCGACTTCCTCACGGAATATTGCATCAGCGTCCCTGAGAATGTCCAGTTTTTCCTTTGTTACTTCGCCTATAACCCTTATAGCCAGGCCTGGGCCCGGGAAAGGCTGCCTGTTGATTATCGACTCAGGCAGTCCGAGGATTCTTCCCACTTTCCTGACCTCATCCTTGAAGAGTCCCCTCAGAGGCTCTACAACACCGGTAAACGAAAGGTTCTTCGGCAGGCCCCCGACGTTGTGGTGGCTCTTTATTACTGCGGATTTGTTGGCCCCGGATTCCACCACGTCGGGATATATGGTGCCCTGTGCCAGGAACTTTGCGTCCGGGAATTTGGAAGCCTCTTCCTCAAAGACGTGTGCAAATTCGGCACCTATTATCTTGCGTTTTGCCTCAGGCTCGGTAACTCCCTTCAGTTTGGAGAGGAACCTCTCGGAAGCGTCCACATGGATGAACTGCAGATCGCTGCCGCTGAAGGCACTGCAGACCTGCTCGCTTTCGCCTTTCCTCAGGAGGCCGTGGTCGACGAATATGCAGATCAGGTTCTTGCCTATGGCCCTTGAGATGAGGGAGGCGCACACGGAAGAGTCTACCCCTCCGGAAAGTCCCAGAATGACGCGGCTGCTGCCTACCTGCTTCCTGACAGAATCTATTGCAGTTTCGATATAGTCCGAAATCACAAAGTCGCCGGCAGCGTGGCATACACCGTATACGAAGTTGTGCAGAATCTGCATTCCATGTTCTGTGAGCTCGGTTTCGGGGTGGAACTGGACCCCGTAGATGTTTCTCTTTCTGTCTTCAAAGGCTGCATACCTGCACAGGTCCGTCTCGGCGGCGGGCTCAAAGTTCTCTGGGAGCCTGAAAACCCTGTCCGTATGGCTCATGAGGCCATTGAATTCGGAAGGTACGCCTTGGAGAAGCACGGAGCCCGGAAGGGTCCTTACCTTGTGCACTCCGTATTCGCTGTGCTCAGCTTTTCTGACATCTCCTCCAAACCTGTAGCATAGATACTGCATCCCGTAGCAGATGCCCAGCACGGGGATGCCGAGAGCCTCGAAATCCAGACTGCATGGGGGAGCATTATCGGCATAGACGCTGTTCGGGCCGCCGGTCAGTATTATGCCGATCGGTGACATCTTCTCTACTTCTTCCTCTGAAATGGAGCATGGCTTTATGACAGAGAAAACATTCATCTCGCGGACCCTGCGCGCAATGAGCTCCTTGTACTGTCCACCGAAATCGATAATAAGGATGGTCTGGTTATTCATGATCTGCTCCCGTCTTCATATTTTTTGATCACGGATCTCGCAACGTCTGATTTTTTCCTGCAGAGATCCATGGCCGTCTTCTCTATATATCTGTGTGCCTCTGGTTCACTCATTCCCCTTGTTTCCATGAGGATAAGTTTAGCACGATTGATGAGCTTAATCTCGTCCATTTTCTCGCGCATCGTCATTGTCTTTGCGCTCATCATTGCGATCTGCGTCCTTGCGGACGACAAAACAGATACGCTCTGCCTTGCGAGTTCGGGCATCACAGGCTTCTGGAGCGTCATGACCCCGGAGCTTTCAACCCTGTACACGGTTTCATCGTAGATATCCCCGGGGACGAGCAGCATTACTCCGGATTCGCCTGATTCTGCCAGATCCAGAGCCAGCCCAGGGGCATCCCCGCCGGGCACCGGATAGTCGATTATCACTATGTCCGCAGGCTTTACTGATGACATCCTTCTCGCTGAGTCCGTGTCGGGGGCAGTCAGGATCGGATGGTATTTCTGTGCCGGCAGAAGCCCTACAAAGAAATTCTCCGTTTCGCGCGACCCGCTTATTATCAGGACGCTCATTGATATTGTGTCCATCTGTCTGGGGAGCCCTCCTTTCCACGGGTCGTTTTTTGCTGGTGATTGTCAGATTCCGAAATAGCTGTCTGGAAGAATTGATCTCACAAAGCTGCTGTGGAATGCGAGCTTTTTAGCCTCCTCGAATGACCTGGGCAGCTGGATGAGCCCCTCTGGAATGTCGGTGTTGGGGTCGAAGAGGTTGGTGTTCTCGGCCTTGTCTGGTTCCAGACCTCTCTCAAGTCCGTCAAGTCCCGCGTGGATAATCAGGGCAAATGCGATATACGGATTCGCCAGCGGATCGGGGGACCTGAGCTCGATCCTCTGCATGGGGGATTTTGAGAAGGGAACCCTTATGAGCTGGGAGCGGTTGCCCTGCGACCAGGAGACATACTTCGGAGCCTTGTACTCTCCGAGCCTCATGTATGATTCGTCGCTCGGGTTGAGAAATGCGGTCATTTCAGTTATGTGGTCCATGATTCCGGCCATGAAAGGCAGGATCACGTCGTTCCCGTCCCTGTCGGAAGCGGAAATGTTTATGTGAAACCCGCTGCCGGGCCTGCCCCTTATGGGCTTCGGGGAAAAGTCGGCATAGAGCCCGTATGTTTTTGAAACGGTTCTGACGACCCATTTGAAGATTGTTGCGTTGTCGGCTGCCTGAAGAGGTGCACCGTAGCGGAAATCTATCTCATTCTGCCCGGGGCCTTCCTCATGGTGGGTGCGCTCCGGCTTTATGCCCATCTGGAAGAGGACCTGGCAGATCTCCCTCCTCACGTCTTCTCCCGCATCTTCCGGGGCCATGTCCATGTATCCGGCAGTATCCATCGGTATGTCTGTGGGGCTGCCGTCGGCATCCCTCTTAAAGAGATAGAATTCGAATTCCGGGCCGATGTTGCAGCTTATCCCCATGGATGCAGCTTTTTCGGCCGCCGTCCTCAGGATGAACCTCGGATCGTCGGCACATTCACTGCCGTCGGGCTTCTTTAAGTCGCAGAACATCGATATGACCTTGCCGTTCTGGGACCTCCAGGGGACGACCGCAAGCGTAGACGGATCCGGGACAAGCAGCAGCTCTGAATTGGCGGCGTCTCCGAAGCCTTCCACGGCGGATCCGTCCAGGGAGATCCCGGTGCTGAAAGCTGTCTCCAGCTGGTCTGCCATGACTGCAACGTTTTTCTGCTTGCCGGACGGGTCGCAGAAAGAGAGCCTTATGAACCTGACGTCCTCTTCTCTTACGTAGGTCATCACGTCTTCTCTCGAATACATCGGATCGCCTCCTTAAGGGCATATGTGAGTGCTTCGCTACAAAGAATTATATTATTGTTGACGCTATATAAAAATAGTATACTCGAAGAATACAGGGGCAGGAAACAGCATGCAGGAATGTGTTTTGAGCCGCATTTGTGCTTATTGACTTTTGGTTTTTCGGGCTCTATACTTTCTGCTAAGGTTACGGCAAAGATGTCGCAGGTGTCTCTGTGGGATCTTTGCCCTTTTTATATACTGACCAACGGAAGCACCTGGAGGTACTTTTGCCATATGTGTGGAATCACAGGATATGTAGGATCCGAACAGGCCGCGCCGATTCTCATAGCCGGACTTAGAAAACTCGAATACAGGGGCTATGATTCGGCGGGAATCGCCGTGAACGACGGCAGGAAGCTTCAGATCTACAAATCTCCCGGAAGGCTCAATATACTGGCCGGAATGACAGACAACGGAAACGGAGTCAAGGGGAGGTGCGGGATCGGACATACCCGCTGGGCGACCCACGGAAAGCCGAACGTAGTGAACGCACATCCCCAGTTCAATACCGCAAAGACTATTGCGGTTGTTCACAACGGGATAATCGAAAACTACCTGAAGCTCAAGAAGGATCTGCAGAAGAAAGGCTACAAGTTCATATCCGATACGGACACCGAAGTAGTAGCCATGCTCCTCGATTACAACTACAAGGGAGACCCGCTCTCTGCCGTGATCAAGACCGTAAAGCAGTTCACGGGGTCGTTCTCCCTTGGGATAGTCTTCTCGGATTTCCCTGACAGGATATTCGGAGCGAGAAAGGGGGCGCCGCTGATAGTAGGGCAGGACGATACCGGATGCTACCTTGCTTCCGACGTGTCCGCTATCATCAGCTACACCAACAAGGTGGCGAGGGCCAATGACGAAGAGGTCCTTGAACTGAGAAAAGACGGCGTCAGGTTCTTCAACTTCTTCGGAAAGGAACGCTCCGTAGTAATGGTGAGGTCCGAGTTCAACGCCTCGGATACGGAAAAGAACGGATTTCCCCATTACATGCTCAAGGAGATCTTCGAGCAGCCGATGGCCATATCCGATACTATGCGAGGAAGGCTCGGCGAGGACAGCGTGGACCTGTCGGGGTGCGGGCTGGACGACGAATTCCTTAAGAAAGTGGAAAGCATAAGGATCATGGGATGCGGCTCGGCTTACCATGTGGGGATGTCGCTCAAGCACGTGATAGAGAGCATTGCGAGAATACCGGTAAATGTGGAGCTTGCCTCTGAATTCCGGTACAGCAGGCCCATCTACGGGAAGAATGAACTCGATATCGTGATAAGCCAGTCAGGGGAGACGGCAGATACCCTTGCTGCCCTCAGGGAGGCAAAATCCGCCGGGATTCCGGTCGTAGCCATAGTGAACGTCAAGGACAGCTCAATAGCGGTCGAGGCCGACAGGGTGATGTATACGGAGGCCGGCCCTGAAATAGCGGTGGCTACTACAAAGGCCTATACAGCCCAGCTTATATGCGGGTACCTCCTCGCGGTAAAGCTCGGTGAGCTTAAGGGGACGCTGGACGCAGAAAAGAATGCAGAGGCAATCTCGGAGCTCAGGAAGCTCCCGGCGCAGGTCGAGAAGATCCTCGAGCAGAAGGACGACATTGAGCTGATAGCGAGGCATTATCTCGACGCAACAGATGTGTTCTTCATAGGCAGGGAGCTCGATTCTGCAATTTCACTGGAGGGGTCGCTCAAGCTCAAGGAGATATCCTACATCCATTCAGAAGCCTATGCCGCAGGGGAGCTCAAGCACGGAACAATTTCCCTCATCGAGAAGGGGACTCCTGTAATAGCCGTCATGACGCAGCCCGAGCTTTACGGAAAGATGATTTCCAACATAGTCGAAGTCAAGTCAAGGGGAGCATCCGTGCTTGCCGTGACAAGGGAAGACAACAGGGAAATCAAAAAAGTTGCAGACAGGGTCATATTCATCCCGGACTCATTGGATCCTTTCATGTGCTCGCTTGCAGTAGTTCCGCTGCAGCTTCTTGCATATTTTGTGGCCGTCGGAAAGGGATGCGACGTGGACAAACCGCGGAACCTTGCAAAATCCGTCACAGTGGAATGAGAATTGAGCATCTGGCTCAAACGGAGGAAAAATCAATATGGATAAGATAAGCGAAGTGTTCGGCACTATGGTCTTTTCCGACAGTGTCATGAGGGAAAGGCTTCCCAAGGAAACATATGCTGCACTTCTCAATACTACTAGAGCGGGCCACCATCTGAATCCCGCTGTAGCCGATGTTGTTGCCAACGCCATGAAGGACTGGGCAATAGAAAAGGGAGCGACGCACTTCACCCACTGGTTCCAGCCGATGACGGGTATAACTGCAGAAAAGCACGATTCCTTCATAAAACCCGTTGAAGACGGGAAAGTGATAATGGAGTTCTCGGGGAAAGAACTCATCCAGGGAGAGCCTGACGCCTCCTCGTTCCCGTCCGGAGGACTGAGATCCACCTTTGAGGCGAGGGGCTATACGACCTGGGATCCGACTTCATATGCCTTCATAAAGGACGGCGTGCTGTGCATACCCACGGCATTCTGCTCATACAGCGGAGAGTCGCTTGACCAGAAGACGCCCCTGCTGAGATCCATGGAAGCCCTCAACAAAGAGGCTCTGAGAGTCCTCAGGCTGTTCGGAAACACCGATGTCACGAGGGTCAGCTCAAATGCCGGAATTGAGCAGGAATACTTCCTTGTAGACCAGAATGTATACGACGCGAGGCCTGACCTCATCTACACCGGAAGGACCCTGTTCGGGGCAAAGCCTCCCAAAGGCCAGGAGCTCGACGACCACTATTTCGGTGCAATCAAGCCGCGCGTGCTCGAATTCATGAAGGAAGTGAACCAAGAGCTATGGAAGCTCGGCGTCTTCGCAAAGACTGAACACAACGAGGTTGCCCCCGGGCAGCACGAACTCGCACAGATATACACGACATCCAACATAGCATGCGACCAGAACCAGCTCGTAATGGAGACGCTCCAGAAAGCCGCCCGCAGGCACGGGATGGTGTGCCTGCTCACCGAGAAGCCGTTTGAAGGCGTCAACGGGAGCGGCAAGCACAACAACTGGTCCCTGTCCACTGACACGGGGGTCAACCTGCTGGATCCGGGAAATACGCCGTACGAGAACGCGCAGTTCCTGCTGATCCTCTGCGCAGTGATCAAGGCTGTGGATGAATACCAGGATCTCCTGAGGATCTCAGTTGCATATGCCAACAACGACCACAGGCTCGGCGGAAACGAGGCTCCTCCGGCCATCATCTCGATGTTCATCGGGAGCGACCTCATGGAGATACTCGAATCCATTGAGAACGACAAGGCCTACGACAATCACGACAAGGAGCTGCTCAAGGTGGGAGTCCATGTGCTCCCGAGGTTCTCAAAAGACACAACTGACAGGAACAGGACTTCGCCGTTTGCCTTTACAGGCAACAAGTTCGAGTTCAGGAGCCTTGGGTCCACTCAGTCGATAGCTTTCCCGAATACGGTGATAAACACTATAGTCGCCGACGAACTGGGACAGTTTGCAGACGAGCTTGAAAAGGTGGACGACTTCCAGACCGAACTCCACAACCTGATCAAGAAGACCATCCGGGACCACAAGAGGATAATCTTCAACGGCAACGGGTATGACGAATCCTGGGTCAGGGAGGCAGAGAAGAGGGGACTGCTCAATCTCAAGACCACGCCGGATGCCCTGGTGCACCTGCTCGAAAGCAAGAATATCGACGTGTTTACGAGGCAGAAGGTATTCTCCAAGAACGAGCTTGACTCAAGATATGACATCCTGATGGAGAACTACTCCAAGGTCATCGGGATAGAAGCCCTCACGATGTCACAGATGGTCAGGAGGGACATTCTCCCGGCAGTGAGCTCCTTTGAGAGCGACCTTGCGGATTCCCTGATCAAGAAAAAGGATTCGACGCCTGGAGCTTCTTCAAAATATGAGGAGAAGGTGCTGGACGAACTCTCAGCCCTTGCCGACAAGGCATACGGAGAGACAGAGGAGCTTGAGAAGGCCCTTGACAGGGAGGACAAGTGCTCAGATGTCACAAAATCCGCAGAGATGTGCAGGGACGAGGTTGTCCCCGCCATGAACGCATTGAGGGCCACCGTCGATGAGATGGAGACAAGGACCGATTCCACCATCTGGCCTTACCCGTCATATGGAGAAATGCTTTACAGCGTGAGATAATAAGGACACGGCGTCCTGCGGGAGCGCAGGACGCCTTCTTTTTTTGAGGAGGACCGGACATGGCGGAGAAAAGGAAGCTCATTTTCGACTGCGACACCGGCACGGACGATGCGGTAGCTCTAGCTGCAGTGCTTCTGAGCGGAAAGGCCGACGTGCTGGGGATCACTTCGGTGCGCGGAAACATCCCGGTAGACTGCGTGGTAGACAACAACCTGAGGCTCACGGAATTCCTGGGCTTCGACGTCCCTGTCTACAGGGGATGCCACAGGGCGATGACGAGGACCCTCACACCCGGCAGGGACAGCAATGCGATCATGGAAGTCCTCTCAAAATCTGTCGGAGGGAATGAGCTCAGGATCCACGACCTGTCTCTCCCGCTACCGGAGACAACCCGCAGGGCGGAGAGTGAAAACGCCTGTTCGTTTATAGTGGACACCCTCCTCTCCTCTGATGAGCCGGTGGACATAGCAGCTGTTGGGCCTCTCACGAATCTCGGTGTTGCTCTCACCATGGACGACAGGATTAAAGAGCACATCGGGACCATCTACATAATGGGAGGAGCGCTGTCCACCGGAAACAGGACGCCTGTCGCAGAGGCCAACTTCTACGACGATCCGGAGGCCGCCGAGATCGTCCTGACTTCCGGGTGCAGGATACTTCTGAACCCCATAGAGCCCAATCTGGAAGGTGCCTCTTTCGGAAGGGAGGAGCTGCTCGAAATAGGGAAGACAGGGACTCCCGCTGCTGAATTTGTTTCAAGGCTTCTTCTCGAGTGGATCGACAGGTGCGCGGTTATTTTCGGGAGCGATTCCGGCAAGTGCTGCATACACGACTTTGCGGCCGTAGCACCTCTGATAGACCCTGAAACTGTGACGGAGAGCAGGGAGGAAATCTGCCATGTGGACATTTCAGGCGGAATGAGCGACGGAATGCTCGTGGTAGACCGCAGGACGAAACCTGCCCCGGGGGAATCCAGTGTAGAGCTGGTCTACCACATGGACGAAAGGCGAACCCACGGACTCCTGAAGGAGCTGCTTTCCTGAATTTATGCAGAATGACAGAACCCCGCATGCTTATTGCATGCGGGGCCTTTCCATGTACTGATAATCATTCTGCCCTGAGGGCGTCAATCGGGTTGAGCTTTGCTGCGTTGATCGACGGCAGGAGGCCGAACACTATGCCGACGACGATTGAGAATATGACGGCGATTATTATCGCCGGAACACTGATCGCCACCGGGGTAGACGCTATGCCGGAGATGATGTATGCGAGCCCGATTCCAACTGCAACTCCTATCACTCCTCCAATGCTTGTCAGGACGGCCGCTTCGGTAAGGAACTGGACGAGGATGCTCGATTTCTTTGCTCCGAGGGCCTTCTTGAGGCCTATCTCCCTCGTGCGCTCCGTGACTGACACAAGCATAATGTTCATGACGCCTATTCCTCCGACAAGGAGGGATATGGCGGCTATCCAGATGAGCATCCTGTTGGTGGACGCCGACAGCTGCTGCAGCTGTTCGGCCTGCTTGAGAAGGTCTTCTGCCTGGTATTTTATCGTGGAATCGGAAGGTGAGATCGCGCTGTTGAGAATGTCTGCAGCCCCGCTTCCCACTGATGTGAGCCTGTCGGTGCTGTCGACGCCTATTATCAGGCTCTCAGGTTCGTCAAACTGATAGAGGATGGGCCACGTTGTTATTGGAACCAGGACGGTTCCGTACTCTTCCTTTACATATGTGTTGTAGTCTTCTACGCTGTTGATTACCGGCTCGAATTCGGAAGTGCTCTTCACTATTCCCACTACGGTGAACGGCTCTCCGGAGATTTCTATCGTGCGGCCTATCGGATCCTCGCCTTTGAAGAGTGCAGTGGAGGCAGTGTCATCTATGAGGGCAACCTTGTAGATGCCCGAATAGTCGCTCTCGGCAAAGCCCCTCCCCTTGACGACCGCCAGGGATGCGGTGCTCAGGTAGTTGATATCCACTCCATAGAGGGAGCCGCCTTCGAGTGAAGTGTTCTGGTGAAATATGGATGATGAATAGTTCCTCACGCAATATTTCGATACCCCGGTGACGCCTTCAAGATTTCTTATCTGCTCAATTGAATCGTCTGATATCGTTCCCACGCCGTCCGGCAGGGAATTCCATGATAGATCGTAGGCGTAGTCGCCCTGATAGAGCATTACTGAGACGGAGTTTGTTCCCGCCCCTATGAGATTCTTCTTAATCTGCTCATTTGTCCCCTTTATTGTGGAGACGATGGCGATTATCGCCGCAATGCCGATGATTACTCCGAGCATGGTGAGGAACGAGCGCAGCTTGTGCGTCCGAATACCCCTGAAAGCGAGCTTTATGTTCTGGATCATTTCAGAATCTCCATATCAGTAATAGAGCGATTCCAGGCTGTCGTCTTCCACGCACTTTGCCCCTTCCACTACGTCTTTGCCGTAAGGGAAGGCGATGCAGTCTGTGTCGGAAAGCCCTGACTTTATCTCTATATATGAACCATACAACGAGGCTCCGGTAGTAACTGTCCTCTTTTCCAGCAGTCCCTCGTCATTCATGGCCATGACGTAGCTCACTCCGTCTTCCTTCCTGACCATCATCTTGGGAATAAAGAGCGGGCTGACTTCGCTGCCGCTGCTGAAATACACCTGAAAGACGGTATCTGCACTCGGCGTCTCCTCGGCGTCAACAATCTCGATCTGCACGGGGTAGAACGACGTGTTTGGGTTGGAAGCGTAGCCCATGACTTCTTCCGATGACGCCGGGAAATCGGAGATGTATATGATCTTCCCGGTATATGTGGATCCCGTCATGAGGTCGTCGACACGGACCTCCTGGTCAAGGCTCACGGATCCGAGGCTGAGCTCGCTCACTGTGGAGGCGATGACTGTGCCCGAAGTCCCGGATACAGTCATGAACACCTCTCCCTCGGCGATGCTGCCGTAGTCGCTGAGGACTGTGACAACGCCGTCGCACGGGCTCTTGACCATTCCGTCGCTGTAGGCGTTTTCCGCCCTCCTGTAGTCGAGCTCGGCCTGCTTGGAGGCTGTGGTGCAGGAATTGACCGTCCTCTGCTGGTCGGCTACCAACATGTCTATTTCCGACTGCGTGTAGCTGTTTTCCTCAGGCACGGTGGGCGGATTGAGTACCGCCTGTTCCTCCGTATCAATGATGAGTTCGGAAAATGCTGAATACCGGTCTTCGTTGATATTAGAACTGACTGCTTTTCCGGTTGATTCATCGACCCAAGCCCCGGTTATCTCGGAAAGCGGAAGGTCCCAGATTGTGAAGTATTTGCTGAACTCCTCGTGGGAAAGTGCTCCGGAGGGAGTTCCGTGCCAGGTTATCTTCCATGTGCCTATCAGCACGCTGTCGGCACCGTCGTTGTGGTGCCATATGTTGAATGTCACGTATCTTCCCGGAGCGACCGGATCGGCCGCCGGGTCCTCGGGCATTATCGACCTGAAGAATTCGGCAGTTATCACAGTGTCGAGAGTGCAGTCATAGATGAGAGGGGAGCTCTCGCTTGAGCCGTCCCCTGAGCCCTCGGCGGTTGGAGAATCCGGCTCTACAACATCAAGTGTGTCGGCGACTTCCGGCTCCACGGGCACATAAGGGGTATATGTCCTGTACCTGTCGAGGAGGCTCTGCGCCTTCTGCAGCTCCACCAGAGAGAGCTGCCAGTCAATGTAGGCACGTTCCCTCGACAGGCTGAGTGAAGTGGTGTCGTAGCTGAAAAGGACGTCGCCCTCCTTTACCTCGTCGCCGGCATTCACGTATACCTCTGAAACCGCATTCGAGTCCTTGGTGTACGACACCGAGCTTCCTGAGGTCACCTGGCCGTATGAGCCGTTCTCGTCCCAGTATTCGGTGCTGATTGCGTACACCGGGTAGACGTTGACTGTGGAGGATTTTCTGGAGATCCTGACGCCTATGAAGGTGCCTGCGGCGACTGCCGCGGCGCACACAGCTGAGATCACAGCAATCTTAGTCTTCTTTTTCATCACTATACTTCCTCTTGGGCCGTGTCATTCCGACGGGGAGAGCCTGCCGTCCTTCAAGACGAGGATGCGGCCGGCGTATTTTGCAACCCTGAGTTCGTGCGTGATCATGACGATAGTCATTCCGTCCCTGTTGAGCTCCGTGAACAGCTCCATGAGCTGGGTGCCGCTCTTTGAGTCGAGGGCACCAGTGGGCTCGTCCGCGAGCAAGAGGCGCGGGCTGTTTATCATGGCCCTCGCCACAGCCACGCGCTGCCTCTGTCCTCCGGAGAGCTGGGTCGGGAGGAAGTTCACCCTGTCAGATAGCCCGACTGATTCGAGGGACTTCCTTGCCCTCTCTTCGCGCTCCTTTGCCGGAACACCTGCATACAGGAGCGGAAGCTCGACGTTTTCGAGTGCCGTCTCGTGCGGCAGCAGGTTGAAGCTCTGGAAGACGAAACCTATGCACCTGTTCCTTATTTCTGCGAGCTCGTTGTCGTTCTTTTCTCCCACATTGCTGCCGTCGAGAAGGTAAGTCCCCGATGTGGGGAGGTCAAGGCATCCTATTATATTGAGAAGCGTCGACTTTCCCGAACCTGACGGGCCCATGATTGAGACGAATTCCCCCTCCGCCACATCGAATGTGATGTCGTGGAGGACGGGGACTTCGAGGCCCTCGTCATAGTATGTCTTGCATATGTCTTTGAGCTCCAGTATCATCCCTCGGAGCCTCCAATAACATATTCTTCACTTTCCGTGCCGTCATATTCCTCTTCCGGCACGACGTATTCCGTTGTCGTCTTCATGCCCTCGGTGAGGCCTTCCTCAGGGAAGGCAATGTAGTCTTCGAGGCTTATACCGTCTGTAACATCGTATTCATCTGTTGCCTCGTAATAGCTGCCGAGTGTGACATATGCCTTTCTGAGCCTTCCGTTTTCGGATTTCCACACGTAGGGCTGGGAATCGATGTCGCATATGAAATACGATCCGAGCAGCACGCCTTCTGCCTGAGGGGCCTGCCCTTCAGCCGCCTCGACTGTGACATGCTGGCCGAGGAGCATTCCTTCGGCTGTCTCGGGGGAGACGTAGAAATAGTACTGGCTGGCAGCATCGCCCTGTCCGTTTTCGTAGTAGTATTCGCCGCTGTTATCGTTCGAAACCGGTGAGGTGTCGATTTTAGTTATGGTGCCTGTCCATGTGACCGTCTCGTCGATCCTGGACCTGATTACCATCTCCTGGCCGACGGATATGCTCTGTATGTTGAGTTCGTTTATCTTTGCCTTGATTGTGAATTCCCCCGCGTCGGTTATTGTCATGAAGGCCGAGGAGGAGACACTGGAATCATTTGGGTTGTTTATGGCCTTGACTGTTCCGCTTATGGGGCTCAGGACAACGCAGTTGTCTATCGACTGCTTGAGGGAGTCGATGTCGGTCTGCTTTTTCAGTATGTCGTACTGATATCCGTGGATCAGGCTGTTCTGCTCCTGTATCCTCAGGTCCTTCTCGGCCGAGCTCATGGTGTCATCGGACCTTATTGTCTCGATTGTGGCATTGGCGTCTGAGATCTGTCCGTTCAGGCTTTCGACATCCAGATACAGCTGCGAGAGCTCCAGCTTCATGGACTCGACGTCGTAGGAGAAGA
>JBMNPE010000038.1:0-14120 GCA_050943435.1 Oscillospiraceae bacterium | reverse complement strand
GATAGAGGCAGCAAAGCGCAGGTCCGAGGCGCTGGACCACATACTGCTCTACGGCCCTCCGGGACTAGGAAAGACCACTCTCGCGAGGATAATAGCCAACGAGATGGGCTCCGATATAAAAATCACATCGGGACCTGCCATAGAAAAGGCGGGGGATCTCGCTGCGATAATTTCAAACCTGCAGAAGGACGACGTCCTGTTCATTGACGAGATCCACAGGCTTCCGAGAGAGGTGGAGGAAGTCCTGTATCCGGCACTCGAGGACTATGTTCTCGACATCATGATAGGGAAGGGGCCGTCCGCGAGGTCAATAAGGATACCTGTCCCGAGGTTCACCCTGATAGGCGCCACCACAAGGGCCGGGCAGCTGTCGTCCCCGCTGAGGGACAGGTTCGGGATCATATTCAAGCTCGAAACCTACTCGCAGGACGAGATAGAGAAGATCATCAAGCGCTCCGCGGGCATTCTCGGGATAAAGTGCACGGAAGACGGCGCGGAGCAGATTGCCCGCTGTGCAAGGGGAACCCCGAGGATTGCCAACAGATACCTTAAGAGGGTCAGGGACTATGCGGAGGTCAAGGCCCAGGGCGTCATAGACGGGGATGTCGCAAGGGATGCCCTGAGGAGCATGTCCGTGGACGAGCTCGGCCTCGACAACCTCGACAGGAGGATGCTCAGGGCAATAATAGAGAACTACAAGGGAGGCCCGGTGGGGCTGGATGCCCTTGCCGCGGCCCTAGGTGAGGATGCTGACACCCTCGAGGACGTATGCGAACCGTATCTTCTGCAGATAGGGTTCATAGTAAGGACTAGCCGCGGGAGATGCGCCACCGAGAAGGCCTACAGGCATCTCGGAATAGAGGTGCCGGATTCCTCCGGAGGACAGTACATACAGGAAAATCTTTACGAGGAGCAGAGATAATGCCAGATTTATTCGGAACCGACGGCGTGAGAGGCGTCGCAAACACGGAGCTCACCTGCACGATGGCAATGGAAATCGGGGCAGCTGCTGCGACGGCACTCATCGAGGAAAAAGAAGGACGCGGCTTCGTCATCATAGGAAGGGACACCAGGGCTTCAGGGCAGATGCTCGAGAGCGCCATAACTGCCGGGCTCTGCTCCGCGGGAATGGACGTCGGCCTTCTTGATGTGATTCCCACGCCTGCGGTGGCCTATCTCGTGAGAAAATACGATGCAGACGCAGGGGTGGTCATCTCGGCTTCCCACAATCCGTATGAATTCAACGGAATAAAGATATTCGGGAAGGATGGCTTCAAGCTCCCCGACAGCGTCGAGGACGAGATAGAGAAGGTCCTGAGTGACAAGTCGTTCAGAAAGGCGGAAGGCGCTTCAATAGGAAGGGTCCGCAGGATAGAGACCGCAGTTGACGACTACATAGAAGAGATAGCCTCCCATGTTGACACGGGCGGCCTCGGGATAAAGTACGCAGTCGACTGCGCAAACGGCGCCTCGTCTGCAACAGCCCCGGAGCTGTTTTCAAGGCTCGGAGGGGAGCCGGTGTTCATAAACTCATCCCCTGACGGCTCCAATATCAACGCCGGCTGCGGGTCAACACACCTCGAAGCCCTCAGGAAAGCCGTTCTCGACAATGGCTGCGATATAGGATTTGCGTTCGACGGCGATGCTGACAGGTGCCTCGCAGTTGACGAAAACGGCAGCGAGATAAACGGCGACATGCTGATAGGAGCATTTGCAGGGTATCTCAAAAAGTCCGGAAAGCTGAGCGGAAACACTGCGGTAGTGACTGTGATGTCAAACCTCGGATTCGAGGAGTACTGCCGGGACAGGGACATAGAATTCGTGAGGACGAAGGTCGGGGACAGGTATGTCCTCGAGGAAATGCTCGACAAGGGCTATGCCATAGGCGGCGAGCAGTCGGGCCACATTATCCTGCTCGACAGGGAAACCACCGGAGACGGCGAGGCTGCGGCCGCCCTGATCCTCGAGATGATGACAAAATCCGGGGAAAAGGCGTCAGAACTGTTTTCCGGGATGACGATATATCCGCAGGTCCTCGTCAACGTCAGGGCTTCCAGGGAGGAAAAGGACGCCTTCAGCCGGGATGAGGACATAAAGGCTTTTATTGCTGACAGGGAAGCAGCTCTCGGAAAAGGCGCCGGAAGGATACTTGTGAGGGTGTCCGGCACGGAGCCCCTCATCCGCGTCATGGCAGAGGGCAGGGACATGGACGCCATACGCTCTGCAGCTGACGAGATCGCAGCTGAAATAGAAAAAAGGTTCTGCTCAAAATGAGGACTGCCGCCGGGTGGAAGGACTACGAGCTTCTGGACGCCACAGACGGAATGAGGCTCGAAAAATGGGGAAAGTTTGTGCTGGTGAGGCCCGACCCACAGGTGATCTGGAAATCACCTGAAAAAAGCCCCGCGTGGAAAAACGCAGATGCCGTGTACCACAGGTCGTCCTCCGGGGGCGGGAGCTGGGAATTCAGGCACAGGCTTCCTGAAAAGTGGAAGATACACTGGGAGGACCTGGAATTCACTGTTTCCCCCACGTCATTCAAGCACACGGGAGTGTTTCCTGAGCAGGCTGCAAACTGGGCTGTCTACAGAAGGATTATCGGAGGCAGGAGGATAAGGATTCTCAACCTGTTCGGGTACACCGGGGCGGCCACAGTGGCGTGCCTGTCCGCAGGAGCTTACGTGTGCCATGTCGACGCCAGCCGCGGGATGGTCGGAAGGGCAAAGGAAAACGTCAAAATGAACGGCTTCTCCGGCGACAGGATAAGGTACATAGTGGACGACTGCTCGAAATTCGTCGCGAGGGAGATCCGCCGCGGGTCGCTGTACGATGCAGTTATCATGGACCCGCCGTCATATGGAAGGGGGCCGTCCGGGGAAGTCTGGAAGTTAGAGGACTCTATCTACGACCTCATCAGGCTCTGCAGGGGAGTCCTGACCGAAAATCCCGCGTTCTTTGTGCTGAACGGATATACAACAGGGCTTTCAGCATCTACCATGGGATACCTGCTTTCAGACGCATTTTCCGGAAAGGGCGGGAAATGCATGAGCGACGAGATAGGAATAACTGTTTCATCCACTGGGCTCGCACTGCCGTGCGGGAGCACGTCTATCTACACGTTCTAGGGTCCGGAAAGGACATATGGAAGGAATAAGGCTCGAAAACGTAACCTATGCATACGCAGAGGGGGAGGCGCCTACCATAGACGGCCTCGACCTCGAGATAAAAAGAGGGGAATTCGTCTGCGTCATAGGACCCAACGGGAGCGGGAAATCCACGCTCTCGATGCTGCTCAACGGCCTTATTGTGCCCACATCCGGGACCGTGACCGTCGACGGATACAGCACCGCCGACGATGCTGGCGCAGACGAGGTGAGGAGAAGGGTCGGCCACGTTTTCCAGGACCCTGACAACCAGATAGTCTCCTCGATTGTAGAGGAGGACGTCGCATTCGGGCCGGAGAACCTCGGGGTTCCTCCCGGGGAGATAGAGAAGAGGGTTGCAAAGGCCCTTTCCGATGTCGGCCTTTCGGAGAAAAGGAGGGACACATCCTACAATCTCTCGGGAGGGCAGAAGCAGAGGCTGGCGATAGCCGGGATACTCGCCATGGAGCCGCGGTACCTGGTGCTGGACGAGCCGACGGCCATGCTCGACCCCCAGGGGAGGAGCTCAGTCATGAAGGTCATTCTCGAACAGCACGGGAAGGGCATGACTGTCGTGCTCATCACCCATCACATGGACGAGGCCGCAGAGGCCGACAGGGTGGTGCTGCTGGCTGACGGGAAGAAGGCAGCGGACGGCACACCCAGGAAAATACTTGGAAATGAGGCTCTTCTCGCGGAATACGGGCTCGACCAGCCGTATCCCGCAAAGCTCGCCGCTGCGCTGATAAGGCGCGGAATAAGCGTCAAAGAGGACCCGATGACCATAGAGGAGCTCGAAAGCGGGATTCTGGAGGTGCTTGCCGATGGAAGCCGCGATTAGGACCGAGTCCCTCTGCTTCAGCTACGAGAGCACAGACAAGGGATTCTCGATCTCCGATGTGAGCATCGAGATTCCGCACGGATGCTGCTGCGGGATAATAGGCGAGACGGGAAGCGGAAAATCGACTCTCATAAGGCATTTCAACGGGCTCCTCAGGCCCGACTCCGGAAGGGTTCTCATAAACGGAGAGGACATAAACGTCAAGGGATACGACCGCAAGAAGGTCCGGTTCACTGTCGGCCTAGTGTTCCAGCACCCCGAGTACCAGCTGTTTGCGGAGACGGTCAGGGAGGATATAGCCTTCGGACCCAGGAACATGGGGCTTTCCGATGAGGAGATAAAGAGAAGAACCGAATCAGCTGCCCGGCTCATGGGGGTGGAGGACCTTCTGGGAAAATCGCCGTTCGAACTCTCGGGGGGCGAGCAGAAGAGGGTCTCCATTGCAGGCATCATCTCCATGGAGCCTGACATCCTGGTGCTGGATGAGCCTGTTTCGGGGCTCGACCCGAAGGGCAGGAGGACTGTTCTATCCTGGATAAAGGACTACATGAAGGGCGGGGACAGGACCGTCGTAATGGTCACCCACAGCATGGAGGATGTTGCACTCACCGCCGACATGTCGATAGTAATGAAGGGCGGGGCGTGCGTGTACTGCGGATCCACGCGCAGCCTCATAGAGGACCCGGAAAAAGTCTCGGAGTGCGGGCTTGCGCTTCCGGCCTATTCCCAGGTGCTTTTCAGGCTCAGGAAAGAGGGATATCCCGTCAGGAGCATCTTCGCTGCAGACGAGGAGGAAGCCGCGGACGCCGTGGCCTCCCTCGCGGAAGGCAGGTGCTGAGATGTCGAGATTCTCGATAGGACAGTACGTGCAGGGGGAGTCGGTATTCCACCGCGCAGATGCCAGGACCAAGCTTGTGACAGGGCTGGCCTTCATGATAATCCTGTTCGTCGTGGACTCCATACCGCTTCTCGCGGTGATGCTGGGATTCGCCGTCTGCTGGTTCGCAGTCACCAGGGTGGGGCTCAGGCTTCTGTGGAAGAGCCTCAGGCCGATGGCGATAGTGCTTCTCATCACGTCTATAATCAACCTGTTCTTCGTGAGGACCGGAAGGGAGATACCCCTTTTCTGGGGAATTTCGATCTACGAGGACGGGGTTTTCTACAGCGTGAGGCTCATACTGCGCCTCACGGCCCTCGTTGCATCCAGCGCGCTCATAACATGCACGACTTCCCCTGTGGAGTTTTCCGACGCATTTGAGTTCTTCCTGGCTCCGCTGAGGTGGGTCGGGATCCAGACGGCCGACATGGCACTGACACTCACAATTGCACTCAGGTTCATACCGACCTTCATGGAGGAGACTGACAGGATATCCGAGGCACAGAAGGGCAGAGGGGCTGATCTCGACACGGGCAGCCTGGGGAAAAGGATAAAGGCCGCGGTGTCCATACTTGTTCCCCTGTTTGTGTCGGCATTCAGGAGGGCGGACGGGCTCGCGCTCGCGATGGAGAGCCGGTGCTACACGGGCGGCCCCGGCAGAACCAGGATGAAGGAGAGAAAGCTCGGAAAGGCCGATCTCCTGGTATTCCTTATCTGCGCCGCGTTTCTTGCGGCAGTCACAGTACTTGATTCGTATATATAGTGAGGCGTATTATGGCGAGGACTTTTCTCGTGGTCCTGTCCTATATAGGGAAGAGATACCACGGCTTCCAGATACAGGCCAACGCGGACACTGTGCAGGCCAGGTTCCAGGATGCCCTGTGGCCGGTGCTCGGCGGGAGGACCGACATCAAGGGATGCTCGAGGACTGACGCCGGGGTCAACGCCTCGTGCTTCTGCGTGAGCTTTTCCACAGAGAGGGACATAACCCCTGACGGCCTCTGCATGGCGCTCAACAATTCCCTCCCGTATGACATCCGCGTCCAGGGGGCCAGGGAGGTGCCGGAATCGTTTCACGCGAGATATTCGGCCATCTCAAAGAGGTACGTCTACAGAATAATCGGCACAAAATACATTTCCGCCGCAGATTCCGGGAGGGCATTCCACTATCCCTTTCCGTTCGACGCAGCCGTCATGGCGGAAGCGGGGAAGAAATTCCTCGGCACGCATGACTTCACGGCGTACTGCGGGTCCAAGGGCATAAAGGATGACATGACCAGGACTGTGAAGGACTTCAGGCTCATAAGGAACGGCGGGGAAACCGACCTCGTTTTCGAGGCGGACGGCTTTCTCTACAACATGGTCAGGATAATGACCGGGACGCTCCTCTCCGTGGGGTCCGGGAAACTCGAATCTGCTATAATAGATGAAACCCTGAGGACAGGCAGGAGAGTGCCCCTCATGTTCACGGCTCCAGCCTGCGGGCTCTGGCTCGATGGGGTCATATACGATTTTGGAGACGCCAATGATCTCAAAAGATGAGATAACCGAAGCGAGGAGAAAAAAGCACAGGAAATACCAGATGAGGCGCGCGGGCGTTCTTCTCGCTGTTGTCGGATGCATTGCAGCTGCTGCGATTCTCATCTCCCTTCTGACCCCGACCACTTTCAGGGATATTTCAGACACATTCAAGGTGTTTTTTACCTCGGCTTCCGATTTCCCCGCAGAGCTGTCAGGCGGGACCATAAAGGAGGAGAAGCAGCTCAGGAACGCCGAAATGATACTCACAAAGAGCACCATCACCTTCATTTCGGACAACGGGACAGAGATGTTCTCCGATTCAATTTCCATGTCAGACCCGTGGGCAGAATGCGGAAAGACGAGGACGCTGCTCTTCGACAGGGGAAACAAGGACATCAGGGTGTACAACAGGACGAGCCTCCTGAGGACAATCAGCACGGACAACCCGATAATCGACGGCGACATGTCGCGCGACGGCGACGCCGCGGTTCTCACCGAGAGCAGCGATTACACCGCTGAGCTCAAGATATACACGAAAGCTTCCTACTCGGAATCAATGACGTGGTACTGCGCCGACGGTTTCCCTTATTCGGTGGAAATTTCCGACGACGGAGGGCTCGCCGCGGTATCCGCGCTGGAAGTTTCTGATTCCGGGGAATACACGAAGATATATATAATTGACACGGGAAAGAAGAAGGAGCTCCTGAGCGTCGACGTGGACGGGCTCGTCCAGGCCGTTGAATGGGGCCAGTCGGGGTCCTTCGTTGTCTTTACCCAGGGCAAGGTTGCAAAATTCTCCCAGAAGGGGGAAAAGACGGCCGAGGCGGACGTGTACGAAATGTCTCTAATGGGCACCTGGAATGCTGACGGGACGGTGTTCGCTGCCGCATACGGGACAAACAGCATTTCAGACATCAACGCGATAGTGATCTTTGACAGGAATCTCGAAAAACTCTGCACTCTTGAAGATGTAGGGCAGATTGATGATATATACTTAAAGAAGAATTCGATCTATGTGCTGGGAGGAGGAACCGTCAGCGCATACGATGTGAGCGGCACCCCGGCGGGAACCTATGCAGTGGATAACGGAGCGGAATACATAGAGGTTTTCCAGTACGACATCTGGTGCATAGGGCAGAACAGCATCGTGAGGATCGGAATCGGGGAGGAAAACTCAAATGGATCTGACAGTATGGACAGTGCTTGATATATTCCTGGCTGTTATCCTGATAATCTGCGTGGTGGTGGGCCTCAAGAGGGGCCTCATGAGCATGCTCGTGAGAGTCGTGGGATATATTTTATCCGCTGTCGGCTCATTTTATCTCTCCAGGGCCCTCGCGCCTGTGCTGTATGAGAAAATCCTGGAATCGAAGCTGATCGACACGGTCACCGAGAAGCTCGAGGGAGTCACATCGTACGAGACCCTGCAGGAGTCGCTCTCATCGGGCAGCCTCAAGGGTGTATTCGGGCTCGGGAGCGTTGACATCAACGATATTCTCAGCAAGTTCAGCTCCACGGGGACCATCACTCCTTCCGGGGCAGCCCAGGTCATAGTCGACGATGCTCTTAAGAACACCGCTATTTCTGCAATTTCAATAATTGTTTTTATACTTTTGTTCATAATTTTCTTATTTATTTGCAGGATACTTAGTAGATCGCTGAAATCCGTGAATTCGGTTCCGGTGATCGGGGGACTCAACAGGGTGCTCGGGGCAGTCCTGGGAATTGCTGAGGGAATCATCATCTGCATGCTGATCTGCATGGTGATGGGATACGTCCTCGGAACTCTCAAGGACCAGACAATCCTCGAACAGGCAAAGAGTGAGACCATCCTGTTCAACTTCATGTATACCTACAATCCGTTTGTAAAACTATTCCAGAGTTAAGGGGAAAAGGGAAAGAAAACCAGATGCTTTGTTCTAGATGCCACAAGAGACCTGCTTCGATATTCATGACGAGGCTGGAAAACGGCAAGACAATAAACGAGGGATACTGCCTCGTGTGCGCCAAGGAGCTCGGGCTGAAGCCCGTGGACGACCTCATTAAGAGGTTCGGGCTCTCAGACGAGGACCTGGAGACTCTGTCAAACCAGATGTCTCTGCTGGCCCCGGAGGACGGGGACGGGGAAAACGGCGATTTCGAGGAAGGCGGGACGCCTTCTTTTCCGCTGCTCTTCGGGCTGCAGAAGGGCGGAGCCCAGAACCAGAGCCAGAATGACAGCCAGAAGAAGGAGCAGAAGCCGAATCCCCCGAAAAAGAGGAAATTCATAGACACCTACTGCGAGAACCTCACTGAAAAGGCGAGGCAGGGAAAGCTCGACCGGATAATAGGAAGGGACAAGGAAATCAACAGGACCCTCCAGATCCTCTCAAGGCGCCAGAAGAACAACCCGTGCCTGATAGGTGAGGCCGGAGTCGGCAAGACGGCAATTGCAGAGGGAATAGCCGAGAGGATAGCCGACGGCACTGCACCTGCGAAGATGCTGGACAAGGAGATCTGCCTTCTTGACCTCACGTCTCTCGTGGCAGGGACGCAGTTCAGGGGACAGTTCGAGAGCAGGATAAAGGGCCTAATAAACGAGGTCAAGCAGTCCGGCAACGTGATCCTGTTCATAGACGAGATCCACAATCTCACCGGCGCAGGGGATTCCGAGGGATCGATGAGCGCTGCAAACATCCTTAAGCCTGCCCTTTCAAGAGGTGAAATACAGGTAATCGGCGCCACGACCTTCAACGAGTACAGGAAGTACATCGAGAAGGACCAGGCCCTCGAGAGAAGGTTCCAGCCGGTAACGGTCGACGAGCCCACGATCGACGAGACCACTGAGATCCTGAGGGGCATAAAGAAGTACTACGAGGACTTCCACGGAGTGAAGGTCCCGGACAATCTGCTGCCGCTCATATCGAGATACTCTGAGAGGTACATTTTCGACAGGTTCCTCCCGGACAAGGCAATAGACCTCCTGGATGAGGCCTGCACAAGCAGGGCCATGAGGAGCCCCGAGCTGGCAGAATACCAGTCCCTCACGAAGAAGAAGTCGGACATGGAGGCCCGGGAGGAGAAGCTCTCCGAGGCCGAGAACCCCGACTACCAGAAGCTTGCGGAAATAAAGAGCGAAATAATAAACTGCGACTCCAGGATCGAGCAGCTGAAGCCCGCAGTGGACGACATAGAGCTCACTGAAGACGACATCGCCTCGGTCATAGAGACCTGGACCGGGATACCGGCAAGCAAGATAACAGACAGCGAATACAAGAAGGTAATAAACCTCAAGGACAACCTCAAAAAGAGGATAATCGGCCAGGACGAGGCCGTGGAGCTCGTGGCCGACGCGATAAAGCGCTCGAGGGTCGGGCTTCAGAAGAGGCGCAGGCCGGCATCCTTCATATTCGTGGGGCCGACGGGCGTCGGGAAGACCGAGCTCGCGAAGGTGCTCTCGGAAGAGCTCTTCGATTCCGTGGACCCGCTCATAAAGATTGACATGTCCGAGTACATGGAAAAGTACGCCGTTTCGAGGCTCATAGGGTCCCCTCCGGGATACATAGGCTACGACGAGGCCGGACAGCTCACCGAGAAGGTGAGGCGCCATCCGTACAGCGTCATCCTCTTCGACGAGATAGAGAAGGCGCATCCCGATGTCCTCAACATCCTGCTGCAGATCCTCGACGAGGGCCGCATCACTGATGCCCAGGGCAGGACCGTGAACTTCGAACACACCGTCATCTGCATGACCTCAAATGCAGGGGCTTCCAACTACCAGGGAGTCACGGGATTCGCCAAGACTCCTAACGACATGACCAAGGAGAGGATGCTGAACGCCCTCTCAGACTTCCTGAGGCCTGAGTTCCTCAGCAGGGTTGACGAGATAGTGGTCTTCAACAGGCTCACGGACGACGACCTCAAGAAGATAGCGCGCCTTATGCTCGGCGAGATTTCGGACGCCCTCAGCGAAAAGGGAGTGTCCCTCACCTACACAGACGCCGTGGTAGACGCGATACTCGCCAAGAACGACTCCGGCAAGTACGGAGCCAGGGACTTGAGGAAGATAATCAGGAAGGACGTGGAGGACAAGATCGCCGACATCCTGATTACCGACAGGGACCTCTCGTCCACGGAGATCAGGCTGACCGCGAAAAACGGCGAGATAAAGGCTGAGGCGGTGAAGGCGGATGGAACCAAGGGGTGAGATCGTCATAATGCCGCTCAACTGGTACGAGTTCGGCAACATCTATACGGGCAGCTGCAGGGGATTCCGCTACAGGCTTGCCCCTGACACAAAGGCAAAGACGGTAAAAGTATCAGCATATTCCGGGAAGGCCTATGAGCTCGCGGATGACATAACCGAGGAAAGCGTGGAGCTCTCCGAGGAAGGCCTGCAGAAGGCAAGGGAATGGCTGACCCTCAGACTGGAGGAATACAGAAATGATAAAGAGAAAAAATGAACTGAGAAAGACGGAGAACCCCCACTTCAAGGGCGGGGAAGGCTCTATCGGAATGACTACGATCCTGACTCTCGAAGAGCTGGGGCCGGCAGGCAGGGTGTACTGTGTAACTGAGATCCCGTCGGGGAGCTCCATAGGCGAGCATGAGCACAACGGGGACGCTGAAGTCCTCTATGTGCTGGACGGAGAGCTCGACTGCATCGACAACGGGAAGAAGGACGTCCTTCATCCAGGGGATGTGATGTACACTCCATCCGGAAGCTCCCACTGCGTCATAAACAACAGCGGAAAGACCGCCCACGTCATAGCGCTGGTCATCTACAACGTCTGAAAGCCAGACAGTGGGAAGGATGCAGGGAAGTACAAAGACCATTCTGATCGCTGCCGCGGTCATCGCCGCGGCGGCGCTTTTTCTTTTTGCCGCCTTCGATCCAAGGCTTATTGTCAGGAAATACAGCATTGAAAGCCCCAAAGTCTCATCCCCGGTCAGGCTCCTGCTCATAACCGACCTGCATTCCTGCAGGTACGGAAAAGGGGAGAAGAATCTCATAGATGCTGTGACAGAGCAGGATCCGGATGCAGTGCTCTTCGCAGGGGACATATGCGACGACAGGATTCCCGACGACAACGCAAGGCTTCTTCTCGAGGGAATAGCAGGCAGATACCCGTGCTACTACGTGACTGGCAACCACGAATACTGGAGCGGCAGGGCGGATGAGATATGCAGCATGTTGCGCTCATACGGGGTAACCGTCCTGGAGGGAACGTCGGAAATACTCACTGTCCGCGGGCAGGAAATCAGGATCTGCGGCGTATCCGACCCGGAATGCAGCAGATATTCAGCCGCGTCATATGAGGAGCAGATGCTGGAGCTCTGCTCAATTCCTGACGACGGCACCTATACTGTGCTGGTTGCCCACCGCCCGGAGAGGATAGAAGACTACCTTAAAGGCCAGTTTGACCTGGTTGCCGCCGGACACGCCCACGGAGGACAGTGGAGAATCCCGCTCATATTAAACGGGCTCTAGGCCCCTGGCCAGGGGCTGTTTCCGAAATACGCCGGAGGGCTGTACGACCTCGGGGATATGGACATGGTAGTGAGCAGGGGGCTTGCGAGGGAGAGCACGCCGGTGCCCAGGATTTTCAACAGGCCCGAGCTCGTGGTAATAGAGCTCAGCTGAAGACGCGAGAATACCTGCACTGAGGCCTCCTCTGCCGGATGCAGGCGCCGGATATTCCGGTCACCCGGCACTGTGACAGGCGGCATATGCGTTTGTTGACATGAATTTGGCCAAATATTATAATGACTTTTGCATTTCGGGCCTGTAGCTCACTTGGGAGAGCGTACGGTTCGCATCCGTAAGGTAGAGAGTTCGATCCTCTTCAGGTCCACCATCGTATCCGGGAAGACCAGCAGCCTTTCCGGATTTTTAATGTATTTATGCCCCTGCTGCGACTGAAAAAACGCAGCATTAAGAGGCCTGTGGTGTAAAAATGTTGAAATTTTACACCTTATGATTTAATATTTTCGTGTAAATTGCCATATGCCGCATGTACATCGGCCTCTCTGGGGAACACCGGTGCACAGGCATATGTATTTGTAAAAAGGAGATATGAAAATGGACAAAAACGGCCGCATTTGCATAGTAGGAGGCGGACCCGCTGGGACCTCCATGGCAATGTATCTCGAAAAGAAGGGATACACCAACTATGTAATCTACGAGAAGACCGGAAGGGTAGGGGGAAAGGCCCTGTCCCCCAAGATGGAGGTAACCACTGCAGGGGGGACAAAGGAGATGCGCACCATCGAAATGGGAGCCGTCATGGGCTGCGAGACGTATTTCGCGGTGCATGAATGCGAGGAATTCGGAGGAACAAGCCACCTCGACGGACCCCCGATGGGACGCAGGTTCACAAATCCCGACGGAACAACGATAAAGCAGTCGAAGATTTCAATGCTCAAGAAGCTCATGAAGCTCAACAAGCTCACAAAGCTCCTCAAGACGAAGTACAAGGGCTACGACGTCAACGGGCACAGGGGAGTCGCCCAGGGCCGCTATGAAGGCCTCTGCCCGTCCCCGGAGCTCAAGCTGGCCCATATAGAAGGGGAGAACCCGAACCTCAAGGACCTTGCGCTCCCGTTCTCAGAATTCCTCAAGATCAACGGGTGCGAGGACGCTGAAATGGTCTGGAAGGGCCCGTTCACGGCATTCGGATACGGATATTTCGACGAGATCCCTGCAGCGTACGTGCTCAAGTACCTAGACGCATACACGGTGAGGCAGTTCCTCAACACCGGAAAGCTCTGGACCTGGAAGAACGGCACGGAGTCCATCTGGCAGGGGATCAACGACCACCTCAAGAACAAGGTAGTACTCAACACCGAGGTCACGGGGATCGACCGCAGCGGCGAGAAGATCGTTGTGACGCTCAACGGGCAGGACAGGGAGGAGTTCGACAAGCTCATTATCTGCACGCCTCTCGAGCTGTTCCTCAATTACGGCGACCCGACCGACGAGGAGAAGGAGCTGTTCTCCAAGATAAGGCACAAGGAATACTTCACGATGGCTGTGAGGCCGGAGGAGTCCAAGGCCCCGGAGATTTCCTACTATTACTTCGCACACATGACCCCGGAGACCGTGGGACACCTGATGGTCTTCTATCACCGCTGGCCGGACTGCGGACCGCAGCCTCTAGTGACGTTCACGCTCCGCAATCACGAGGGATCCGAGGACGTCCCGTTTGAGAAGGCAAAGGAAATGACCCTTGCCGACATGGAGGCATCCGGACTGCCCGTCGTAAAGACAGAGAGAATAGACGACTGGTACTATTTCCCGCACGTCAACAGCGAGGACTATGCGGCGGGGTGGTATGATAAGGTAGAGGCCCTTCAGGGACAGAAGAACACGTTCTATGCAGGGGAAGTAATGGCATTCGGAGACATGGAAGAGGTCTGCGAATACAGCAAGGACCTCGTACGCAGGTTCTTCTGAGCCCTAAGTACCCGGATTTATCAATTGATGGAAGGAAAGAGAAATGCCTGAGCAGTTTGACACACTTAGGTCCAAGTACCAGGGAGAGAAGGAAGACCACAAGGAGATAAGGAAGCTCGCCCGCAAGATTACGGATGTGGTAACCCACAAGATAAAGGGCATCACCACCGAGGACGCCGAATACTGGGGACTCAGGGAGGTTCTCTCTGATGAGCAGGCCGCCCTCGCCAACAGGATGAAGCTCCGCAAATGGTACACTTTTGAGATGCTCGAGAAGCTCGCCCCGGAATACGGGAAAGACGA
>JBMNPE010000037.1:0-14191 GCA_050943435.1 Oscillospiraceae bacterium | reverse complement strand
AAATGCATATATATACGTGTTATACAGACTTACAATTAGAAATAGAATCCAAGACAAGAGATTGTACTTTTCAAATTTTTTTCTGTCCCGTATCTTGGCAAGAATCATGCCTGCTACAATCAAATCAAGATTCCCTAGAAAACTTGTGTAAGTTGTTCTATACCAGTCAAAATCACAATAGTAAAATATGTTTCTAAGCAGAAGGCCTGCAAGTGATACCGCAAAAAACAGCTTTATAGTAAATTTCTCATCGATTTTGTTCAGCAGAATATAAATAAAAGGAACCACAATGTATAGTTGCATTGCTGTAGACACATACCATAGATGCCCTAGTCCCCCTATACCATCTACTCCATTGAATGTGAACGTACAGAGCTTTAATAACATCAGCGGAGAAGTATTAACAATATAATTACCTGAAATAATCTCAAATACTATTATGTAAAAATAATATAGAGGAGCTAATCGTATAAATCTCCTAGAATAAAATATCCATATAGATTTCCAATTAATTTTATTACTTTCAGCAGAGATAATATTGTATTTTCCACTGAAAAGTCCTAAGCCCAAAGTGTATCCAGATATAAGAAAAAATATCCAGACTCCGCTCCATGCCGGTAATAAAGTAAGCGTCTGAATAATAGGACTCGAATATTTTATATTGGGGATGTTTGAGCGGCCATGCAATAAGCAGACATATAACATGGCAATAACTCTTAGTATATCTGGTGCACAGGAACGCTTTGCGCTGTTATTTGAATTTGTCAGTGTGTCATTCATAGCATCAGTGATCTATAATCCATTCAACAATATTCTGCGTGAATATATAGCGTCCAGTGGAATAGTATAGATAGTCGTTATTTTATTGTCAGTATATTTACCTACAATTTCGATTACTTTTACATTCTCTTAATATGCCCGCCTAATAGAAGAGAAAAAATAGTGCCTCCCGGAAAAGGGAGGCACTTCTTCATGGTTAATCTTATTACACGTAATCGACTACGCCGATCCACCCGGCGAGGAACTCCTTTTCCTCGGGCTTCCCCTTTACAGACTGGGAAGCGGCAACTATCGGAAGCCACTCGTTTATATACTGCCTGGCCACGTCGGCAAGCCTGCAGTAGCACCTCAGGTACTTTTCAGCCTCGTCGTCCCTGCCTTCAAGCTTGAATACGAGGTACGTCCTTGCCGCGTCGGCAGATCCGTTCCCCTGGGTGACATGAGCCCAGTCGAGTATATACGCCTTGTCGTCCGGGGTGATTATCACGTTGGACGGGTTAAAGTCGCCGTGGCAGACCTTGTTGTGGGTCTTCATTCCCTCGAGCCTCATGTGGAGGTCGTATCTCGCTGTCGCATCGAGGTCTGTCTTGGAGATCTTGGCATTCATCTTGTCCTTGAGCTGTGTGAGCTGAGGTACGCGCTTTGACTGGACTTCGAGCTGGAGCTTAACGAATCTCTCCATGTACTCGTCAATGCGGTCTGGGTTCTCCTTCATCATCGAATCGAGTGTCTTCCCCTCTATGAATTCGGAGACAATTGCCCATCTGCCGTCAAAAGTGGAGACTTCCAGGATCTTTGGGATCAGCAGGTCGGTATTCTCCTCTATCCTCGCCTGGTTGAGGGCCTCGTTGAGGATGTCGGCCTTGGAATATCCCTTCTCAAAGACCTTTACGGCCCTGTCGCCGTCGCGGTATATGGTCTTGTTGGGACGCTGAGCGATTATATTCTTTAGTTCCATTCCTTATATCCTCCCTTGCCGTTCAGACTTCCGTGTGCTTTCCATAGTAGGCGTTGAGGTACATCTGCTTTATTTCGCTCATGAGCGGGTATCTCGGGTTGGTGCCGGTGCACTGGTCATCGAACGCCTGCTCGGTTAGCTCATCGAGCCTGTCGAGGAATTCCTTTTCGTCTACGCCGTATTCCTTGATGCTGGACTTGATGCCTATCTTCTTCTTGAGGTCCTCAATGGCCTTGCAGAGGCTGTCAACCTTGTCGGCGTCAGTCCTTCCCTTGAGTCCGAGGTACTCGGCTGCTTCCGCATACTTTGCCTGGGTCTTCGGATAGTCATACTGCGGGAAAGTTCCCATCTTTACCGGTACTTCCGATGCATTGTACTTGATTACTTCAGTGAGGAGCAGTGCATTTGCCACACCGTGAGGGATGTGATAGAAGGCTCCGAGCTTGTGGGCCATCGAATGGCAGATTCCGAGGAATGCATTTGCGAAAGCCATTCCGCCCATCGTGGCTGCATTCGCCATTTTCTCCCTGGCTTCCGGATCGGAAGCACCGTTGTCGTAGGCCCTGGGAAGGTAGTCAAACACCATCTTGAGGCTCCTAAGGGCTATGGCATCAGTATAATCCGTGGCCATCATGGAGGCGAGCGCCTCGAGGTCGTGGACAGCCACATCGATCCCGGACGCAGAAGTCAGCCCCTTCGGGGCAGTCATCTGCATGTCGGCGTCGACAATAGCCATGTTGGGCATCAGCTCGTAATCCGTAAGAGGATACTTGATTCCGGTCTTCTCGTCAGTGATAACGGCAAACGGCGTCACCTCGGAGCCGGTGCCTGCGGAAGTCGGAACTGCGATGAAGTATGCCTTCTCTCCCATCTTCGGGAACTTGTAGATCCTCTTCCTTATGTCCATGAATCTCATGGCCATGTCCATGAAGTCCACTTCCGGATGCTCGTAGAGCACCCACATTATCTTTCCTGCGTCCATTGCAGACCCGCCGCCGAGGGCAATGATGACGTCGGGCTTGAATGAAGACATCAGTTTCGCGCCTTCCACAGCACTGCCGAGCGTCGGGTCCGGCTGCACATCGTGGAAGCTGGTATATTCAATTCCCATCTCCTCAAGCTTGCGGAAGATAGGAGCTGCAAAGCCATTTTCAAAGAGGAACTTGTCCGTCACTATGAACGCCCTCTTCTTGCCCATCTCCCTGAGCTCGTCAAGAGCCACCGGCAGGCAGCCCTTCTTAATATAGACCTTGTCAGGCGTCCTGAACCAGAGCATGTTCTCTCTCCTTTCGGCTACCGTCTTTATGTTCAGAAGATGCTTTACGCTGATGTTTTCCGAAATGCTGTTTCCGCCCCAGGAGCCGCATCCCAGCGTAAGAGACGGGTTGAGCTTGAAGTTGTAGAGGTCGCCTATGCCTCCCTGTGAGGAAGGGGTGTTGACAAGGATCCTGCAGGTCTTCATCCTCTCGGAGAACTTTGCGAGCTTGTCCCTCTCTGTCAGGGCATTGAGGTATACGCTCGACGTGTGGCCGTAGCCTCCGTCAGCGATAAGCCTCTCGGCCTTATCCATGGCCTCGTCGAAAGTCGCGGCCTTGTACATTGCAAGCACAGGGGAGAGCTTCTCGTGGGCAAAAGCCTCGGAGATGTCGACGCTCTCCACTTCTCCGATGAGTATCTTGGTGTTATCCGGGACTTTGATGCCGCAGATCTCAGCGATCTTAGGCGCGGTCTGTCCGACTATCTTTGCGTTTACAGAGCCGTTGATGATGATGGTGGAGCGGACCTTGTCCAGCTCCTTGTCATTGAGGAAATAGCACCCGCGGTTCTTGAATTCCTTCTTTACCTTCTCGTATACTCCGGAAAGCACTATGACCGACTGCTCAGAAGCGCAGATCATGCCGTTGTCGAATGTCTTTGAATGGATGATCGAGTTCACTGCAAGCTTTATATCCGCGGTGTCGTCGATTATGGCCGGGGTGTTGCCGGCTCCGACTCCGAGTGCAGGCTTTCCGCTCGAATATGCTGCGTGGACCATTCCGGGCCCGCCCGTTGCGAGTATCACGTCGGCTTCCCTCATCAGGTTGTTGGTGAGTTCAAGCGTCGGCGAATCTATCCATCCGATTATCCCCTCCGGTGCCCCTGCCTTGACCGCCGCCTCTAGGACGACCTTTGCGGCCTCGATCGTGCACTTCTTGGCGCGGGGATGAGGGCTGATTATAATTCCGTTTCTGGTCTTGAGGGCCATGAGCGTCTTGAATATAGCCGTGGATGTCGGATTCGTAGTCGGGATTACCGCGGCAATGACTCCGAGAGGCTCGGCTATCTTTGCCATCCCGAAAGCCTTGTCCTCCTCGATCACTCCGCATGTCTTGGTATTCCTGTATTTATTGTAGACGTACTCGGCGGCAAAGTGGTTCTTGATCACCTTGTCCTCGACGACTCCCATTCCTGTCTCCTCGACAGCCATCTTCGCGAGAGGTATCCTCGCCTGGTCGGCAGCCGTGGCGGCAGCGAGGAATATCTTGTCCACCTGCTCCTGTGTATAGGTGGAATAGATATTCTCAGCTTCCCTTACCCTTGCGAGTGTCTCGTCGAGGGCTTCGGGGGTGTCTACAACCTTGTACTTTTCTTTCTGCATAATCTGTCACCTTCCGTGAGCCTTAGATAAATTCCTATGGTTAGAGTATAAGGTATTATGTGGAAATAATCAATATATTTATATTGATATAAATTTACTCATTGTCCCCGGTCTTTTTGTGTAAAAAGATGGATTCGGCCCGGGTGGACCGAATCCATCAGTGGTTATTTTCTGGTTTAATTTCAGAATATGAGGATGAGCAGACAGAGGACTGCGCCTATGATGCTTCCCACAAATCCTGCCGTTGCAAGACTCGTCTGGCTCTGCTTGCGGGCATTGGCACCGAGTACGATCCCGACTATGCCTAAGATCAGTCCGAGGATCTTCCAGAACGTTCCGAGGAACGCAAATATGATTGCGAGGATTGCAAGCACGATGGCCGCATATGCGAGACCGCTGCTATCCTTGCTGGCTGTCTCCCTGTATCCGGCTGCCCCGGGCGTGCCTGCAGTATCGAGCTTCTGCCCGGTGACTGCGGCCTTGGCTTCGGAATACACTTCCTTTGCCTCTCCGACAACATTGTTATATGCCTGCTTTGAATAGCCCTTCTCGTCGGCGGCAAACTTCTTTGCCTCTTCTGAGACAGCCCCGTAGGCGGTCTTTGCGCCTTCAGAAACCTGCTGCGCTCCGGCGTTCACGGCGTCGCCTGCCTTGCCTGCATATTCCTTGGCCTTTGCTCCGGCCTCGCTCGCGGCTTCCTTCACGTCCTGTGCAGCATCCTTGGCTTTTGCTCCTGCCTCTGCTGCAGCTTCCTTTACGTTCTGTGCAGCGTCCTTGGCTTTTGCACCCGCCTCGGTGGCAGCTTCCTTTACGTCCTGGGATACATCCTTTGCTTTCTCTTCGACTTTTCCGGCCGTCTCCTTGATGTCCTGTGAGACGTCCTTGGCTTTGTCCCCGGCCTTGTCTGCTGCTTCCTTCACTTCTTCTGCAACATCCTGGGCCTTGCTGCTCACTTTTTCTGCAGCTTCCTTCACCTTGGAATCAGCACCTGCCTCAGCCTTGTCAGCTGCAGCGGCAGCCTCTTCCTTTGCAGAGTCTTCTGTCTTTTCTGTGGTTTCTTCTTTCTTGATATCTTCTTCCGCCATGGTAAGTAAGCCTCCTGTTGGAATATATTTTTCTCCGGTTCTTTAGTAATTATACATTTAATGATAAATCGATACAAGATTATCTAGTTTTTCTGTCCGGCGGTCATTTCAGACGACTGCAGGGCCTTCCTGCACTGCTTCTCCCTTATGCTGTATGCGGCTGTGGTGACAGCGGCTATCGTTATCTGCATCACGACGCCGATTATGAATGTAATCCTGTATGAGCCGGTGGCATCGTAGAGTATGCCGATGACGCTCCCGGTCAGCGCCAGCACGATGTTCCCTACGAGAACCATCTTTGGATATATTCTGTTGTAGTTCTCCAGTCCGAACAGGTCTCCGGCGGTTATTGATACAGACACCGAGGAATTGCAGAAGGTGAACGTGAAGAGGAAGACACCGACATAGAGGAGGGCTTTCCCGGACACTTCCGCAAGGAGTATCGCAGACCCGGCAAGGCTTATCAGGTCGAAGATGATTATGGACTTCCTTCCTCCCATCCTGTCCACAAGCTCTCCGAAGATCAGCTTTGAGATGATGGAAGCAGCCATGCTGAACGACATTGCCAGGGACCCGGTGGCGGCGTCAAACCCTATAGACTCAGCATACCCAGGGAAATGGGACGGATATGCGCATATGAACAGCGCAGCCACGTTGAAAATTATCGTCAGTGTGAGAAGCTTTTTGTCTATGCCGATGGAATATGCTGAAAGGCCCCTGTTCTCAACTGCAGGCCCGGTTTTCTCGGATTCCTTTTCATAAGGCTTGTATCCGAGATATACAGGGTCAACTGACATCTTTACAAAAAGGGCAGGTGCATTGAGGACGAGTATCACGGCAGCAGAGAACAGATATCCTGTCCTCCAGCCATAATTCTGTATGACGCTGGTGATCGGAGATGAGAGAAGCACTCCTGGAAGTCCGCTGAACATCATGACAATGCTGGTTATCAGTCCCCGCTTTGAATAAAACCATTTGTTGATTACAAATGTAGAAAACACGAATCCGGAAAGGCCTTCGCCTATTCCCCTCAGCACGCAGAGGACGTACATCTGCCATACCGAACTGCAGGCTGCCAGCAGTGCAGTGCTTCCGGCGAGCAGTGCTGTGGCCAGCACGACGATCTTGTTTATGGATTTGTCGCTTATCCATCTTGGGAGCAGCAGGCATATGACAGAGCTCACAAGGACGCTTATCGTATCGGTCATTGCAACCGCGGCCCTTCCGACGCCGAGCCCCTGCTCCACGGCTGTGTAGTAGAGCCCTGCGACGTTGTGAGCAACTCCTATCGAAGTGCTCACCAGCCCGCACATGGCAATGATCATCCATATATGCTTCCTGGTCATACTGCTCCTCACTCTGCACTGCCTTTGCAAGTGCATTTCTATTATTATTTACTGCCAGCGGCAAAATTCAAGAATGGTAGGCAGAAAAAGCCCGGGGACATCCTCTGCAGGAGCCCCCGGGATCCTTGTCCTGTTCCTCTCTCCCTCACCTGTCGATGACGTCGATCGGAGAAAAATACGTCGGGATGAAGATGCTCGGATCGAAGCCGCCCCTGAACATGGGTTCTCCGAGCGTCGTATGCCTGAATCCGGCAAACAGTGCCCCGGGCAGATATGCGTACACCGATGACAGGAAATCCCATTCCTTGCCGGGCAGCGGGAGCCTGCAGTAGTCTGCCTTCCCCTTGATCCCGAGTTCCTCCGGGGTCCTGTCGCTCATGACGAAGACACTCCTACCGCCCTCTTCAGTCATCCAGTTGACGTCTCTCACCAGATTGTCAGTGCTTCTGCTTCCGTCGATCAGAACTATCTCCCCGATGTCTTTCCCGGGGCCCATCAGCCTGTTTACATGCATGTAGTCCTCGCTGTCCACGACAGTGCAGGCGTCTCCGGAGAGCTCTATTACCTTTGCCTGTATGAACTTTCCGGCCCAGAACATGTTCCCGTCCCCGACTATTTCGAGGCTCTTCTTGTCGAGCCATCTCACTGCCTCTAGGAAGCACGCCTGGTCGATGTCCTCAAAGCACCCGAAGAACTCGTCGTGATAGGCTGAGAGCTCCTTCCTGAGAGCTGGAAGAAGCTCCTTTCCGGTTCTCTGTTCTGCCATGGCAGCCGCCAGGATGATGCAGCTTATGACATTGCTGTAATAGGTCCTGAGTCCTGCGTGGTTGTCTCCCTTGGGGTCGTCGGTGTGAAAGACAATGTCGGCATCTTCCGCGGTCTTTGACTCCAGATTGTCAGTGACGGCAATGGTAGTAATCCCGTGCCTCTTGCACTGGTTGAGGGCCTCTATTGTGCGGTAGACTCCTCCGGAGAAGCTTATGAACAGGGCAATTGTGTCAGAGCAGTCGTCAGGAAAATCGTAGTGCCTGCTCAGCTCTATAGACTCCACTGCCTCGAACTCAACGTCGGGAAGGTAGTGCCTGAATGCATCCTTCACTGCAAAACTCGCTATATTTGAATCTCCGCATCCTGAGGCGATCACGTGCCTGGCGTTTTTGAACACCGGATTCCCGATTATCTTCCTGAGGCTCTTCTCCGACCTGTCGAACTGGTCCATTGTAAGCGGGTCGACATCCACACACTGGGCATGGAAGGTGTCCAGGAAATAGAATTTGTTGTAGTACGATTCATCGTTCAGCTTTTTATACATTTCCAGATCCCCCCGTCATCTTCCGATCCAAGAATCATTGCGCCAGTCGTATCTTCCGGAGAAGAAGTTCCTTCCGTTTATCGCCGCATGATACCCCGCAAGCAGCGTCCCCGGGATGAAATCGGCGAGCGGAGACATCCACTGCTCAGGCGGAGTCGGTATCCTGCATACGCACGGCTTGTCAGTGACAGCAGTGCTCATCTCCCCTCCGCCCTTCACATCGGGCTTGTATGCGGAGTGTATTGTGCTCGGGTCTATTCCCCTGTGTTCGGAAAACACCTTTGGATCCGCGTCTGTAACTATTATCACAGGCCTGTGCTGGGCGAGGCACCCGTTGATCGTGTCCTTCATCCTCCCCAGACTTGTGTCAGCGGAATTCACGAGGACCATTGTGGCTGTCTCCTCCGGCATCCGGAACATCAGGCTTATATGGGCAAATTCCTCGCTTGTGGTGTGGTCGCAGTAGACTCCTGAGCATTCGATCAGCTTCTGCTCTATGAACTGCGCAGAATATCCCTCGTTCCAGTCGCCGATTATCTCAAACTTCGTGTATCCGCGAAGCTTCTCTGCCTGCTCGAACATGAGAGAGTCAACGCCGTCTATCCCAGCCATGAACCTGTCCATGTACTCCGCTGCAGAAGCTCCGGCAGATGAGAATTCTTCCCTGTTTAAGAGGCCTCTGTCAAGTCCTATAGCTGCTCCGAGGTACACAATTCCGAACATGCTTGCGAAATATGACCTGACTCCTGGTGTGTTGAGTCCTTCCGGAATGGATACGTCTATTACTTCCGAGGCCTCTTCGGCACACCTGGATTCTGCATTTCCAGTGATAAGGAAAGTCCCTGATCCGAGGGAAGATGCCTTCTTGAGAGCGTCCGCAACTTTCTCAGACGATCCGCTGAAGCTGACTCCGACAGTTATTGCGTCTTCCGGCCTGTCTGTCCCGTAGGGGGCAGGATCCCCCAGGAAATCCATCACGTCGGGAGAAAAGCATCGTTTCAGCCCGCTCAGCTTCCTGAATCCCGGCAGCATGGCACCTGCAGCCGAATATGAATCGCCGCATCCCACAAACACTGCCCTTCTGGCTCCTGCCGCCTTTGCCCCGAGGCCTGCAGGGTCCGAGCCGCTTCCGAAGCACTTGTCCCTCAGAAATTCAGCCACGGTTCCCAGCTCCATCACCTGGCGCGAGGCAGAATTGATGTATTCTTGTCTGTCCACTGGCACGTCCTCCGCATTATCGTTTTCTTCCGTCAATTATACCATTCAGGGCCTTCCATACTATCCTGCAGCCCAACATTATGTAAATACTAATTGTATAATATATGGCATATTATTCCAGATAGTATCAGAAATTTGTAATGTACACACTCATCTGCTATAATTCCGAAATCGGAATACCGGTGAGGCAGACTGCCAATCCGTTATCATCGAAAGGATTTTATGGACAGTATACAATCTGTTTCCTCATACGATAGAATATCAGGCTTTATAGACGATATAGTTGAATCAATGCTCATCCGCATCAGGGAGAGCCTTGTCAACGACCGCTTCTATGAAGAGGATTCCGACTACCTCGGTTTCAAGAGCAGGATAAAGGAGCTGCAGCCGGTTGCTGAGGAAGGCGAGGCTGTCGCCAGCCCTGTGGCCGCAAGGGCTCATGCCAAGGCAGTATTCAACGCTGTTGCATGGTCTGTTCTTGTCATATTCGCAGCCTTCTGCGTCTTCAGCGCATGCGTCATGGAATTCTGGGTTCCGGCCGCGGCGGACACATATGTGTATCCAGAGGCAGAATCCTTTGGAAGCGTGGATCTCTCTGTCGGGGACAGCTACACATTATTGGTTCCCCTCGGAAGCAATGAGGAGGTCAAGTACATCTCTGTAGAAGACCCTGACATCCTGCAGATTGACGGTTCCACCGTAACTGCACTCGGCGAATATTATTCCACCGAGGTAAAGGTATATGTAGGGGAGATCTCAGTCCCGGAGCAGGAGCAGAGGTATTCAGGCGTCACTCTCTTCGGATATGACATCTCCGGCTTCCTCAACAGCTGGAGGACCACCCTCAGGGATTTCTTCGGAATAGAAGAGGCCCAGGAGGAGAGAACGCTCACCAGAATAACTGCAATTTACAGCTTCGACGTCCACATAGAGGGCACCTACAATTCCGGCACAACAGAGGACATTGGCCTCATATATACAGGATCCAGGCAGGAGCTCAACATCACCCTTGCAGAAGGCGAATACATCGAAAGCGTCACAACTTCAGATGGGACCATTCTCCAGGTGACGGAGGAAGTCGATTCAGAGGGCGTCACGCACTACTATATAGAAGGCCTTGCCGACGGGACAGCCGAGGTGTTAGTCAATATTGGGTATCTCAAGGAAGTCAGCGGAGTCGAATACTCGCAGTATCTGGCATCGAATTCAGAAGGCTGAGAGCTGGAGCCTGAAAAAATATATTAAGCCGAATTGATATGCTGCCTCCTGGCAGGTCATGGAAATGACCGCCTGGGGGCATTACTTATGCCCGACACAGCGTCCATTTCAAGTACATTTGATCCAGAGTCTGCCTTTGCGGACAGGTTAATATAATTCATATCCTAAAAAATTCTGTGCTTTTATATTGCGCAGGCTGATCAACGGATACAGTATTCATGTGGAGCATGAATCCCTTTGGATCTGAGGTGAAAACTGCATGAAGAAAGCCAGGCCCACGACATACGAGGAACGGCTCAGGATCGTCAAGGAATGCCTTGATAATAACAAGAATTACAGTGTGACGGCCGGGAAATACGGCTGTTCCTACCAGCAGGTGTACAACTGGGTAAGAAAATTTGAAGAAATGGGACCTGCAGGTCTGGAGTACCGGCGGGGGAAGCGCCTTGGAACGCTCCCGGGCCGCACCGAGAAGGAAGAGCTTCTCGGAGAGATAGCCCGTCTGAAACGCCAATACAGAGACTTGGAAATTGAAATTGCTCTTAGAAAAAAATTCAGGAGCTGGAGATGGAGGACCAGAATCACTGACAGACGGCTTTGACAAGCACTCATCTGGTTCGGCCCGCATTTAATAACCATCGAAGAATTCCACAACGCATTCGTAACGGCAGAATTTTTGAAATCTGTAATCAGCAGGATATCGCAATAAGTCGGACAGCAAACAGGACAACCAGGCTGTCAAACCCGGTTGTCCTGTCTTTTTTTGTATTTTTCAGGTTTTACCAGCTGGTAGCTATATCTATCTGGTAGGGGCTCTCCGAGGCAAAGCCGCCAGTGTCTACGACTATGCCCATTCCGAGGCTCGTCTCGACAAGGCTTCCGTACGGATGCACGGTGTAGTTTGCAGCCACCATGATATAATCGCCGAGCATCTTGCAGCCCAGGTCGTTTATCCAGTACTCTCCCTCGATTCCCCTCGCGTGCGCTACAGAGACAATCACGCTCATGTCGAGATTGTAATATGTCTCTTTATGGCCCTGAAAATATGCGACCCCTCGGGATGCCGAGAGTGCACTTCCGTAGGCCTGCTCCACCGCAGGGTCGTAGACCTGTACAGATAACGTTCTCGTCTCAGAGGGGATGACTATCGTGTACGTCCCAAACGGATGTATTGTTCCGTGGCTTCCAGAAGAAACCGAGGATGTTTCTCCGGATTCACCCGAAGCCATGGTCATGACGCTCTCCCTGCTGGTAAGCCCGGAAGACGCTATGGATACCGATGCAGCCAGAACAAGTGCTGCACCGCCATATTTTATATATCTGAAAATATCTTTAAATTTCAAAATGAAAACTGCCTTTTTGAACCAATAAAGTCTCATGCATGAGCATCATGCACAAAATACTACTGCATTATAGGTCATTAGGACGGGGTGGTCAAATCGCATGGGCTCTGAGGCCTCAGGAAGGCCGTCAACAAGGCCTTCCCTTCTGGTATAATAGTTTCCGGAATTCAATCACTGCCGCGCTTGGGGCAGGAAAGGACGGGACAGCAAATGATCTATATTTCCAGAGATCCCATGAACATGGAGATGGACAAGGAAGCAGTTCCGGCGGCAAAGGCTGCCAGCGGGGATACCGTCTGCTTCCAGACCTATGACGCCATGAGGGGCAAGATAGAGGACGAGACCGGCACCAAATGGTTCGGTAAATACACCACGAATCCCTGTTCCGGCCCTCTTTACATCGAAGGCGCAGAGCCCGGCGACACGCTCAGGGTTGAAATAAAGAAGATAGACCTGCAGGGGCCCTGCTTTACCACATCTTCCCCCGGATTCGGTGCATATCCCGACAGGGTTCTGGGCGACGTGGTGCACATGCTCACGATAGAGGACGGATATGTCGTTTTCTCACCTGATATGAAGGTCCCCGTCGACCCGATGATAGGGACCATAGGGGTGGCCCCGGCCGATGCTCCGATGCCCACCACATGGCCTGCAGACCACGGCGGAAACATGGACAACACAAGGATAAGGGCGGGAAGCACCCTCTACCTCCCGGTCCAGGTCAGCGGAGCGCTGCTCTTCATGGGCGACGTCCATGCCTGCATGGGAGACGGTGAGGTCATGGGAGCCGGTGCAGAAACTGGAGCCGAGATAACCGTGACGGTATCGGTCGAAAAGAGAAAGATACCATCAGTGCTGGTCGACGACGGCGAATATTTCTATACGGTTGCTTCGAGGCCGACCCTTGAGGAGTGCTGCCGCAAGGCGGTTTGGGACATGGCCTGCATAATTTCGGAAAAGAAGGGCATAAACACCGACGAGGCAGGGATGTTCTGCAGCCTCGCAGGAAATCTCACCATATGCCAGATAGTGGACCCGCAGCCGACAGTGAGGTTCGGCATCCCGAGAAAGTACCTGTTCTGACAGGCAGCGGGAGAAAAAGCAGACAGAGATAAGACCGGAGCCGCCGCTCCGGTCTTCTTCATCCCACCAGGCACCCTGACCTGTCCAGATCCCCTGAATATTCCGAAAATCTTTTATCAGCCTCTTCCTTCCCCACGTGGAAATTGTCGAGGCTTCCATAGTGTTCTATGCAGAATGATGCGGCAACGCTGCCGTACATGAGGGCCTCCAGGACGTCCCTCCTGCGCAGATATCCGCTTATGAATCCCCCGCAGAAGGTGTCCCCGCAGCCCGTCACGTCGACAATTCCCCTGCTTCTGCAGGGTGGGACATGCCACGTCCTGCCGCTGTCCCTTTCATAGGCCATCGAGCCTCTCTCCCCGATTTTGAGGACAACAGTGTCAACGCCCATGGAAGCCACCTGCCTCAAGTAGGGAATATAGTCCTTTATGTCTTCCTTCCTGCCGATTCCGAAAAAGTCCGTTAGCTCGCTCTCGCTCGGTGCCCAGATGTCGATCTTGGGAAAGATCTCCTCCCATTTTGGCCTGTCCTTCTCGTATACGGAATCGAAGTGCGGGTCCACCATGAGGACCGCATCGCCGGATGGGATCTGCTTTATAAAATTGTACGAATACGGGAACGGTATAGGGGCTATGCAGATGGAATCCGTGTTTCCCCTGTATTTTTCCGGGTAGTCGGAAATGGAGTCGCACGCGAGCTTTGTGTCGTCTCCTGCCCATTTCTGGCGCACAAAATACCTGTTCCCATACCTGTCGAACAGTTCGAATGTCCTGAGGCCCGGCATGTCGACCTTCACGGCACCCGAGAGGTCAACCTCATCCCTCGTGGCTTTTCTTATGAGGTCCGTATCGAAGTCATTTCCTACCCTCACGCATGAACCAATCCTGTCACGGCCCCACATAAATGCTCCGGAGAGGCCGTAGATATAGTCCCCTCCCATGTTGTCTCGCTTCACTGGCTCGTCCATCAGAACCAGGTCATCCATTGTGATCTGGCCGCACATTATTATTGAGAAATCGTGCGCTTTTCCCATATAGGTCTCAGGATTTCTTCTTGAAATTGAGCCCCTGCGGGCCGTTTGCGGAGAGCACGTCAGCATCCGGGACCGGGATGTCGAATTCCCTGACTTCGTCGCAGAAGCGCGAGAACTGTATGTTCCTGTAGTGCTCCGCCTTCTGGTCCTCGTTAGCGAACTGCCCGTCGGTGAACC
>JBMNPE010000036.1:0-15515 GCA_050943435.1 Oscillospiraceae bacterium | reverse complement strand
TTAATAATACCGGATCCGGCACAGTCTCATTCGATGTATACAGTGAGAGCGATGACAGTGATTTCTTCACTGTAGACACTTCGGGAGCCCAGAAAATAGCCGCCGGTGAGAGCGGCTCTGTAACCGTAAAAGCCGTCTCAGGAAAATCAGCCGGCACCTACAGCGGTTCCTTCTACCTCAGGTATTCACCTGACGGCACAAACAACCTCGATCTCGGGCCGATCACAGTCACCATGACTGTGGCAGCATCGGGCGACAGCACTGTAGAGGATGTCCGCTCCCCAGAAGGCGAGTACACCCCCTATGAGGAGCACATAGACGGAATGCCGAACACAGTCAGGACCATGATCAACGGCAACGTGGCCTACTGCGTAAACTACTACTACGTGCTGTGGCTGTCCGATGACGATTTCAACATGCAGACCTGGTACGGCAACCAGTACGGGATCATTCCCAACGTCACCGCCAAGGAACTCGATTCATACACCGGGCTCAACCCGAATGTAAGCCCGGTCATATACCCTCCCAACAACAAGGGATACACACCTGTCAAAGTTGGGTCTGCCAGCAGCACAGTCAAGGACAACGTCGCAAAGGTGCTCTATAACGGGTACCCAAACGATGCAGCGGGAATCATGGACAACTACGACTTCTCCCTGCTCATGAGCAACCGCATGGAATATGCGTTTGAAATAGCTACCCAGATGGCAATATGGCACTACACTGACACGGACACCGATGGCACGGACCTCACTTACGAGGAAATGAAGGACCACGTCCGCAATGTCTACAGCTCAGGCACGCCTGCCTGGGGCTGGAACGACGTGGAAGAGATATACAACATCCTCATAGGCGCTACCACTTATGACGGCATTACCCTGCAGGATGTGCCTGACACTTATGAGACCGACCTCTACGTTGTGGACAACCCGATAAGCTACAACAATGTAAACTACTGGACGCAGAACCTCATTTCAGGACGCCAGAGGGTTGAAGAGCTGTCGATAACCAAGGTCTGGAACGACGACAGCGATGCCGACGGAGTCAGGCCCAGCGCATCTGAATACACTTCGTGGCTGAAGCTATATCACGGAACAGAGGACGTGACCAGCCAGTACTCATCATCGACATACCTCTCCGTATATGACAACGGCAACAACACATATACCGTGACATGGGACAACCTCCCGTACGACGGCACGGCATATACGATAACCGAAGAAATTCCAAGCGACTACACTTCCGTGTATGTGAGAAGCGACTCTTCTGGCGCAGTATCCGACGGCGGAATGATCGTCAACATGCTTAGAAGGCTCGCAAACATCGACGTGACGTTCACTAAGAAGTGGACCGACAGTTCGAACGAGCAGAGCACACGTCCTTCTGCAGATGACTTTGCCGGCTGGCTGACGCTGCTTGCCGACGGTACTGCTGTCACAGATGCAGAACCGGTCATTTCTGCCACGGGAGATGTCTGGACAGTAACGTACAGCGGGCTAGAAAGATTCAATGACGACGGGGACGCCATAACCTACACAATTCAGGAATCTATCCCCGAAGACTACCCCTACACTGCAAGCTCCTCCACCGTTTCCTCGGGCGGGATACTCACCAACACACTCACGGATACAACAAGCTTCTCCGTGACCAAGGCATGGGTTGAAAGCGACGGCACAACGACTGCTGATGCGCCCTCCGGTGCAACAGTAGTGCTGCAGCTAGTGGCAGACGGCTCACTTGTATCGGGCAGTACCATAACCCTCGACGGAACTACCGACAGTAACGGAGAAACTGCAGCCTGGACTGCCACCTGGACCGGACTCGACAAATATGACTCGAGCGGCAGCGAGATAACCTACAAGGCCTACGAAGTCAGCGGGCCTGACGGCTACGTTTCGGACTCAACCACTCTTTCTACAGCAGTTGAGGATACAGTGACCAACACCGAGATCGGAACTACCACAGTCACCCTCACAGCTGGTAAGGCCCTGGTCGGCGGAACACTCGCTGCAGATGAGTTCTCATTTGGAGTCTTCGACTCAGACGGTAACCAGCTGTATGTCCAGAGCGATGGAAGCGTTTCTACAACCAACTCTGATACCCCGCTCACTGCTACAAACACTGCAGCAGGAATAGTCACTTTCCCGACGATAACCTATACCTACGCTGACGCCGGAAACACTTATACCTACTACATTAAGGAAACAAGCAGCGACACCTCAACAGGCATCACTTACGACACTGCCGTATACAAGGCAGATGTAACCGTTTCCCGGACTGATGCCGCGCTCAGCACGTCTGTACTCTACACAAAATACTCCGATGGTGATACAACGGGCACCGGCACTTCCGCCTCAGAGATCATCTTTACAAATACTCAGACAAGTGAGAGTACCATCACCGGGACATTCCAGCTGGAAGCCACAAAGACAACGTCCGACTACAGCTCATTTGACGCAGGCGAATTCACCTTCACGATGTGCGATGAAAACGGGAATGCCCTGTACTATCATTCAACTGGCAACACTATAGACACGGATTCCACCGACGGGATTCCGCTCACTGCCACAAACGACGCAGACGGAAATATAGTGTTCCCGGAGATAACGCTCACCTTCGATGAATATACAGCGCCAATCACTAACACCTACTACATCAAGGAAGTCGTCGACTCTTCGGATACCAAGTGGGAAGCCATCACAGCTGGTCCGATAAAAGTTGAAGTCACCTTTACCCAGGACAGTGAAACCAGCAACGTTCTTACAGCATCCTACGACTACTATCCGGACGACGATGATGCTGATTCGGCAGCCTTCGTCAACGAGCGCAAGGATGTCAGCATAACGGTGACAAAGGTGTTTGCAGACGGTGCGTCGCTTGCTGACGGAGAATCCATCACTATTGACATTATGAGGACTGATGGGACCAGCACATTGGTCTATACGACTGTCACACTTACGGGCGACAGTCTGACTGCGACAGTGGACGATCTTCCGGCTGTTGCCGATGACGGCACAGAGTACACCTATTACGTAGAGGAAGTCGGGAGCAACTACACCTCGACAGTTACGGAGAATTCAGACGGCTCCTACACAGTGACGAACTCCCCGAGCACAGTAACTACTAATCTGTCATTCAATAAGGTATGGAATGACGGCGCCAGCGCAGACTACATTGACGCCATACTGCTGAGGGACGGCGTGAGGATAGACACAGCCAGGCTTGACGGTGTCAGCGGATGGAGCGTGACCTTCTCCGACCTGCCTGTCTATGCCTCAGACGGACACGAGTATGAATACACATTTGAGGAAAGTTCGGAAGGTGTATACGTTCAGTCAGGCGAGTGGAGTACAGACGGGAAGACCTACACTCTCACAAACTCCCCCAATACCGAGACCTTCGACATGCCTGTAACCAAAGCATGGGCGGACGGGGCGACAGGAGAAGCCCACATCATCCTCAGGCAGGACGGAGTGCAGTACGGCGACGAAGTCGTCCTTACGAGCACCACCGGGTGGACCTACACATTTGAAAACCTCAGAAAATATGCAGATGACGGTCATGAATACACCTATACCGTGGAAGAGACCAACAGCAGAGGTTATTCCGTCGAAATAACCCAAAACGGCGATCATGACATCACTGCCGGCTACACGATTACCAACAGCCCGAACGAAGAAAAGATCGATATAGACATCATCAAGCTTTGGGCAGACGGTGTATCCGGTGAAGAGATCACAGTTGTCCTCAAGCAGGACAATGTTCAGTATGGGAATGCCATCACACTCACCTCGGATGACAACTGGAGGACAACTATAGAAGACCTCCCCAAATACTCAACCGATGGACACGAATATAGTTACACTGTCGAGGAGACCAACACCAACTACACTCCTGTCTACATCCACGACGCCGGCTCCACAACCTGGGTCATTACCAACTACCAGAACGAAACCACGATTTCAATCCCTGTGGAAAAGATCTGGGTAGGCAGGCAGGGTGAATATGCCGACATCAAGCTTCTCGCCAACGACGAGGAAGTCGGTTCAGTGAGGCTCAACGAATCCAATCACTGGAAGCATACGTTCGTAAATCTACCTAAGTACACGGCCGACGGCACAGAACTTGTCTACACCGTTACGGAAGACACAATGGAAGGCTACGATATAACCATTACCGGCGATGAGGACAGCGGTTTTGTAATAACCAACACAGACCAGGCAAAGACCAGCGTGTCCGTGGAGAAGTCCTGGAGTGAAGGAAAAGAAGGCGAATATGCCGACATCAAACTCCTTGCCGACGGCGAAGAGGTCGATTCCATAAGGCTCGACGAATCCAACAACTGGAAGTACACCTTCGAGGATCTCCAGAAATACAATTCCGACGGCAGTGAGATCGTCTACACCGTGAGCGAAGTCGAAATTGACGGATACATTTCATCCATCACCGGGGATGCCGAGAACGGATTCCTCGTGACCAATACTTACGCAAAGATAAGCATTCCGGTTGAGAAGGTCTGGGCCAGCGGAAAGAAGGGCGAATATGCCGACATCAAGCTCCTTGCCAACGGCGAGGAAGTCGATTCCGTGAGGCTAGACGAATCCAACAACTGGAAGTACACCTTCGAGGATCTCGACAAATACGATTCCGATGGAAACGAGATCGTCTATACCGTGAGTGAAGTCAAGATAGACGGATTTACGGTAACTATCACAGGTGATGCAGAAAGCGGATTTGTGGTGACCAACAGCTCAGAAATCGTCCAGACCGGCGACACCGCGAACTCAATAGCATGGGCTGCAGCGGCAGCAGCTTCCGCAGCAGCCGGAGCGGTGCTCATCCTCAAAAAGAAAAAGTCAAAAAGCTGATGATCCGCATTCCCGCGGGCAGTGACATGTAACAACATCACTGATGAGCTAAAGGCCGCACCAAATGGTGCGGCCTTTTTCTGATTCCTGAAATTTTCAAAGAAACGCCGTTAATGCTGATGTTCGAAAAGAAGCCTGTCCTTGTCTGCAATTATTCCTTAAGAATTCCCGACAGCTTTGAGTATTTCCTCCAGGGCATCTTCCGGATTGCAGGTGATGTCCGGCTCCACAGGCAGCCCTGCTGCGCTTGCATCGACACGGCTCCACTTTTTATAGGACACGCTTAGCTGAAGGTGTGAATTCGGGAGGGAAAAAGTCAGCGCATCCCCGTAGGAGTCGGGCAGATTCCCGGACGCCTCCCCGACTATGGTGCCTATACCGTTGTCCTTTAGAACCATTGCAAAATCCATCGCCGAGCTGAACGTATTCACATTTGTAATGGCAAACACCATTCCGGAAAAAACCTTGGTGCACCTGTCGTTCTCCATCTCCCCCGGATCAAATTTCAAAAGGAGCGGTCCTATTCTGGTATACATGACCTGCATCCTGTATGAATCCACATCAAGATGGCGCAGGAATTCATTGATAACCTGGGACGACCCTCCCGGATTGTCCCTCAAATCCACCACTACCGCCCTGCACCCGGCGTCAACAGCTTTACTGAAAAATGCGTCCAGTTCCTGGCAGTATTCTTCATTGTATTCGCATTGGTTGAGATCGAAAATGCCGATCAGGCTGCCGCTGTCTATTTCCCATGAAAAATAAGGCTCACTTGAGCTGCTCCCCGGCTCCTGGGGATCCCCCAGCTCATAGTGCACGGTGTATTCGCTCCCGTCCTGCTGCCTGTACGTGACATCAACTCCATCTGAGGTGTCAACTCCCATCAGCTCGAGATAGTCTTCCTTAACTATATTCATGAGGAAATCACCACTGTGGGTTGCCTCAGTCTCTGCTGAATCCATGGTGCAGAACCGGCTGTACACCGCTTCGGCATCTTCTCCGTTTATCGCTGCGATTTCCTCCCCCGACCCGGGATACCTGAAATCCAGAAGTTCTCTTGAATAAGAATTGCTTCGCACGGATGTGTGGCCGTCCTCGAGGGTTGCGGCTATTCTCTCTGCGGCGCGCCAGAGCTCGAGAACCGTCACAGGACCGTCTACAGCCTCCATCTCCTGCTGATAGCAGTTTTCGAACGCCTCGACGGCCTCGGTGTTCCCGTCTACCCATGCAGGGTGTCTTCTCCTCACAATTCTGTAAAGAGCCCTCAGGTCCTCTTCTGCCTGCTTTTCCGTGAGAACTGTAGACAGATCGAGCGTCTCCTTTGGAGGGTCTGCAGTTCCGACATGCGGGTCGAGCATGACAAAGCATATCGCAGCCGCGGCTAAAGCGGCTGCGATCCATATGATCACTGAGATTTTTCGTTTCTTCTTTTCCATGTTGAAGACTGCAGGCCTTAATTCGTAATCTGCCGGAGCTTCCCGGCTGTCTGATTGCCTTAAAACTCCATGTCAGGATGATCTATATCCACAAACCCTCGAAGGGCAGTGCATCCGAACACTTCTTCCACCTTGCTTGCAAGCTCATCCCTCGCTTTGAGGACATTTTCCCCGTTGAAATCAGAGAATCCGTCTATCGGGAAAAACACCCTCGAAGTGGCCAGCTCTATCTTTCCGTGCTCGCTCTGCCTCCAGGTCCAGCGGCGGGTGCGCACCTGGCTTCCGACCGCATATACAATCTCACCTTCATCCGGATGCTCCTCCTCCGTAGACCCGAATGGAAGGAAAGTGTCATCCGGGCGTGAGAGGCGCACGCATATGTCATCAGTGCTCCTGCCTATGTCGTGTGCTCCTATAGGCAGGGTATTCTTAAGAGAAACTGCATTGCCAAGATCCACTATCGGGTTTATCCTCGGCATTCCCTTCCCCTTGGCAATGCGCGTGAAGAGGGCCTCGATCGAACAGAGGTATTTGTTTGGATTTATCCCCAGCCTGCGGAAAGCCTCCCTGTACGGCAGTATGTCCGGGTCCTCCTTGACCCTGATCCCCTTGAAGCGCTCTTCCGCGGCAGCTATCCCTTCGTCCAGAAGCTTTTCTATCTCCGGGTAATCCCGGGTATTGTCGATGCCGTCTGCCACTACTACGCCGAAACAAGCGTCAGGCAGTTTTTCAAAGAGCTCTTTTTCAACTCTGAAGCCCATATTCATGCCTCCTATACAGAACTTCTGCAAGAAATATACAAAAAAGTCCCCTTGCAGTGCAATCCCTGAGCAGTAATTCCGGCCAAAGTCAACGAAACGGAATCATCATCCGCTTCTGTATAGGCACATGATTTGTCTGATTAATGATACTCTGGAGGCTTTAAATATTTATCTGCTCTTTGTAAGAGATCTATCAAGACATTGGAAAAAAAGATGGCAGCCGCATGGCTGCCATCCCCTCATGACTCATGTCAGTCAAGAGTTATTTTGATAAACTGCGGCGCTTCCTCGCCAAAACAAATGAAGCTCCTGCAGCCAGTAAAGCTGCAGCAATATACAGGCCCGGACCTTCATCCCCGGTTCTCGGGACACCGCCTTCATCTGCAGGGTCTGCAGTCCACTGTGCATACAGGGTCACGTCCTCATCCAGGATGATGGAAGACCCTGCCTCGTATGACGTACCTGTCCCGTCGGCGGCCGTGTTCCATCCCGAGAAGGAATACCCGCTTCTTGAGAATGCATTTTCATCGATGACGACAGAGCTGCCTGATTCCGCTGATTCTGAATCCATGGTCCCTTCCCCGCCGTTTGCGTCGTAGCTGAGGGTGAACACCTGGGTCTCAGATTCCCACTGTGCATACAGGGATATGTCTTCATTCAGGACGATGGACGAGCCAGCCTCATATGAGGTCCCTGTCCCGTCTGCACTTGTATTCCATCCCGTGAAATCATATCCGGTCCTCGCAAATTCGTTTTCACTGACTGTCACGGATGTGCCGGCTGCTGCCGTATAGGAATCCATCGATCCGGATCCTCCGTTCGGATAATAGGAGAGCGTATAATTTTCAGCCCATGCTGCATACAGTGTCATATCCTCGTCTACAGTGAACTCCGTTCCGGGTGTATATGAAACCCCAGTCCCGTCCGCCTCGGTATTCCATTCAGTAAAGGTATAGCCGTCTCTCGAGAAACTGTTGTCAGCAGCGCTTACTGTTCTCCCCTTGGCGCCTCGCTCTGTGATCTGATCCCCTTCCCCTCCGTTGGGATCGTATGTCAGGGTTGACGCCTCATCGACGTTGTTAACTTTAAAGTATGTAGAGTTGTCTGTGTCTACCTGCTCAGTGACTTCATAGATGTACCCGCTGTCATCTGATTCCTTTATTGTGAGCCCCTCGGAACTTACTCCTTGAATGGTTATCTTCCAGACTTCTGGTGAGCCGTTCAGCGCCATGCTGTCAGTCACATTTGTGGCAGAAACAGTAAAATAATCGTTGTACCAGGAGTTTTCGACAACAGGAATATCTATGTAGCCTACCTCTTCTCCGTCCTTGTACAGCTCAAGAGTTATCTCAGAGGGTTCGAGGGAAGTCGGATTCGTCTCAGCCTCGTCTCCCCAGACCTTATATACAGTGACATAATCAGACAACGTGTCAATGAAATTAGTTACCTCAATGCCATGTACTCCGTTTTCATAGATTGCGTTGGCAGCGAAGCGGTCCGTGTAGTCTGTGCCGTCAGAGTCGGATTCAGTTAATGACATAATCTTATACTGGTATTGGCCGCTGCTGTCACCCTCAAAGCTATTCGTCTCTTCACTCCCTATCCCTAGTGCTTCAGGTCCTGCTGACGGCAGTGAGATTGTCCTCGAAAAATCTTCACTGGTGCTCAGGGTAACCTGGAAGGAGATGAAGTAGCTGTACAAATATTCCCCACTGCCGGCAATGCTATAGGCATCCGGGGTATAAGTGACAGAGATGTCCCCATCTGGGTCAGGACATGCAAGTGTCTTGTCATATGCGGCATTACCGATTCCAAAAGAGGTATTCTCAGTTGAGGAAAGGACATAATAATATCCCTGTACCGTCAGTGTTATCTCATCTTCAATGGGAACTCCGTATAACCATACTTTTTTTAACTCGAAGCTCTGGCCGCCGTTCACAGTCAGTATTGGGTATGATGAATAAGCAGAAGCCTCATTGGCCGTGCCAGGAGAAATAATCAGGGCGGCTGCAGCGATTACTGCAATCAGGACAGCAGAGGCTATCCTCAGCAGGTGTTTTTTCCGGTTCATCCTTGGGTCTCCTTGTAGATATATGGTTATTTTCGACAATTCAATTATCTTTTTTCCGTCGATTATTATAATTGAACAGCTCTAACCTATCAAGCTTTCTGGCGGGCATTCTTTAACCCTGCGCGTCAGCCCCGCAGCCTGTGGAAGACCTGCTCACAGCCCTCTCTTCCGTCACTGCGGACCAGAACCTGTATCCACCGGAAAGGTTGAAGCACCTGAAGCCCTCCTGGGACAGTATCCTGCAGGCGAGGTAGCTTCTCAGTCCGCTCTGGCACATCGCATAAACCGGCTTTGACTTGTCCAGCTCCCCTATATGCTCCCTCAGTTCATCAAGCGGGATATTGACGAAGCCTTCGGCAGAGCCCCTTCCGAATTCGACCGGTGTCCTCACGTCGAGGAGCTGTACGCTGCCGTCACGCGGAAGTTTTTCCACATCACTCCAGCGGTATTGTCTGACAAGCCCTTCTGCGACGTCTTCTATCATGTATCCTGCCATGTTGACAGGGTCCTTTGCCGAGGAGTACGGAGGTGCATATGCGAGTTCTAGGTCCTGCAGCCTGTCGGCACTGATTCCGGCCTGCATAGCTGCAGCTATCACGTCGATCCTCTTGTCGACTCCTTCCGATCCTATTATCTGTGCCCCGAGGATCCTCAGCGTCTTCTTCTCAAACAGCACCTTTATCACCATTGTGCTGGCTCCGGGGTAGTATCCTGCATGAGACGACGGGGAGAGCACTACGCTGTCCCAGTCGAGGCCTGCCGCATCCGCCGCCTTCTCAGTGAGGCCAGTGGCCGACGCTGTCATTCCGAACAGTTTGATCACAAATGTACCGGATGCACCGCGGTATGTGCTGCTTCTGCCGCAGATCACATCTGCCGCAATCCTTGCCTCCCTGTTTGCGGGCCCTGCGAGTGCAATTACAGCATCTTTCCCCGTGACGCTGTTCTTCACGGTGACTGCGTCTCCCACTGCGAAGATGTCCGGGTCGGATGTCCTCATCTGCCCGTCTACGGATATTGCACCTTTGAGACCGAGTTCAAGCCCTGCTTCCCTGGCGAGCGCTGTTTCGGGCTTAACCCCTATAGCCAGGACTGCCATGTCCGCTTCTACGGGACTGGCTTCTCCAAGGAGAACCCTGATTCCCTTTTCGGTGCTCTCGAACCCGGAAACACCGCATCCGAGCCTCAGGCTTATCCCCTCTTTCCTGAGTCCAGTCTGTACAATTGAAGCCATATCCCCGTCCAAGGTTGTGAGAACCTGGTCGGCCATGTCGATGACTGTGACCTCGATTCCCTGTTCCCTGAGGTTCTCTGCAACCTCCAGTCCCACGAATCCACCTCCGATGACTGCAGCGGATGCAGGCTTTTTTGTTTCTATGAACTCCCTCATGGCGAGGGCATCCTCGACTATCCTCAGAGAAAACACTCTGGGGTCATCAATCCCCGGAAGCGGCGGGCGGACGGGTTTTGCACCGGGAGAGAGCAGCAGCTTGTCATAGGATTCCTCATATGTTTCCCCAGTCTCGAGTCTGCGGACTCTGACTTTCTTACCCTTTCTGTCAATCCCGGTTACCTCCTGGCGGGTCCTGACGTCTACCCTGTAGCGGTTCCAGAACCTTTCCGAGGTCTGAAGCGTGAGCCTGCTCTTCTCCCTGATGACTCCGCCAACATAATAGGGGAGTCCGCAGTTCGCGTATGAAATATAGCCCGAGCGCTCTATCATTACTATCTCTGCGTGCTCGTCAAGCCTCCTGATCCTTGCGGCTGCGGTTGCCCCGCCTGCCGCTCCTCCGACTATAACAACTTTCATAATTATTGTTCCCTTCGTTATTCAGGCATGGGCAGTCAATTGTACTGCCCCTGTCTCATTGTCTTTTATCCCTGAATTTCTGGGCCCTTAGTCCCGCATTCTGCAGCACTCTGATATGCCTAAAGCCAGCTCTGAAAAATTCCGGAAAGCATTATATTAACCGATTTCAACGGCAGTCACAAGACCGCCGGAAGACGCATCACATTAATATATATGCATCCCGGAGGACTGCACTTGGATGCTTGCATGCACTTCAAAACTGGGTTTGTTAAAAAATCCAATTACTCAATAAGACAAAAAATATCTCACCGCATGCAGAATACGGTGAGTATCTATGCAAAAATATTTTTTCTGCTGTCCTTATAAGCTGCCGTATGCGGCAGAGCCCTCGTCAAAGGGATTCTTCCAGGCCCTTCCTGGCCCATGCTATTATTGCGTCCTTATGAAGCTCGGTTCTGGATCCTGTCACAGCAAGGCCGGGCATGACTTCAGCTCCGTCTGCATATTTCCTTATATCGTCGACAGTGTCAGATAGCCCGCTTCCCTCGTTGGAACAGAACGGCATTATCCTCATTCCGTCCCATCTGCGGCTCTCGAGAAAAGTCACCACTGGCATCGGAAGGTGTCCCCACCAGTTGGGATAGCCGAGGATGACTGTATCTACACCATCGAAATCCGGAAGTCCCCTGAGGGGAACTCTTCTGCCTGCCCTCAGCTCTTCCTTTGCCTCCTTGATGAGCTCCATGTGGTCGCTGCTGTACTCCTTGTCTGGCACGAGCTCAAACATGCTGCCTCCGAGTGCATCGTGTATGTATCCTGCTGCAAGGGCGGTGTTCCCGACTTCCTGCACCCGTATCTTCATCCCCGGACCTATCGTCTGGCCTTTCATGGAAAAATAAACTATGGAAAAATTTCTCATATATGCCTCCTCACATGTGGTCTGTCTTCTGATCATCCGAGCAGGGCCTTTACTTTTTCCGTCCACTCCACAACGTCTTCCATGGGAGTTTCCATATGATCCCCTCCAGAGGAATCGAATTTCACCTGCATCGGAAACGCAAACTCAGCCCCGCTGCATTCCTTCTCCATGTCCTTTATAACATGTCCCGGCCACCCTCCGTTTGTCATGAACGGAATGACGGTCTTGCCGGACCACTCGTTTTGATGCAGGAATGTCTTTACTGCTGGAGCCATCGTGTACCACCAAGTCGGAGTCCCGACGGCTATGACGCCGTAGTCACCAAGATCCCTGCCGATGTCTTCTATCTCAGGCATGTAGCCTCTTTCGGTCTCTCTCCTGCCCTGTTCCACAACTTTGTTATAGGTTCCCTTATATGGAATCTTTGTCTTTATGGCCGCAATATCTGCCCCGGCAGCAGAGGAGAGCATCTCCGCGACCCTCTTTGTGTTCCCGTTGGACCAGGAATAATAGACTACCAGCATTTTCTCTGCCATTCTTGTCACCTCTTTTTTGATTCATTCCCGTTATCTATTTTTATTGTAAGAACCGGCCTCTCCGGAAGTTCAGCTGCCCTGTCAATCGATTCCCTGTCAAGTTTCCCTATAACTGTGACTCCGCTGAATCCCCTGCTCTCGGTGCCCTTGTACCTCATGGAGAAAATCCCCTCCCCTATGCTTATGTCACCCGCCTCAAGTCTTGACGCTGTCTCGAGAGGGTCAAACACTCCCGAAGCCGTCCCGCAGCGGTAATCCTCCCCGGAGTCGGAGACATTCAGCCTGCAAGGAAGCCTTTTAAGGAAATCCCTGGCGGCTGCCGTGTCATTGAGGCAGGCTTTGAGTTCTGTCCTCCCATCTGAGATTGAGATTCTGGTCCCAGGCCCTGTCCCGCAATTCATATCCACGTGTTGTTTAATTCTCATGAGTATATTATTATTTGTCCTGCAGGAGCCTTCAATCTCCAGATTTGTTCTGGAGTGAATTACTCAACACTTTTTTGCAAGTGGTGATTATCCCGGCATCAGAATCCGGGATCCAGGAGAGAGCAGTATGCAGGAGAAAAAAGAGGACCTCCGCGTTGTTAAGACGCAGAGGGCAATAAAGGAAGCATTCAAGGAACTGGTCATGGAGAAGAATTCCTCTCGTATCACCGTGAAGGAACTCGCCGAGCGAGCACAGATACACAGGAAGACTTTCTATCTGCACTATACGACCATAGAAGCACTGTTCGAGGATGTTATGCGCGAGACTGCCGAGCAGTATTACAGCGAGATCGACAGGCTTCCCCCTGATGCTTCTTTTTCCGAGGTAAACAGGGTGTTCTTTGAATTCATGGCAAAGCAGGAGCCCTATATCGAAAAGATGGTCTGTGATCCCTTCTACAGGGACTTTTCCGACAAGCTGTTCATGTCGACAATGATCCACAACCGCTCGCGGTACAATCCATACGCCTCATATTCCAAAGAGGAGCAGAGCATCATAAACAACTTTCTCTGCGTGACATCTGTCAACATCTACAGGCAGTGGGTTTCCGACGGCAAGAAACTGCCGTTAGGGGACCTCATCGAACTGACCGACAAATTATTTGTAAAGGGCATATCCTCGGTTAGAAATAATTCAAAGCGAATCTGACTGCAGACACCATTTCAATGTAAAAAAGAAGGAGGCTGCATGGGCAGCCCCCTTCCGAGAAAGCAGTTGATAATCCAAAGAAGATTTTACGACTCGGCTATCCCATACAGGATTATCGAGAGAAGTTCAGGTATCGTCTTTTCATGGAGTTCAATCCTGCTGTCAATGCTCTTCCCCTGCATGGCCGGGGACCCGAAATAGCTGTTGAACATGGCCTGTGTAAGAGTGAATGCCTGTGAGGCCATCTCGGGGGTAATGTCTTTCTTGAGGCGTATGTGGGAGAAAGCCTCCTGGTTGATTTCCCGGCTCAAGTCAGTAAAGGGCTTGAGTATCGCTGAAATCTCTTCCTTGAGTTCTTCCGGAGGAGCCATGAGGCCCTCAAAGAATATCCTGCTCTCCTCCGGATAATCCTCGAAAAACCGCACCCGTGTGGACATATACCTGCTGATCATCTTCTCGGCATCCTGGTCGGTGAAAGCCGGCCTCTCTTTTTCGAGATACGAGACGAATGCATCAGCACTGATCTTCATGCACGTGAGATACAGGTCATCCTTGCCGGAGAAATAGTGGTAGATGAGGCCTTTGTTTATGCCTGTGCGGCATATGTCGCCTATTGTCCCGCCTTCATATCCTCGGGAACTGAATTCATTCATCGCTGCATTGAGGATCTTTTCCTTTGTAAGGCGGGCACGCTCTTCCTGAGTCATTCAGAGCCTCCTTTCACTGGGAAGTAACCTTTGTCTCCTTCTGACTCATCATTCTCTCTGAGGCCGTCCTCTTCATGGGCTTAATAGAGAACAGGCACACTATGATCGTAGCTATATCAGCGAGAGGCTGTGACAGATATATTCCATTTATTCCCATGAAGCGTGGAAGAATGAGTATGAACGGGAGATAAAAGATTCCCTGCCTTATGAGGGAGAGGAACAGCCCGTATCTGGAAGCCCCGATCGTCTGGTACGTTATCGTCATCATATAGCACAGACCGAAAGCCGGATAGAGGACCATCTGGGAAATGAGCAGGTTCCTGCCGTATTCAACAATCACGGGGTTCTGGTTGAATATCTTGATCAGCGGGGTCGAAAGGAGAATGTATATAATCTCTATTCCCAGTGAGAGCACTATGGACCCCTTGAGTGCGAACCTCACTGATTCGTGGAACCTGTCCTCCTCTTTCGCTCCGAATTCGTATGACGCTATCGGCTGATATCCCTGCATGAAGCCCATGATCATATAGCACGCGATAAGCACGAGACGCTGGACGACGCCGTATGCAGCGATGATCTCGTCAGAATCAGGAAGCGTAGCAGCCATTATATTCGTGACAGATGATGCAACAGAAAGGCAGATCTGGATTACAGCCGTCGGTATGCCTATTGCCGCAACTCTTCCAAGGAACTTCCAGGTGGGATGGACCTTCTTGAGGCTGATCTTGATGACCGACCTGCCGCTCGCGTAATACCAGATGAGAATAAAGAACGTGACGAACTGTGAAATGGTCGTCGCTATTGAGGCACCTTCCACTCCGAGCCCGAATCCCTTTTCATACATAAATACAGGATCGAGAACGATGTTGAGAAGGGCTCCTGTAACAACAGCTATGGACGATATTTTTGCAGATGATTCTGCCCTCAGTGCACAGTTCATGCTCTGGGCAGGGAGGTTTGCAAGCGCCGCTATGAACATCCAGAAGGCGTACTGTTCAGCCTGTCCCAGGGATTCATCCGACGCTCCGAAAGCGCGCATGATGGGCTCCAGGAATATTATTCCTCCGAGGCACAGCACAACGCCTATGATAGTTGATACCGCTATGATAGAGGAAACTATCTCACTGGCTTTATCCTTGTCGCCGTACCCCAGTGCCCTGCCTGCGAGTACTGCGGCACCGGCTGCAAATATGTTCTCCACTGAAACCATGATGAGCAGCAGAGGAACAGTAACCCCGACAGCCGTAAGGGCTATGTCGGAATCCAATAGTCC
>JBMNPE010000035.1:0-15620 GCA_050943435.1 Oscillospiraceae bacterium | reverse complement strand
ATGCCCCGGGGCACGAAGAGCACCTGAAATTCTCCCTCAGTATCCTGAAGCTTGGCTCGTTCCCGGAATACCCGCAGTCGGCCATTATCTTGTCCACCTGCACCCTGTCGTCTATGACGAGGGTGAGGGAATGCCTGTTCTGCACTATTTTTAGGCATTCCCCCGGGACTCCGTATTCCTCCAGCCTGTCGCGCACAAAGTACACGACCTCCCAGACCCTGCTCGTGAGGCTGATCCGGTCGCGGGTGAATTCCCTCGAAAACACGAGTGCACCGTAGGTGAGGGAGCTTATGCAGCACTCCCTCCTCTCGGACTCTATCATTTCGGTTTTGCAGTCGGATGCAAACGACATCTGTTTACCTGTCTATGTCCCTGTGTACAACGCGAGGGGTGTATCCCGCCTCCTCAAGCCTTTCCTTGACGATTTCGCACACGGATACGGACCTGTGCCTTCCACCGGTGCAGCCGAACGCTATCAGCAGCTGGCTCTTTCCTTCCCTCCTGTAGAGCGGAAGGGCGTATTTTATGAAGTCCGTGAGCCTGCTTACGAACTCGACGGCATTCTTTGTCGACATGACGTATTTTCTCACGTCCTCGTCGAGCCCGGTGTGGTCCCTCAGCGCATCTATGTAGAACGGGTTGGGAAGGCATCTCACGTCGAAAACCACGTCAGAATCTGTCGGGATCCCGAACTTGTACCCGAATGATTCGAGATAAAGCGACATCCCGTCGCTGTCCCCCTCGCCTATGAGGTCGAGGACCTTTGTCTTGAGCTGCGTGAGGGAGAGGTTCGAGGTGTCTATCCTGAGGTCCGCCCTCTCGAAGACCGGCCTCATCAGGGCCTGTTCCTTGTCTATAGCGTCCCGTATGGACCTGTTCGTGCCTGAGAGCGGGTGTCTGCGCCTCGTGGTCGAATACCTCCTCTCGAGCACCTCCGGGTCCGCGTACACGAAGAGGATCCTGTAGGGAATTCCGAGCCTGTCGAGTTCCTGCAGGCACTCGAATATTCCCCCGAAAGTTCCCTCGGCCCTCACGTCGGTCACGACAGAAATTTTCCTCGGAGGGTCGAGCTTTGAGGCTATCTCGGCGAACTTGGGTATCAGCTGCGGTGGGATGTTGTCGATGTTGTAGTATCCGGTATCCTCCAGGATCTTGCTAACCTGGGTCTTTCCCGCTCCGGAGAGCCCTGTCACTATGAGGATGCTTTCAGCCAATTAAGCGCACCTCCATCTCGAGCTCCACCCCGAACTTCTTTTTCACCGCTTCCTTCACCATGGAGGCGAGCTTCATGATATCGGAAGTGGTTGCCCCTCCGGTGTTCACTATGAATCCGGCGTGCTTTGGGCTCACCTGGGCCCCGCCGACTTTCTTACCCTTCATGCCGGCCTCGTCTATCATCCTGCTGGCGTGGCCATTCTGGGGCCTTTTAAAGAAGCTCCCGCAGCTCGGGTATTCGAGTGGCTGCGTCGATTTCCTCGCGGCCATGCACTCGTCCATTACTTTCTCTATGTCTTCCCTCACGCCGGGAGTGCCCCTGAATTCCGCGGCAAGCACAACCGTTCCGTCATCCTGGAAAATGCTCTTCCTGTAAGCAAATCCGCATTCTTCCCCGGAGAGAACCTTTATGTGACCCGTGGGATCGAGCACGCGCACCCTGCTCACAACGTCCTTGGTCTCTGTGCCGTAGGCGCCGGCGTTCATGAAGACTGCGCCGCCCACTGTGCCGGGGATCCCGTACAGCTTTTCCATCCCGGAGATGGACCTCTCGGCAGCGTGCCTGCATGCGTCCGAGAGCAGGCATCCTCCTCCGGCCCAGAAGTAATCCGCACCTGAATCCTCAAATCCCGAGAGCGCCTTCCTGGTGCTTATGACTGCACCGGGGAACCCGTCGTCCGGGACAAGGGTGTTTGTGCCCTTTCCGAGCACGAAGTACTTTTCCCCGCTGTTTCTCAGGATGTTTAGGACCCTCACGAAGTTGTCCTCGTTCTCGGGCTCGAGGAAGACCTCGCAGTTACCGCCCGTCCTGAAGCCGACATGGCTCCAGAGCGGCTCGTTCTGCTCCACTCCGCAGTGCGTGAGCACCGGGTTGTCCTCTATGAGATAAATGAGAGACATGTCACTCACCATCCATTCCGAGCTGGTCCATCAGCTCCTCGGCCGAGTTGTACCCCATCTTCTTTTCCCTGTTGTTCATGGCTGCCGTTTCGACAATGACTGCCATGTTTCTGCCGGGCCTCACGGGGACTGTTATCATCGGGATCTTGACCCCCAGTATGTCGAGCATGTCTTCATCGCCGAGGCCTATCTTGGTGTAGGTCTTGCCGCTCTCCCACTGCTCGAGCTTGATGACGAGGTCGACTCCTGTGGACTCCTTTACGGCTCCCATCCCGAAGATCCTCATAACGTTGATTATCCCGATTCCCCTCAGCTCTATGTAGTGCTTTATGTTCTCCGGGGAGGACCCCACTATGCTGTTGTGGGAGACCTTCTTGAGCACCACGGCGTCGTCCGCAATGAACCTGTGCCCGCGCTTTACGAGCTCTATTGCGGTCTCGCTCTTTCCTATGCCGCTCTCGCCGAGCATCAGAATGCCCTCGCCGTAGACCTCCACGAGCACCCCGTGCCTCGTTATCCTGGGGCCGAGCTGGCCGTTGAGGTATGAAATCGAATCCGACAGCACTTCCGAGGTGTTGAGGTCGGAATGGTAGAGGGGAACCCCGTACTTCATGGCCGCAGCCTTGAACTCGGAGAGGTCGTAGTCCTGGTTCTTCGACCCCGCGACAATAACCGCCGGAGGGCATTCGCTGAAGAGCAGGTCTATGGAGCTGAGCCTTTCAGTGTTCCCCAGGCTCTCCAGGTACCCTATCTCCACGTTCCCGCAGATCTCTATCCTCTCGGCGTTCATGTGTTCAGTGAATCCCGCGAGCAGGAGCCCGGCCCTGTTGACCTCCACCGTCTCGACGAACCTTTCGCTCTCGTCGCACGGCAGATACACGGGGTCTATCTGTATCTCCCTGCGGAACTCTGCAAGAGAAACCTTGTATTCCGATGCCATTGCTTCCTCCACAGCTGCCGAATTTGGTGACTTCCATGCGGCCTATGCGCCGCATTTCAGAAATATTATACACTGATTATTGACCTGCATTCAGCTGACAGGCAAATTTTCCGCCCTCCCGGGCGTTTCTTTTTTTTAAGGCAGTTTTTCTGTTAGTAAAAAAAGCGGACAGGACCGCAGTCCTGCCCGCAAGTGGGCCAGTATGCCTACTCCTCTTCGTTGAGGATGTTCTGGAGCTCCTCCATGAAGGTGTTTATGTCCTTGAACTTCCTGTAGACGGATGCGAACCTCACATAGGCCACCTCGTCTATCTTCTTGAGTTCCTTCATCGCGAGCTCGCCAATCTTTTCAGTGGGGACCTCCCTCTCCATGGAATTGAGGAGGGTCTGCTCAATCCTGTCCACGGCCGCGTCGAGGGTCTCTATGTTTGCCGAGCGCTTTTCGCAAGCCTTGAGCATGGACCTCAGGAGCTTCTGCTTGTCGAAGAGCTCCCTGGACCCGTCCTTTTTTATGACCATCAGGGGAACGGTCTCGACCGTCTCGTAGGTCGTAAACCTCTTCTTGCACTTTGGACACTCACGGCGACGCCTTATCCTGCTGTTGTCGTCAGCGGGGCGGGAGTCGATGACATTTGTGTCCGGATTGCCGCAGTAAGGACATTTCATTTCAGTTCACCGCGATTATTTCACTCTCTCGAATAGAGCCCGAACATCGGGAAAGCCGAGAGAGAGCACACTATGAGCGAGAGGAACACTGCCGCGCATGTGACGGCGGCCTCGGTGCTTCCAATGATGATGCAGATAAGAGCTCCTGCTATTCCGCCTATTATGAGCCACAGGGTGGATGAGGAGAAGACCGAATACCAGGACTCTGCAAATGCATTCTCGGAAGCGCTCTTCTTCTTTCTGGTGGAAGACTGCCTGCTTATGGAGAAGTCCCTGTCCATTATCCAGAATATCGAGCAGGAAATTACGAAGACTGCAATGGCCATCGGGAATATCCTGGAGACCCTGGGTATCCTGCAGATGACCATCAGCCCGAAGGCTGCGAGGGACGTTAGCAGCGCCTTGAGGGCATACAGCACTGAATTGGCAGCGCCTACCCCGAATATCACCATTGCGAGGAACATCAGGAATGCAGCGACTCCGAGTATCACGAGAAGCCCCCAGAAGCTGCCCTTGTCAAATGTCGGCTCTGTGCTGTAGACGGAGGAGCTCTGTATGGTTATATCCGTGTATTTGTCCCCGAGTGCTGTCTCTATGTCGTCAGTGGTTATCTCCGTGTCATATGAGAAGCTGAGGACCAGGGTGACGACTCCCGAGTCGGAGGTCGAGGTTATCTCCCCTGTGCAGGACTTGCCCATCGCGTCATAAACAGTCTGGGCTGCAGAATCGCCGGTTAGGTCGGTGGCGTCGTCGTTTACACTGTAGAGCACAACTGCGGTTGTGGAGCCCTCCGTCTCAGTGGAAGCTCCGGGTCCTACCGTCATGAAAAGCGCGATGCCGACAGCTGCCAGGACAAGGAGTGCGATGCATGCCGTCCTGAGAGCCTTTTTGGATGTAAATACGGAAGAATCTGGTTTCTTCATCATTCAGCCTCCCCGAGGCGCCCGGCGTATTTCTTGAAGGATTTCCATTCCAGGAACGAAAGGTCGCAGAGCAGAGATACGAAGCATGCGAACACAAATGACGTGAGGCTCGAGAGAGCTGCAGCCATCCCGAGGCCCCAGGCTCCGGAGATGTTCGCATTTCCAATGAGGCCCGAGAGAATGTCGGTGGCCCAGTTCTGGCTGCGGCCCATCGCATAGGAGGCTATGAGCCCCAGCACGAATACCGCCGCATATGCGGGATACATCGCTCTTAAAGCAGCCGAATAGGCGTCCCTCACGGCCTTTCCGGAAGAAAGACCGCCCTGGATGCCCCTCTTAGCCTTCTCACACTCCAGCATGGAATGCACGAAGTACAGGAATCCCGAGAATATCAGTCCGGACATGGACCATTCCGTTAGGCTGTATCCGGCCCTGTCAAAGAACGATCCGCTCATGATCAGGATGATGAATGCAGTTGCCCCGACGGCCCCTACGATATGTCCTACGGCGAGCTGCCTGTACTTAATTATGAGAACCAGCACCGCCAGTACGGCAAATGCGCCTGCGGCGGCCTCCAGGGCAGTAAGCCCGCTGCCCGTGGATACAGCGGCAGATGACTGTGTGGTGAATGACACATCCAGGGATCCGCTCCTCATGAACAGCGCGTAGTATGTTGCAGTGCTCTCCGTTATGGAGGAGCCCTCGACGTCGACCTTGCCGTTTGTTATTGCGGAATCGATGGAGGTGTAGCCGATCATCGTCCCGTCGAGCCAGAATGAGATGTACACGGTGCTGCCGTCTGTGGTGGATGAGATTAGCTCGCTCGTCGCATCGCCCAGCGCGACGGAGCCGGAATGATTGAGGCTCACGTGTATCGTATAGAGGTTTCCGCTTGTCGTGGTGTACACGCTCGTCTGCTCTATCGTGACGCTCTTGACGTCGCTGTTGTCAGCGATAGGGTCGTCGGCTGTTATCCCGGTGGGATTGCCGTCGGAATCCTGGTAGGCTCCCTTCCTTATCTCAAAATTCCCGGAAGTAGTGAGCAGGCTTGAAAAAGTGGAAACGCCGTACAGGGACACAGTGTCGTACGGGAGAGTCAGGGTTATCGTCCCGCTCGCTGCGTCCTCCCCGAACTCATAGTCGGGTATGTCGAGGAACCTGAGCCTCGAAGCCATCACATCCTCAGCGGCCTTGAGGGAGGCCTCGTCGGTTTCGCTGTCTGCAGCCATGGTAATCTCGTACGTGTCTGCATAGGCAGTACCCGCCTCAATGTCGGAAGCCGACTTAACCACAGTAGTGCCGATGTCGCCGTAGTAGCTCACGTAGCCCACGATGGAAAAGACCAGAAGCGCAATGGAAACCACGGCCACGAGGACCACCCAGAATTTCCCTGTTTTCTTCATATTTTAACGAGACCTCGTTTAATAATCTTTTTCGCAGCCCAGGAACGCCGCATATAATACACGGCGCTCAGTTATTATATTGCCCCGCAAGGTCCTTAGTCAAATTGACCCCGGGCGGAAAAATCAGATCTTTCCGAGCTCCTTTTCGAGGACGGCAAGCCTCACCGCGCAGCAGAAGAGCTCCGCGGACTGGCTGAGGTCCTCCAAAGAGGGATAAGAAGGGGCTATTCTGAGGTTCGAATCCTCAGGGTCCTTCCCGTATGGATAAGTTGCCCCGACCTTCGTGAGAGTCACCCCGGCGTCGCGGCAGAGCTCGTACACGCGCTTTGCCGTCCCGGGAACGGAATAGAAGCTTATGAAGTATCCGCCGAGAGGCTTTGTCCACCTCACGCCTTCTACATCCGAGAGCTCATTTGAGAATATCTCCTCGACCTTCTCGAATCTCGGCCTCAGGAATTCGGCCTGCCTGCTCATAATCCTGCGCACGTTCTCAGCGCTCTTCAAATACTTTGCGTGCCTGTACTGGTTCACCTTGTCGTAGCATATCGTGCGGATCTTCTCTGACTCGAGGAGCTTCTGCTTTTCTTCCGGATTTGCGGCAAGACCGCTTATTCCGCCGCCTGCGTAGGTGATCTTGCTCGTGGAGAAGAATTCCACAAACCTGCTGGGATTCCCGCATTTCTCAGCAATCTCGAGTATCGGGTAAATCGGGGCCGGCCTGTCGTCGTAAAGGTTGTGCACGCAGTAGGCGTTGTCGTACATAACCGTGAAGTCCGGTGCCGCGGTCTTCATGGAAGCCATCCTCTTGAGCGTTTCGAGAGAGCAGACAATTCCGTCCGGATTTGAATATATCGGAACTATCCACATTCCCTTGACGGAAGGGTCAGATGAGGCAATTCTCTCGACCTCGTCCATGTCGGGTCCGTCCTCCCTGAAGGCGACGGGAACGAGCTCCATCCCGAAGTACTCGCTCACTGCAAAATGCCTGTCGTACCCAGGGCACGGGCAGAGAAACTTCACCTTCTGCTCCTTTATCCACGGTCTCTTTGAACCGGCCATCCCCTTGAAGTACGCCGCGGATATCGTGTCGAACATCAGGTTGAGGCTCGAAGCCCCGCCGAGCAAGATGCTCTCCTGCGGCACGTCGAGGATTTCCGCATATATCTTCTTGAGCTCCGGGAGCCCTTCCAGGTTCCCGTAGTTCCTTATGTCGGTGCTGTCGCTTGCCGTAAAGTCGCCGGGCTTTACAATAGTCAGGATGTCGTCTGCTATGTCCAGCTGTCCCGGAGACGGCTTTCCCCTCGCCATATTGAGCTTGAGCCCCAGGGATTTGAATCCCTCGTACTTTTTTATCTCCTTATCGTATTCTTCCTGCGGAAGCAGTCCGCCCTTGTTTCCAGCCAATGTATGCCTCCTGTCAGTTGCTGAATCCGCCTACTGTCCTCGGATACAGCTCGACGTCCCTTATGTTCTGCATTCCGGTGACGTACATGATGAGTCTCTCGAATCCGAGCCCGAATCCTGAATGCACCACGGTCCCGAATCTGCGGAGATCGAGGTACCAGTCGTAGTCCGACTCCCTGAGGCCCATCTCCCTTATTCTCGCGAGGAGCTTGTCGTAGTCCTCTTCCCTCTGGCTTCCCCCGCAGAGCTCGCCTATTCCGGGGACCAGGAGGTCGACGGCCGCGACGGTCTTCCCGTCGTCGTTCTGCTTCATGTAGAAGGCCTTGATGTCCTTGGGATAGTCTGTCACGAAGACCGGTTTGCCGTATACCTTTTCCGTGAGGTACCTCTCGTGCTCCGTCTGCAGGTCGCAGCCCCAGTACGGCTTGAACTCGAAATTGTCCTCGTTCTTCTTCAGCTCCTCTATGGCCTCGGTGTAGGTTACCCTCGCGAATTTGGAGCCCGCCACGTGCTCGAGCCTGTTCCTGAGATCCTTGTCGTAGAACCTCGTGAAGAAGTCTATTTCGTCCGGGCATCTCTCCAGAATCTTGGAGATAACGAACTTTATCATCGCCTCTTCCGTGTCCATGTCGTCCTCGAGGTCGAAGAACGCCATCTCGGGTTCAATCATCCAGAACTCGGCTGCATGCCTCTGGGTGTTGGAGTTTTCCGCCCTGAACGTCGGCCCGAAGGTGTACACCTTCCCGAGCGCAAGGGCCATCCCCTCAGCCTCGAGCTGCCCTGACACGGTTAGGTTGGTTTCCCGCTTGAAGAAGTCCTTGGTATAGTCTACGGTTCCGTCAGGGTTCTTCGGCACGTCGGCGAGGTCAAGCGTGGTCACCTGGAACATCTCCCCGGCGCCTTCCGCGTCGCTTCCTGTGATAATCGGTGTATTTATGTAGGTGAAGCCGTTCTCGTGGAAGAACTCGTGTATAGCGTACGCGCATTCGCCCCTCACCCTGTACACGGCCTCGAATGTGTTAGTCCTTGCCCTCAGATGAGGGATTGTCCTGAGATACTCGAGGGAGGTCTTCTTTTTCTGTATAGGAAAGTCAGGTCCGCACTTTCCGGTGACCTCGCCCTTCTCGGCCTTGAGCTCGAACGGCTGCTTCATGCCGGGGGTGAGGGAGATCTTCCCCGAAAACCTGACTGCGCTGCCTACAGATGCGTTTGCGAGCTCCTTGAAGTTGGATATCTTCCCCTCCTCGATGACGACCTGGAGGTTCTTGAGGCAGGAGCCGTCGTTGAGCGATATGAACCCAATCTGCTTTGATTCCCTGGAGGTCCTTACCCAGCCCTCCACCTCGACTTCTGCGCCGTCTGCGAGTCCGGTGTTTTCGTAGAGAGATCTTATGTCCTGATGCTTCATCTGAAAGGACCTTTCTGCACTTTCCAGCACAATTTTATTTTAGTGAAGATTATAATATATTTTAATTAACGCCTCAACCAGAAATCGGACTGCAGAACCGGTCTGCAGTCATGGAAAAACGGAGGACAAAGACATGTCGTTTTTAAGCAGCATTGCAGGGGCCGCAGTGCCCGCAGTCAGCATCAGCATCCGCCTCACTCCCCCGTCAAACGCAATATACCTCATATCCCTTGTGCTCATAGCGGCAGGGGCAATAGCTCATTTCACCGCGAAGGGCAGGAACAGGAGCACCTTCGTGTTCTGGACCCTCTTCTCAGGCGCCGTGCTGCTCCTCCTCGGGTCGCTGTTCAAGGGCCTCTGAGAGGCCGCAGTGCAGAGTGACATTGACGCTTCCGGGTGCCTTTTCTGGGCATCCGGTTCTGCTTGACTAATGTGTTTCAATCTATTAATATAACTTTTGCTTGACCAAAATCGAAGCTCTGGAGAAGTCGCCTAGCTTGGTCGAGGGCGCACGACTGGAAATCGTGTAGGCGTCAAAAACGTCTCAAGGGTTCGAATCCCTTCTTCTCCGCCATGAAAATACCGCCGCACCGGAAGCTGATTCCGGGCGGCGGTTTTTCTATGCCTTTCTGCCCCAGATTATGGGGTCTTCCCCGTTTTCAAAAAGGAAGCTGTTTACCCTGGAAAAGGGCTTCGACCCGAAAAATCCCCTGTATGCCGAGAGCGGGCTCGGATGTGGAGACAGAACTGCCATTCTCGGGGCTTCCCCGCCTTCTTTAAAGAGCGGTGCCATCTTCCCCGCCTGGGATCCCCACAGGATGGCACTTACCGGGCCCTTTCTCACTTTGAGAATGTATTCAATAGAATCTGCAGTGAACCTCTCCCAGCCCTTTCCGGAGTGGGACATGGGCTTTGTGTCCTCCACAGTCAGGACGGAGTTTATGAGGAAAACTCCCTGCCCGGGCCAGGAAGAGAGGTCCTGGGAAACGTCCTCCCCGAGGTCGTCTCTGAGTTCCTTCCTTATGTTCCTCATGGAAGGCGTCTCTTTTACATGAGGCGACAGGGCAAAAGCGAGGCCAGTCGCCTGACCCTGCCTGTAGTACGGGTCCTGCCCGCAGATTACGCACTTTGCCATAAGCGGCGACAGCGAATATGCGGCGAATATCCTGTCCCTTGGGGGATATACCGTTGATTCACTGTAAGCCCCCTCCACAAAGCGGTCCAGCTCCTGGAAGTATGGCTCGGCCATCTCTTCACGGAAAAAGGGCTCCCAGTCGGTGGAAATCCCGTATTTCGCGGGATCCAGCAGCATTTCGCGCAGCATGCTCAGGCGGAATGCTCCTCGAGCCACCTCGAGCAGATTATCGCGAACGCAGCTGATGCGTTCGGGAAGGCGCTCTCGTCGAACCAGACCTTCGGGTTGTGGAGCGGGTATTCGTGCCCGTCCTCCTTGTTGCCCATTCCGACGTGGTACATGACGCTCGGGCAGTGCTCCCCGTAGTACGCGAAGTCGTCAGAGGGCTTCTGGTAGAGGCTCATGCTGTGCACTATCGCCGGGTCGAATGATTCCCTCAGGTACCTGAGAATGTCGTCGGTGAGCTGCGGGTCGTTGTATGTGACAGGAGTGGAAGCCGGGAATTCGACCTCTGCCTCGGCCCTGTAGACAGCCGCGGTGCTCTTGGCTATCTCAGTGAGGCGCTTTTTGACGAAATCCCTCGTCTCCCTGTCGAAGCACCTTATGGTGCCCTCGAGCTGTGCCGTTGCCGGGATAATGTTGAAGGCTTCCCCGGACTTGAAAACCCCGAATGTCAGCACAAATGTCTTGAACCCGGAAACCTCGCGGCTCGATATCTCCTGGACGTTGTTGACTATCTCTGAGCCCACCAGGATGGGATCGACGCTGAATTCCGGCTCGGAGCCGTGTGCCCCGCGTCCCTTTACGGTTATCCGGAAGCTGTCGCTGGAGGAGAGGTATCCGCCCGGCAGGCAGTTGAATTCACCCGGGTGCATCAGCATGTTGGTGTGCATGGAGATGCACACGTCAACGTGCGGATCCTCGAGGACGCCGTTCTCTATCATGTCTATAGCGCCTAGAATCCTCTCCTCGTCGGGCTGGAACAGGATCTTCACCTGTCCCCTGAGGTTCTCTTCGTTCTCCTTGAGCATTTTTGCGCAGGTGAGAGCTGCGGCGGTGTGTATGTCGTGGCCGCAGCTGTGGCAGGCGTTTCCCTTGCTCGCAAACGGCATGCCGGACTCCTCCTTCATCGGGAGGGCGTCTATGTCTGCCCTTATCAGTATGCACTTGCCGGTTGAAGGGCCTATCAGGGCTGCGATTCCGCCCTTTCCTATCTCCTTGTACTGCACGCCGAATTCGGTGAGCTTCTTTTCGATGTAGGCATCTGTCTTGGGGACCTCGTTGCCGACCTCGGCGTTTTCGTGCAGGTACCTGCGCATCTCCACTGTTTCGCCCGCCAGCTCGCGGGCCCTCTTGAGATAATCGTATTCCATATGAGCACCGTCTTTCATTTAAGTATCTCTTTTAAATAATACCCCGTGTAGGACTTCCTGTTCCTGCTGACTTCCTCAGGGGTCCCCTGCGCCACTATAGTTCCGCCCTCGTCGCCGCCCTCTGGGCCGAGGTCGATTATGTAGTCCGCAGTCTTGATGACGTCGAGGTTGTGCTCGATGACGATTACGGTATTCCCGTTGTCGACGAGCTTCTGCAGGATGGCTATGAGCTTGCTCACGTCGTCGGTGTGCAGCCCCGTCGTAGGCTCGTCCAGCACGTATAGAGTCTTTCCGGTCGACTGCCTCGACAGCTCCGCCGCCAGCTTTACCCTCTGTGCCTCTCCGCCGGAGAGAGTTGTCGCGGGCTGGCCCAGCTTTATGTAGCCGAGTCCCACGTCGTAGAGCGTCTTTATCTTCCTGTATATCCTCGGTATGTTGCGGAAGAACTGCAGGGCCTCCTCCACGGTCATCTCGAGCACGTCGTAGATGGACTTGCCCTTGTATTTTACCTCGAGGGTCTCCCTGTTGTACCTCCTGCCGTGGCAGACCTCGCAGGGCACATACACGTCCGGGAGGAACTGCATCTCCACCTTGATTATTCCGGCGCCTTCGCAGGCCTCGCATCTGCCGCCCTTTATGTTGAACGAGAACCTCCTCGACTGGTATCCCCTGACCTTTGCGTCGTTTGTCGAGGCAAAGAGCTCCCTAATGTAGGTGAACAGCCCTATGTACGTTGCCGGATTGGACCTCGGGGTCCTGCCTATAGGCGACTGGTCGATTCCAATAATCTTGTCGAGGTACTCTGTCCCCTCAATGCTGTCGTGCTTTCCTGCTGGGATCCTGGCCCCGTTTAAAACCGTCGCGAGCCTGTTGTAGAGGATGTCGTTTACAAGCGAGGACTTCCCCGACCCTGAAACACCCGTGACGCACGTGAACGTCCCGAGCGGGAAGCTCACGTCGATGTTCTTCAGATTGTTCTGCGCTGCGCCTCTCACTGTGAGGAACTTTCCGTTGCCCTTGCGCCTCTCCGCGGGGACGATTATCTGCCTTTTCCCGCTGAGATACGCACCGGTGAGGGATTCAGGGCATTTGAGGAGTCCGTCCACATCCCCGGCGTATACGACTTTCCCGCCGTTGACTCCGGCCCCGGGCCCTATGTCGACCACGTAGTCTGCGCTCCTTATGGTCTCCTCGTCGTGCTCGACGACAATGAGCGTGTTCCCGAGGTCCCTCAGGTCCTTGAGGGCGTCAATCAGCTTCCTGTTGTCCCTCTGGTGCAGGCCTATGCTGGGCTCGTCGAGGACGTACAGGACTCCCGAGAGCTGCGACCCAATCTGCGTCGCGAGCCTTATCCTCTGGCTCTCGCCTCCGGAGAGCGTAGTAGCAGACCTGTTGAGAGTCAGGTAGCTGAGTCCCACATTGTTGAGGAAGTTGAGCCGCGAAATTATTTCCTTAATAAGCCCCCGGCCTATTATCTCGTCGCTGCCTTCGAGCTTCAGGTTCTGGAAGAAATCGAGTGCCTTCTCCACGGACAGGTCGCCTATGTCCATAATGTTCTTGCCGCCGACGGTCACTGCGAGGGCAGTCTTGTTGAGCCTCCTGCCGCCGCACGACCTGCAGGTCACGCTGCTCATGTACGGCTCTATGTCGGCCTTTGCCCAGTCGCTCGTGCTCTCCTTGTACCTGCGCTCGAGGTTGTTGACTACGCCCTCGAATTCGCCCTTGTACGAGGCGTATCCGAACTGGTTTTCCCTGTAGAGCTCTAGCTTTTCCCCATTTGTCCCGAAGAGAATGACATTCCTCGCCTTTTCCGGAAGGTCCTTCCAGGGCTTGTCGAGGGAGAATTTGTAGTGCCTCGCGAGGGCATCGAAATACATCTTTGCTATCGAATTGTCGGTGTAGTTCCAGCCGGAACCCCTCACTGCGCCGCCCTTTATGGACTTTGTGGGATCCGGGACCACGAGGTCCGGGTCAACATGCCTGAAATACCCGAGCCCCGCGCACTCGGGGCATGCGCCAATAGGGCTGTTGAATGAGAACATCCTCGGTGTGAGCTCGTCCACGCTTATCCCGTGCTCCGGGCAGGCGTAGTTCTGGGAATACATCCTGTCCCCCTGGTCAGAGGACACTATGACTATACCGTCCGCCATCCCGAGGGCCGTCTCGAGGGAATCGGCGAGCCTGCCCCCGACGTCCGGGTTCATGACGAGCCTGTCGACCACTATCTCAATGTTGTGCTTTACGTTCTTGTCAAGCGAAATCGTCTCAGAGAGGTCGTATATGTTCCCGTCGACTCTTGCCCTTACGAACCCGGAGGCCTGCGCCGAGGCGAGCTCCTTCTTGTGCTCGCCCTTCTTGCCCCTCACTATTGGGGCCAGGATCATGAACCTGGTGCCCTCCGGCAGTTCCTTTATGGAATCCACTATCTGATCGACGGACTGCTGCTTTATTACCCTGCCGCATATGGGGCAGTGCGGGATTCCGACCCTCGCAAAGAGCAGCCTCATGTAGTCGGATATCTCCGTCACGGTGCCCACGGTGGACCTCGGGTTGTTGGAGGTGGACTTCTGGTCTATGGAAATAGCCGGGGAAAGCCCCTCGATGCTGTCCACATCGGGCTTTTTCATTTCGCCTAGAAACATCCTCGCGTACGACGAGAGGCTCTCTATGTACCTCCTCTGGCCGTCAGCGAATATCGTGTCGAATGCGAGGGACGACTTCCCCGAGCCGGAAAGACCGGTGAACACAACGAGCTTGTCGTGCGGGATCTCCAGGTCTATGTTCTTGAGGTTGTGCTCCCTCGCCCCTCTTATTACAATGCTGTCCTTCTTCAACGTTCCACCTCTGGATCAACCGTGCTGCTTCTTCTTGAGCCGTTCTATCTTGTCCCTCAGGTCCGCCGCGTACTCGAATTCCAGCATCTTCGCGGCCTGCTTCATCTCGGCGGTCAGCTTTTCTATGAGTTCCGCCCTCTCCCTCGGGGACAGGTACTTCTCCTTGTCTTCGCCCTTGTCCTTGTGCGTGATGTCTATTATATCCCTGACTTCCTTGACTATGGTCTTCGGGACGATTCCGTGCTCCTCGTTATACCTGCTCTGGATGGTCCTGCGGCGGTATGTCTCCCTTATCGCGTTTTCCATAGAGGGAGTAACCGTGTCCGCGTACATTATGACCCTTCCGTGGGTGTTCCTCGCTGCCCTTCCTATCGTCTGTATGAGGGACGTTTCGCTCCTGAGGAAGCCCTCCTGGTCGGCGTCGAGTATGGCTACGAGCGAAACCTCCGGTATGTCGAGGCCCTCCCTCAGGAGGTTTATGCCCACGAGGACATCGAATTCTCCCATCCTCAGGTCCCTTATTATCTTCATCCTCTCGATGGTGTCCACGTCGTAGTGCATGTACCTCACCTTTATGCCCTGGTCCGCGAGGTAGTCGGTGAGGTCCTCCGCCATCTTCTTGGTGAGAGTCGTTATCAGGGTCTTTTCGCCCCTCTCGAGCTGCACGTGGATTTCGCTCACGAGGTCATCTATCTGGTTTTCAGTGGGCTTTACGGTAACCTCAGGGTCGAGAAGCCCCGTAGGCCTTATTATCTGCTCCACAACCTGGGTGGACTTTTCCCTCTCGAATTCACCCGGTGTTGCGCTGGAATATATGACCTGGTTTATCTTCCTATAGAACTCGTCGAACTTGAGGGGCCTGTTGTCATAGGCGCTCGGGAGCCTGAACCCGTAGTCCACGAGGTTCTTCTTTCTCTGGTAGTCCCCGCCGTACATCCCGTGGAGCTGGGGCAGCATGACGTGAGACTCGTCTATGAACATGAGGTAGTCGTCCGGGAAGTAGTCGAGAAGCGTAAACGGCTCTGCCCCGGGCTCCCTGCCGGAAAGCACCGGGGAATAGTTCTCTATTCCCTTGCAGAAGCCTATCTCGTCCAGCATCTCCAGGTCGTACTGGGTCCTCTGGACTATCCTCTCGGCCTCTATGAGCTTCCCCTGCTTTGTGAACCAGTCCGCCCTCTCCATCATTTCCTTGCGCAGGACCCCCAGCCTCTCGTGCAGGATGTCCCTCGGGATTATGTAGTGCGTAGCCGGGTATATCGCTATGTGGTCTATCGTGGATATGGTCTTCCCCGTTGTCGGGTCCACCTCGCTCACCCTGTCAACTGTGTCGCCCCAGAACTCTATCCTGAGGGCAACAGTGCTGCTGTATGCGGGCAGGACCTCCACCACGTCCCCGCGGACGCGGAACTTGTTCCTGTCG
>JBMNPE010000034.1:0-15741 GCA_050943435.1 Oscillospiraceae bacterium | reverse complement strand
CTCAACAAGGTTGCCGCGGAACTCCTGGTCAGGAGAGTGAGTGCACAGATAAACAAAGATCCCCTTCCGTAAGGAAAGGGACCTTTTACTAATTCAAAAATTTTTCAGTTCCGGCTGCCGAGGGCCGCTTCTATTCCGAGTGAGAACTGGTCCGCGCAGGAAGTCGGCCTGTCTCCGCATTTGTTTCCCTTGAGGATTTCCATGACTTCCCTGGCGTCCTTTCCCTCCACGAGCTTGGATATAGCCAGAAGGTTGCCCGCGCACCCGTTTGTGAATTTCACGTTGTGGAGCTTTCCGTTCTCGTCGATGTCAAAATCGACCTTTGAAGAACATGTTCCGCTGTTGATGTGTGTGTAGTGTTTCATTTAACTATCTCCAGATATATTTATTTTCCTGTTTTTTCGAGGCAGTGCCGTGCAAACCACTGTATAACAGAAACGGTCGCCTCGCTCCGCTCCGGATGGAACTGGACCCCGTAGATGTCCCTCGCGTCATCCGCAATAGCTGCAATCGGAGTGTCCTCAGTCCTGCACAGTACTTTAAATCCCTCAGGGACTTTCGTAACCAGGTCGTTGTGGGACATCGACACCGGGCCGTCAATGCCCGAAATAAGAGGATGGTCCTCAATCACTTCAATCTCATAGTCGCCGAATTCCGGATGCCCTGATTTTTCCACTGTGCCTCCGAGAATATAAGCCTCGAGCTGTATCCCGTAGCATATTCCCAGAACCGGGACGCCTTTTGAAAAGACCCCCGGATCAATGCCCGCGCTCCCCTTCTCGTAGACAGAGTCATAGCTCCCGGACAGAACGACTCCGATGACATCTCCCCCTGAGAAGATGTCGCCGGCGCTGTCCGTGCAGCTGACTATCCTCGCCGGGACTCCTGCCTCCTCGAGCCTCATCTTTATTTTTTCTGCACTTGTCCCGCAGTCTGCTATCGCTATCAAATGTCCGGACATAGATACATCTCCAGAAAAGCCTCAGTCATTCGATATATTATATTTTCATGCGCCATTTTTTCCAAGTGCCCTGTGGAAGGCATTCAATGTTGTCTTGAAAACTTCATGTGATATAATGGTGCTACTTTCGCGGAGAGGTATCGAAGCGGTCATAACGGGGCTGACTCGAAATCAGTTTGGGAGCAATCCCACGCGGGTTCGAATCCCGCCCTCTCCGCCATTTCAAAAGACCACCGGAAAATTTCCGGTGGTCTTTACTCTTACAAGGCAGCTAAAAACTGGAATCAGCTTTCAAACAGCTCGGCCGCCTTCTTCATCCTTTCGGTGACCTTGACATTGAACGGGCACCTTGTTTCGCATCCCCCGCATCCCAGGCATTCGGAAGCCTTGTGCTCCAGCACTTCATAGTGATTCCTCACGGATTCGGGAACCTCGTCCTGCATGACTGCGAGATCATACAGCTTGTTGACCATTGCAATATCTATGTCAACAGGACAGGGCTTGCAGTGCCCGCAGTATGTGCACTGCCCGGTCATTGCGTTCTTAGGAGCCTTCGCAAGCACCGTGGCGTAATCCTTCTCTTCATCAGAGGCGGTCTCGTATCTGCAGGCCTCGTCAACCTCTTCAGGGGTATTGAATCCGGCCATCACGGATGCTACAGCGGGCTTGTCCAGCGCATAGTGTATGCACTGGATGGGAGTCATAGCGATTCCGAACGGGGATGTAGCGGCATCCAGCAGCCTTCCTCCCTCAAAGCTCTTCATCACCGTTATCCCTATGCCCATTCTCTCGCAGGTCCTGTACAGCTCAGAGCGCTCCGGGTCTATAGAATGGAGGGAAGAGTCATATTCGTCCTCGAACATGCTGTCGAGATTGTCGGTGGCAGGTCTCAGGTCGAATGCGGGATTGATGGAGAACATAAGGGTTTCAACAATCCCGTCCTTTACAGCCCTCAGCGCAATTCGCGGGTTGTGTGTGCTCATGCCCACATGCCTTATGACTCCGTCAGCCTTCAGCTTCCTCACATATTCCAGAAAAGGCCCGCCGGTCAGATTGTCATAGTCGTCATCCGCATCGACGTAGTTGATCATCCCGAGATCAATGTAATCCGTATCAAACCTCTTTAGAAGATCCTCGAAGGCGGGCTTCACCTTCTCAAGGTCCCTGGTCCTCACGTACTGGCCGTTCCACGTGGAACCGATATGCCCCTGGATTATCCACCTGTCCCTGCTGCCGGATATTGCCTTCCCTATGTTCGTCCTGACGTTCGGTTCCGACATCCAGCAGTCGAATATGTTTATTCCGTTCTCAGCACAGCGGTCTATCACAGCCCTGCATTCTTCTTCTGTGTGCCGCTCCAGCCATTCGGCACCAAGGCCTATCTCGCTGACGGTAAGACCCGTTGATCCGAGTTTTCTGTATCTCATGCCTTCTACCTCCGTGACACGCAGTCCGATCTATCGTATATCCGAAAAAAGTTCTTTTTTGTAGATGCCTTCAGCGTACATCTTCTTAAAGTTTTCCTGTACCGCAGGAAGGTCGTCGTGATAGGTGATTCCCTGCCACTTTTCACTTGTCTCCAGCACCCTGACGGTGACGCTTCCGTCCCTGATGAGCTTCCCGACGTGGGATGGCAGGAGAAATTCTGATTTAATGTCGGTCCTTCCCGGTCCGGCGAGGTATTCCCTGAATCCCTCCTTCAGGGACTGGATCAGTCCGGGTTTAAATCCCCACATGTTCATGGATACGACGGTGTCATCCGGGAGTATCCTGCCTCCGACGAATGCCTTTCCGTCTCTCTTTTCTATGTCGTAAGTTTCCTCTATATCCCTGAGATATCCATTCTCATCGGTCCTGCAGACCCCGCGTGTGACGGTCCCGTTGTCGCTGAGAGTGTTCACGAGGCGGTATCCGGCCATGCAGTATTCGGAAGGTTCCATGCTGCTCACAAGGAAGCTGTGCACGGCCACAAACGAGGTCTTCCCGTAGTAGTCATCGGCATTTATCACCGCGAACGGCTCATCTATGAGCTCTCTCGCGGAAAGCACTGCCTGCCCTGTGCCCCATGGCTTCGACCTGCCCTCCGGCACTGAGAATCCGAAAGGGATGTCGCTCAGCTTCTGGAATGCATATGCAAGTTCGATCCCGCGCCTTGCGGAAGCGTCGGTCACCCTCCTGTCGAGGATATCCAGGAAATCGTGCTCTATCTCAGGCCTGATCACAAATACGATCTTGTCGAATCCTGCAGCCATCGCATCGTGTATGGAGTATTCCATTATTATTTCGCCTTCAGGGCCTATCCCTGCCAGCTGCTTTATTCCTTTGCCATAGCGCGAGCCGATTCCCGCAGCCATAATCAGAAGAGACGTCTTCATTTTCTGCTCCTGTTCCCAGTAGTTGCCGTGAGGCTTGAGTCTATTGTATATGCTGGTGAAGTTATCATCAATGCAGTAATGTACTGCGCCTAGTTTGCAATTTTATATACTTTTGATAAAATTTTTTATATTCAAATGTTTCTTACATGTGCAGAGGACTTTCTGCACCTTCCCGATAAATAACAAAATTTAAGGATAAACACTATTGGCTGAAAAACCTACGGAAAACAGCAATGTAAATAAACCCGAAGAAGCCGGTTCGGCATCGTCCGAACACGGCCTGTCAAAACCCGCTGAAATAAGCAGATCCCCTGAAACTGCCGAAGCAAATCCGGACAGCACGGGATCCCAGGACTCATCCAATACATATCCTTCTGAGGAACAGCCCGTTTCCAAGCTCACTGCCTTTCTCAGGATAGTCGGAATAGTAGTCAGCATTACCGTGGTCGTCCTGCTCGTGTACCTGTTCCTGGTCAAGACGATGCCGGGGCTGATCGATGCCATCAGGAGCGGGGACGAAGGCGCCATAGAGGAATACCTGCGGCATGAAAATCTGTTCTGGGGCCTGTTCACGGTTTTCTTTCTCCAGTATGTGCAGATACTTTCGGTATTCCTGCCGGGGCCTCCGATCCAGATAGCTTCCGGACTGGTCTTCGGCAAGTGGCTCGGCTTTGCAGTGTGCTATGTGGCGTGCATACTTGCCAACCTCACCCTGTTCTGGCTTTCCAGAAAGCTCGGAAAATCTCTGAGCGCAATATTCCACAGCAGGAACAACTACGACAAAATCGTGAATAAGGTGCTGTCATCCCCCTCAATTGGAGTTGTGATTCTGTGCCTGCTTCCGGTGATACCGAACGGGATGGTCCCCATATTCGCGTCAAAGACGGACATAACCCTGACCAAATTCCTGATTTCCATCGGCATAGGCTACATCCCCACCCTGTTTGTCTTCGCAGCCGTCGGCGACCTCATCATCAGCGGCAATTATCTGGTGTCGATACTCCTGTGCATAGCCCTTGGAAGCCTCTCAGTGATAATCTATCTCTACAGGAATAAAATCCTGGAGTTTACAGATAAAATAGGCGACAAACTGGCCCGAAGAAAAAACAACAAAAAGAAATAATTAATCTTATTATTACAGTCTGTATACCGTCCGGCTTTCTTGACAAACGGTCTTATAGATGTAAGTTATATTGAAGTGTTACCAGCACAATCAAGGTACTTTGGCACAGGGGAGAAAAGTTTTATGAAACATAAGCTTATAAGACATATCGCTCTGATTATGGCTGTCCTCATCGCTTCACTCAGTTTTGCGGCATGCGGGACCTCGGGCGATGTTTCAGATGTTAACAGCGGAATTACAAGCGTGAATATCGACAGTTCTTCCAGCACTGACGTCGTCACTCACGACGCATTCAACTACCTCACCGGGGAGTACAACATGTCCAGCGACATGGTGGGAGTGAGACCCATAGCAGTTTCAATCAACAATATAACCGCTGCGTGGCCGGACTACAGCACCTCGAAGCCGGACATCCTTTTTGAAATGGAAACAGAAGGCGGAATTCCGAGATACATGGCTCTCTTTGCAGATATACGCGGAATAAGCCAGATCGGTTCCGTGCGCTCCCTGCGCGACCAGTTCATCGAGCTTGTCTATCCCTACGATGCGCTTATATGTCATATCGGCACTTCCATATATGCAGATGCCGTCCTCTCCGAGCTGGGCCTCAGCACCCTCGACGGGGATGCGCACTCCGATCTTCTCTTCATAGACCAGTCCCGCGTTGGCATCTACAGCACCGAGCACACCAAATTCACCTCCGCTGACAGGATCTATCAGTGCATAGATGAGCTCGGCATTGACATGACTGCAGATTTCACGTCCACCGCATTCAACTTTGTCGATGAAGATGAAACCGTAACCCCTTCCACAGGGACCGCAACCCAGGTGAACTGGCAGTTCTCCAGCAGCTATGACGGAGATTTCAGATACAACGAGTCCACCGGCAAATATGAGAAATGGGAGTGCGGAGAGCAGCAGATAGATGCCAGCAACAACGAGCCGCTTGCCTTTGACAACGTGTTCCTGATACTTGCTCCGATCCAGCTGAGGGCAGGGACCCCGCTCATAGAGGTCGACTTCAGCACAGGCGGAACGGCGTACTACTTCAGCAACGGGCACTATCAGCTCTGCAACTGGACAAAGGGCTCCGGGGATTACTCTTCCAACTTCAAGTTCACCGATGCCACGACAGGCGAGGAGATCCAGGTCAACACAGGAAAGTCCTATGTGGCAGTAATAAGGACCGATTTTGCAGATACAGTGTCAATAGCCTGAGGGCATTTATGATATAATTCAAAAAGGCGGCGCTTCGCCGCCTTATTTTTTCCGGCCCGGGGCATTGTTCCCATGGGCAGGATGACGACGGAGGCCTGTTGTTCCGATTAATAAAAAAGCAGAAGGACATGTTCCTGATTGCCGGACTTGGCAATCCGGGGGACGAGTATGCGCGCTCGAGGCATAATGTCGGTTTCAGGATGATCGACAGGGTGGCCTCCGAGAACTCTGCAGAATTCAGGAAGAAGCGCTTTTTCGGGATAACTGCTGATGCGGTGATCTCCGGGACAAAATGCATGCTTCTCAAGCCCCTCACCTATATGAATTCCTCGGGTGATTCAATAGGAAAAGCCGCAAGGTTTTACGGCATACCGCCTCAGCATGTGATAGTAATCTGCGACGACATAAACTTAAAGCCGGGCATCATAAGAATAAAGAATTCCGGATCTTCAGGGGGACACAACGGACTCAAAAGCATTATTGCCGCCCTTGGTTCGGATCAGTTCCCCAGGATAAGGGTCGGCGTCGGGGAAAAGCCGGACCCCAGATATCCCCTTGCCGACTGGGTGCTTGCCGCACCCTCGGCTGCAGATGCCTCTAAGATCGAGAGCCGCGGGACCGATGTGTGCGACTCCGTGCGGCTCATAGTGGAAGGAAAGATCGAGGAAGCTCAGAATCTCTACAACAAAAAATGAAGTGGCTTAAACTCATAGAAAATACGGACGTCTTCAAATCGCTGTCGGACTCCCTCAAAAAGGGTTCCACGACGGCCCTTTTCGGCCTGCAGCCTTCCATGAGGCCCGTATTTGCTTCAGCAGTTGCAGAGACCCTCGGAAAGCCGGTCATAATTCTCCTCTCCACCGATTCCGAGGCTGCAAGGCTCACGGACGACATAAATTCCTTCGGCGGGAGGGCTGTCCAGTTTCCATCCAGGGAATATTCATTCCCGGATGCCGACACGGTCTCACATTCCTCGGAGCGCATCAGGCTTTCCACAATGGGAAGGCTCGCCGACAGAACTGCGGACATCGTCTGCTGCTCGGCTGAATCATATATTTCAAGGACAATGCCAAGAGCCGTCTTCGATGAACTCACCAGCACGGTGAAGATAGGCGATACCATAGGCATTTCCGAGCTCGCAGGCAGGCTCGTAAGGGCAGGCTACTCGAGAACTGAGATAGTGGACGGCATAGGATGCTTCTCCGTAAAGGGCGGAATAATCGACGTGTTCCCCTGCGACTCAAGGTACCCCTGCAGGATAGAATTCTGGGGCGATTCCGTCGACACAATGAGGCTTTTCGACAAGGACACCCAGCGCCGCATACGCGATATAGACTCAATAACAATTCCACCGTCTCTCGAAGCCGTGTCCGCGGATGACGGCGTGCCCGACAGGGTGGAGCAGACTGCAAAGAAGGTCCGGTCTGTCGAGTATTCCGCCCTCTCGGCAAGGGACGCGGAGATGCTGAGGAACGGAGGATATCCGGCATCCCTCGACAGGTACATTCCAGTTCTGTACGACAGCTTTTCAACGATAACCGACTACGCCCGGGAGGCAGTGACCATCGTCTTTGAGCTCAATTCCATAATGTCGGAGCTGCACACTCTCTACTCGGCCCAGTCCGGCATGTTTGCAGACCTGCACAAAAGAGGGCTCTGCGCGTTCAGGAGGCAGGATTTCTACTCCGACTTCGATCCGTCTGCCCTCAGGAGCGTCGTGTTCTCGGATGTCTTTGCGCGTTCCCTTGACGGCGTTAAGCTCGATTCCATCAACAGCATTACGGTGATGTCCGTGCCGCGGGTACAGGGTGGATACGGCCCCGCCGCGGAGCTGGTGAGGGGCTATACTGCCTCCGGGGAATCCGTAATAATCTATGCCCCTACGGAGAGGTCCGCAGACATGTTTGTGAGGGACTTCATAACTGACGGAATCTCTGCAGAGCGGCTTTCCCAGAAGACTATCCCGGAGCCGGGAGTAGTCTATCTTGCGGTGGGATCCCCCTCTGCCGGATTCGAATATCCCGAGGGAAGGATAGCCGTCCTTTCAATCAGGTCAGCAGCCTCAAGGCGCAGCCCTGCCCCGGTCCAGTCAGGGGAAGCGAGAAAGGCCGCAGCCAAGCGCGACGCCGAGATGTTCGGATCCCTTGAAGACCTCAAGCCCGGAGATTACGTCGTCCACAGGAACCACGGAATAGGGCGGTACGAAGGCGTCGAGAGAATAGACCACCACGGGATGGTCAAGGACTACATAAAGATCGCCTACAGGGATTCTGACGTCCTGTACCTGCCTGTTGACCAGCTCAACATGATTTCCCCGTATGTGTCGGTTAAGGACGACGGCCCGGTCCGGCTTGCCAAGCTCTATTCCGGGGAGTGGCAGAAGACCAAGAAGAATGTGTACCGGTCCGTAAAGGAGATGACGAAGGAGCTCATGGCCCTCTACTCCGAAAGGAGCAAGGTCGAGGGCATAGCATTCTCGGAAGACGACGACTGGCAGATGGACTTCGAGTCCAGGTTCATTTACGAGGAAACCGACGACCAGCTCAATGCTGCAAGGGAAATAAAGGAGGATATGGAGAAGCCCCGTCCCATGGACAGGCTGCTCTGCGGGGACGTGGGAGTCGGGAAGACCGAGGTGGCGCTGAGGGCCGCTTTCAAATGCGTCAACGACTCGTACCAGTGCGCCGTGCTCGTCCCCACAACCATACTCGCCTGGCAGCATTATTCGACATTTGTCGAACGGATGTCTCCCTACCCCATCAAGATAGCTATGCTATCCCGTTTTTCGTCCTCCAAGGACATTGCAGCGGCCCTGAAGGGCATCAAGGACGGCACTGTGGACATTGTAATCGGGACGCACAGGCTTCTCCAGAAGGACGTCCAGTTCAAGAGGCTCGGCCTCCTGATAGTCGACGAGGAGCAGCGCTTCGGGGTGTCGCACAAGGAGAAGCTCAAGCAGCAGTATCCCAATATAGACGTCCTCACCCTCTCTGCCACGCCCATACCCAGGACCCTCAACATGGCAATGTCCGGGATAAGGGACATGAGCGTCATTGAGCAGCCCCCTGAAGACAGGCAGCCCGTCATGACATATGTGCTCGAATACAACCAGGCCACCATTGACGGCGCAATATCGCGCGAGCTCGCAAGGGGAGGCCAGGTCTACTATCTGCACAACAGGGTGGATTCTATTGAAGAAACCGCCATGAAGCTGAGGGAAAGGTTCCCAGAGGCGAGGATTGAGGTAGGCCACGGAAAGATGAGTGAGGAGCAGCTCTCAGGCGTCTGGCGCAGGGTCATCGACAACGAAGTGGACATCCTGGTGTGCACCACTATTATCGAAACAGGCGTCGACGTCCCCAACTGCAATACCCTCATCGTAGAAAACGCAGACAGGATGGGGCTCGCCCAGCTGTACCAGATCCGGGGGCGCGTCGGCAGGTCAGCGAGGCGCGCATACGCGTATTTCACCTTCAGGCCGGACTATGTCATGAACGAGAATGCCGAGAAGAGGCTTTCCGCGATAAGGGACTTCACCAGCTTCGGATCGGGGTTCAAGATCGCCATGAGGGATCTTCAGATAAGGGGTTCGGGCGGAATACTCAGTGCAAAGCAGAGCGGTCACATAGCAACTGTGGGATATGAGACATACCTAGAGCTCCTTGAGCAGGCCGTTGCAGAGGAGAAGGGCGAGAAACCGGCAAAGCAGAAGACGGAGTGCATAATGGACCTCTCCGTCAATGCATATATCCCCGAGGACTACATACCCGATGATTCGAGCAGAATCTCCATGTACAAGAGGATCGCGTCGATAGAAACTGACAGCGATGCAGACGATGTGAGAGACGAGCTCGAGGACAGGTTCGGGAAGATTCCCCCGGAAGTCTCGTCCCTAGTCAATATCTCCCTCGGGAGGAGCATCGCCTCGGATCTCGGCATATACGAGATAAAGGCAGACAGGTCCAATGTGATAATGTACAAGGACAACCTCGACACTTCCAACGCGGGCAAAGCCCAGAAGCTCTGCAGAGGGCATCTCATGTGGTCCCCTTCAGGAAAGAGCTATGTATCCGCAGAGATCGTTTCAGGCGAGACTGCCGACTCAACTGCACTTGAAGCCGTTAAGGCCCTCAGAACCGCATGGCAGCCCGAGTCTTCTTGAATTGGCATGTGCCGTTTGTTATAATCCTAAATTGCACATTGTAGATATTATTGTAGTTATAAATATTGATTAATCAGAGGCACTGTAAATGCGCAGAAAATTCCGTATAAAAGCAATATCAGCCCTTCTGGCGGCATGCCTGGCGATCCTCCTGACAGGATGCTACAATCCGAGCACTGTCATGACCGTCGGCGATACCGAGGTGAAATGCGGGACGTATCTCATCTCCCAGCTGGCAGCCGCAGATGATGCTGTGAGCACACTCAATTCAAGGGACAGCGCGTCCTACACACTCGACGAGGCGATGAGCCTCACCATTGATGACATGAGCTTTACAGACTATGTCAGGGAGCAGACGATAGAGACATGCAAGAAGTATGTCTTTACTGAGAACGAGTTTTCCAAGTACGGCCTGGAACTGGACAGCACGGTAACCTATTACTATGACCTGTACTGCCAGAACCAGTGGTCCACGTATTCCTCCTTCTACACCAGCAACGGCATCTCGTATGAGACATTCCTGGACAACACTCTCAACAGCTACAAGTATTCCCAGCTGTTCGAGTACCTGTATCTGGATCCGGAAAGCGACAAATGCATTTCTGACGAGGAACTCTCCAGCTGCTTCACGGAGAACTACCGCAAGATCTCATACATCAAATTCCCTGATGCCAACAACGACTCGAGTGAATTTTCCACCGACCAGCTCCAGGAGCTCGAAAGCCTGGCCGACACCTTTGTGGAGGAGCTCAACAGCGGGACTTCAATGAGCGACCTCTTCAATTCGATGTACGATCAGGCCCTTGCAATAGGAAATTACACGATCACACACTCTGATTCAGTTGCACAGAGCAACCTGACTGAGGATTCGATCGTATCCACGCTCACCACTTCCGAGGACAGCGTCATGCTGGAAGAGGTCCTCTCCAAGGATCCCGGAACCAACGGATGGGTGATGGGTTCAAACGGCGTCATCTATGTCTACTCGGTAGGGGAGCATGTGGTTGACGGCACTGAATGGGAGAGCTACAAATCTGATCTCGCCCAGATTCTCAGGTCTGACGATTTCGATCAGTACACCCAGGAAGGCATCGATGCCCTCGAGGCCACGGTAGACGAGAAGGCGGCAGACTACTACTCGGTTTCCAAGATAGTATCCACATCGAACTGACAGCATTAGAGATCGACAGGCGTCCGGCGAGAATGCCCGGCGCCTGTATTTTTTAAGGTGGCACTATGGACTTCATTCTAGATACAGATCCGGAAGAATACGACAGTTTTGTAAGAAACCATCCAACAAAATCCCATTTCATGCAGAGCCCTGCCTGGGGAGAGGTGTGCAGGCTCTCGAGGGGAATGGAATACCATCTCTCCTCGATGAAAGACAGCAGCGGAAACATTGCCGCTGCCGCCCTTCTCCTCGTAAAGAGCAACCCTGTATTCCCTAAATACATATATTCTCCAAGGGGGTACGTGCTGGATTACAGCGACAAAGACCTGTTCGGGGAGTTTTCGGGCCACGTCCAGAACTACGCGAAGTCGATAGGTGCGATGTTCGTAAAGATTGACCCCGACGTAGAGCTGAGGGAGATAATCGGAAACGGTGAGACCGATCCCGACGGACCTGACGGCACGGCAGTCAGGGACATGATACTCGCAGCAGGCTACTCCCCAACGAGAGACGTGAGGGTTTTCGGAGGAAGACAGCCGCGCTACACCTTCAGGATCGACCTCTGGAGAACGGAGAGCGAGCTCAGGAAGCGCGTCCGCGGCAATGTCATGAAAAATATCCGCAAGGGCGAGGAAGACTACCCGTGCGACATAAGGATAGGCGGTTCAGAGGACGTCCATCATCTCTACAGGCTCATCACCCTCACCAGCGAGAGGGACGATTTCGTGGGGTATTCGGAAGACTACTACCAGACCCTCTACGACACCCTTGCAAAGTACGGCATGGCAAAGCTCTACATAGGGACGGCATATCCTGTAAAGATTCTCGAATCGCTCAAAAAGAAGAAGGATCTCACGGAAAAGCAGCTTGCCACCTACAAAAAGGAATACAGGATAAACGAAGCCAAGCTGACCCTGGACCGCCTTTCGCGCGAGATAGACACATTTGCTTCATACGCAGAAAAATATCCGGACGGAGAAGTGATAAGTGCCCATTTTGTCGTCAAATACGGCAGGCACGAGTGGGCGGTCCACGCCGGAAGCGCCGGAATCATGAACGAGACATTTCTCAACAACCGCGTGTACTGGAAAAAGATAATGGATGCAAAGGCCGACGGGGCGGATTGGATAGACCAGTTCGGCACCATCGGGGATCCGGAGAACAGCCCGCTCAAGTCCCTCCACGAATTCAAGAAGCAGTTCGGTGGCCGCTACTGCGAATTCGTAGGCGAGTACGACATGGTTACCAGGCCTTTCTGGTACAAGCTCTACAGCGACATGCTCCCGAAGGTGAGGCGCTTCAGGATAGGCCTGAAAGAGGCATTCAGAAAGAAACAGTAGCAGAGTAAGAAAAGGCACCCGGACATCCGGGTGCCTTTCTGCATGTCAGTGATTTCAGTTCTTGAAAAGCGGGGAGAGCGGCTTGTCGGAATAAATCCTTGCTATTGCCTCCGCAAACAGCTGGCCCACAGGAAGAACGACGAATTTAGGAATCATCTTTTCCTTTGGTATCGCTATTGTGTCTGTGAACACCATTTCGTCGATAGGTGAATTGTTTATTAGCTCAACGGCATGTCCGGACAGCACCGCATGAGTGGCTGCCGCTGAAATTTTCCTCGCACCTGCCTTCTTGATGGCTTCTGCCGCATGGCAGAGCGTCCCGCCGGTGTCGACCATGTCGTCGAGGATAATGACGTCCTTGCCGTCGACATCTCCTATGATGTTCATTACCTCGCTGACATTTGCCCTTTCCCTTCTCTTATCGACTATCGCTATGGGAACATTCAGTATCTGGGCGAAATTTCTTGCCCTGCGTATGGATCCGACATCAGGTGACATCACGACGATGTTGTCGGCGTTTCCCTCTTCGGAAATCTTCTTGAGGTAGTAGTTTCCGAGGATCGGAGCCCCAAGAAGGTTGTCCACCGGGATGTTGAAGAATCCCTGGATCTGCTGGGCGTGAAGGTCCATCGTGAGAACCCTGTCAGCCCCTGCCGTGGTGATGAGGTCCGCCACGAGCTTTGCTGATATTGGATCCCTCGACTTGTTCTTTCTGTCCTGCCTCGCGTATCCGAAATACGGTATGACTGCGGTGATTCTGCCTGCGGATGCCCTCTTGAAGGCATCTATCATGATGAGGAGCTCCATCAGGTGGTCGTTTACCGGGTAGCTTGTCGACTGCACCACGAAGACATCGCTGCCGCGGACTGTCTCTATAATATTTACGTTTATCTCTCCGTCTGAGAATTTGGAAACTTCGCTCTTCCCGAGAGGAAGCCCCAGGTATTCAGTCATAGCCTTTGCGAGTTCCGGGTGGGAATTGCCCGTAAATATCTTTATATCCCTGCCGTGAAGATTCATATGAAATCACTCCTGTCCCATTATCGCCGACGGAGAGCCGACGTATTATTTGTTTTCTTCCCGCTTTTTCTCGTTTTCCTCTTTGATGAGGGTCTTCTTCTCAATATAGGATCTGAGTTTCCTCTCTCCCCAGCCTTCCTTGAATATGAGAGTGCCCCTGTCGAGGGCAAGGGCTCCGTCAGGAACATCCTTGGTGACTGTGGTGCCGGCGGCTGTAAATGCCGCCCTTCCGACGGTGACCGGGGCTATGAGGTTCGTATTGCACCCTATGAAGGCGAAATCCTTGACGGTTGTCCTGTTCTTCTTTTCGCCGTCGTAATTGACAAATACAGTCCCGCAGCCGAAGTTGCAGTACTCCCCGACATCGGCGTCGCCAATGTATGTGAGATGGGATATGGACGTGCCCTCTCCGATGTTGGAATTCTTGATCTCCACGAAATCGCCGATCTTTACGAGGTCTCCTATCCTGCAGTTAGGCCTCAGCTGGACGAACGGCCCGATCTTGGCATCGGAGCCCACTACCGAATTGTAGCCCTGGCTTTCGTTGAAAACCGTCCTCTCCCCGATGGTGACGTTGAACAGGAGAGAATTCGGCCCTATTACGCTGTCCCTTCCGATCTTTGTCTTTCCATAGAGCACTGTTCCCGGAAGGATGGTCGCGCCTGCTTCTATTTCCACATCAGGGCTTATCACTATCCCGTCCCTTGAAACAAATCTGACTCCTCTGTCTAGGTGATGCCTGAGCATCTTCTCCTTGGCCATGTCATTCATGTTGAGAAGATCTATCGGCTTGTTGACCCCGAGGGCGACCAGCGGGCTCGCGCTCCTGTAGCATTCCGCCTGCTCTCCTTCGGCGATCAGTATGCCTATGGCATCGGTGAGATAGTACTCGCCCCTGGCGTTATTGTTGTTTATTCTCTTTATTGCGTCTATGAGATTCTTTGTCTTGAACCATGCGGCACCGGAGTTTATTTCCTTGATGGACCTGGTTATATCGTCGCAGTCCAGCTCCTCGACTATCTCACGGAGCCTTCCCCCGGCCCTTACTATCCTTCCATAGCCAGTAGGGTCGTCCACAACAGCGGAAATGACAGTCACTGCCGCACCGGAACCCCTGTGCACCTGCAGTGACTCGATGATTGTCTCGCTGTCCATGAACGGAACGTCACCATATAAAATGAGCGTATCCTCGTCTTTGTGCTGCTCGAGATAATCTTCGGCGGTGAGAACCGCATGCCCGGTTCCAAGTCTTTCCTTCTGATATCTCACTTCGCAGCTCTCGGGGAGGACCGCTCTTACATCGTCATCAGAAACGACAGCGCATATGCTGTCTACTCCTGCATTCAATGCCGCATCAGTGACCCACAGGATCATCGGCTTATATGCTATTTCACATAAAACTTTAGACGACCTGGCAAACATTCTCTTCCCTTCGCCGGCCGCCAGAATTACACAGTTTGTTTTCGACATCCGAACCCTCCCGAAGCAGTATGCCTGATCGGCTGATTCATGTTAGTGTAGTTTAATTATTACAGCTTTCATGGCCTTTTTCAAGGCAGGTAAACACTGTGTAACAGTATTATTAAGACCATTCCTCAGTTCCCGATGGCCCATTTATGGGACTTCTGTGTTTCTGCCGGATAATGAGTATGCGCATGTCCGCTGATACACGGATACGCATTCAGCCGTATGCACAATCGGGGTCCCCGAGGTGCTCTGTTTTCGGTCAAAACGTCTAAATCTCTTTTTTTTGTTTCATTATTTGCTACAATGATATACAACTTTTTTCGATGATTTGTTAAAATACTACGAGACATATCATTTAAAGAAAATAAAATACTAGTGATGATTCACAAGGAGGATCTCAAATGAGTCACAAGTACGTATACCTTTTCTCCGAAGGCAACGCAAGCATGCGCGAGCTGCTCGGGGGCAAAGGTGCGGGTCTTGCGGAAATGACTAGCATCGGCATCCCCGTTCCGCAGGGCTTCATCATCTCCACGGAAGCCTGCACTAATTACTACGAGAACGGCGAGCAGATCAGCGATGAAATTCAAGCGCAGATCGATGAGTATCTTGCGAAGATCGAAAAGATGAACGACAAGAAGCTCGGCGACGTCAACAAGCCGCTTCTCGTTTCAGTCCGTTCCGGCGCAAGGGTTTCGATGCCAGGCATGATGGACACCATCCTCAACCTCGGCATGAACGACCAGGTTGCCGCAGGACTCATAAAGGGAAACCCGGATCCCAAGTTCGAGAGATTCGTATATGACAGCTACCGCCGCTTTGTACAGATGTATTCGGATGTCGTCATGGGCCTCAGCAAGTCACGCTTTGAGACGATCATCGACGATATTAAAGAGAAAAAGGG